>NZ_UGNW01000001.1:3307500-3585102 GCF_900452515.1 Legionella birminghamensis
CTCTAGAACGCCTGCAAACTTATACAATACTTCATCATTGCCAGAATCAAGCACTAATGCTTGACGATAAAGGAATAAACTGCAAAACGAAAGCTGGGCTTTTAAACCATCAGCTACCAGTTCAAGAACTTTTGCATGATAGGACTTGCTGTAAGGAGTGAAATGCTGCAATGTTGTAACCAGGGCATTACTTACTTCACTCGCAGTGTAGATCTTTTCACTGGGTCTTACAGGTGACGGCGAGTTTCGATGACTCGCAAAGAAGCCTCCTTGTACAAGCGTTGAAGAACTGGAAATCGGAGTTTGAGGCATAACGACATCAACATCTAAATTAGCCATCGATGCCAGATCATTAACCGCATCGGTACTATTGTACAAACCAAGCGCTCTCTTTTTAGTCGCAGGAGTATGCAATTCCTCTTCGTTTTCAGTTTCGCTTTCCGTTTCATTATCAGACAGAATGATATTTCTTCTTTTTCCATTGACGGAGCCATTCTGATTATTACGCAGAACAGCATATTTTGCTTTTAATGTAATCTCAGCAGGTGAAAGTTCAGAATCACTTTCACTGTTCATTTCCATAGGGAGAAGCTCGCTTTTTTCTTCGGATTCAGGCTCAGCAATATATACCTCATCATCACTGAGTTCTTCTTCCAGGCTTTCACGCAAACGATTTTCAGCAGGCAGCGCTTTTCTCTGCTCATCAGCCATATATTGATTGACTAACTGAACAAAATCCTTAAATCTCCGCTTATATGCCTCTTTGTCTGCTCTTTTAGTGTTCTCATCATAGGGTAGAGAGAGAGGAGACATTTCAGCAAAGTTAAGAATATGCTGAATCATCTGGCTTCGCTTCTCGTCCTCAGTTGAACTCGTTATCACATCCAGCGCAATTTCGAAAAGCTCAACCAGATATGGCATGTACAATTTTTTTGCTGCATCTTCCAATAGTTTAGTGGTTTTAAACTTATTAAGAATCTTTTTAAAATAGATGGGTGCCTCTTTCTCATCGCGAGCCTGGTAATAAGCTATTTTTACATCAAGAAAATGATGATAGTAAGGAATAAATAACTGAGCATCTTCCAGATACTGGAAACCTCTGTCCCTCCATAGCATGACATCCTTAATCTTCAGCGTTTCACCCTCTTTTGGCTCGACCTCTTCCTTCACAATTGAAAGAATCCAGTCAGCAATATTGATGCTCGTCTCAGCTAGTAACATCCAGGTATCGTTAACTTTCTTTTGCAAATCTTTTGATCTTAATTCACCAATGTTATCGTTTACTTTTTGCAAGTATGAGATATCAGATTTCATTAATTCCCAAACGTTAACACATTCTGCTGCATCAAAAGGGCCGCCATTTACAAGATTGTCGCAATGGGTTTTTATTGTTTTACATTTCTTCGCTACCAGCCTGCGGTATTTTAGAAGTTCAGCCTTAGTCATTTTTTTACTACTCATATAAAGAAGAGCAAGCATTATACCTTGAGATCTAATTTTGGTCAAAATGAAGGATTTTATATATGTATGAAGGAGTTAATAGTACTCTTACCGCGAATAACTATTGAAGTTCTTCAAAGTTTGGATAGCCAACCTATAGCTTTTATCTCCGTTCAGCCTGAGGCCACCGCCTTTAGTAACGGGGCTTTACTCCTCCTCAGGCCGAACGGTTCTAAAACAATCCTGGCTCAGTTACCCGCTTGAGACATACCGATTATTGCATATGAAGAAGTCGCTGCTTTATTAATTTCCTCATTAAACTTCTCAATGAAAGCTTGCTTAAGTACAGATGGAGGGAACTCTGACTTCCATGCTTGCAATTTTCGCTCTAAGTATTGCAGCAATTTTTCAACAAGAATTTTATATTCTTCCGCCTTGTCCTCAAACAGTCGGCCCAGTTTTGAATGAAGCATAATCAGCGTATTTGAATAAATTTTCTCATTGGCGACACAAGCATAGTTTTGCTCTTCATTTATTAGCTCGGGATGCTCTTTAACCAGGTTGAACATTCCCTTAAGCAACTTATTATTTTGAGGATGTAATACATTTGCCTGTCGATATAAGAATAAACTAACAGCCGGCTGGTTACCGTGTCTGGGACTTTCCATAAAGTTAGCAATAAAGGACAAAATGATGGGCTTGAACTTTTCTCGTGATCTTTCTGCAATGAAATCTTCCAAAACCTTAATTAATGCGTGGCCAATGGCTGGAATATTATATGTCTTGTTTTCAATACCCGGCGCCGAAGCGGGCAAAGAGTTTGGGCTTCTTCTGAAAAAAATCACCTGGGCACTACTGGAAAAGTAGGCCGGCTGCTGCATAGCTGGTCTTTGCGCGGCAGTGGCAGACGGTATATCCTGCTCTTGCTGCAAGAGCCCATTATTTTCCTCAATAAGTATCACTTCTTCTTCTATGACAACGGTATCTGGGGTTTCCAAACAGACTTCGATAATTTCAACTTCCTCTCTTTTTTGTTTCTTTGTCGAAGTTTTAGTTAAAATGATATCTTCTCCAACCACCTGAGAAGCTTCTCTTTTTTTGCGGCCTTTATTTCCCTGACCAGTCTCCAAAAGTAAAGGCAGTGCTTCTTCATCGTCGAATATCACAACGACTTCTTCGATAATCTCAGAAGAACTAGATGATTCACTGTTTGTACTTATATTAATAGAGGAATCATCAGTATCATCCAAATCAACAGGCATTTTTTCTAAAGCTATATTGCTAAGAAACTGGCGCGGTTCGATTGCCAAATGAATTGCTTCTTCCCCTTCGGGTGTTACGCTGCGGCTGAAGAACTCAGCGGGTTCGATAGTAGACTCTCCCAAATTTTCTGCCAGCTGGTTTTGAAAAATATCCAACCAGTACTTTAAATATTCTAACTCCTCATCATTACCAGTTAATATAGGAAAAGAAGATGAGGTTGAGAAATTCAATGCCGCTTTTACTATCGCAGTGCTTAACCTGGCTTCCGGAAAGTGTTTAGCCGCCTGAAGGCTTAATGCAAAAAAGTAAAGACGTTGTGCTGGTGTGACGCCATGTGTTTTAAGAAGGTTTCGCTCTTTAATCAGCTCAAGCATGTCCAGAAAATTCTGTTTATCTTCAGAAAGATTGAAGCGATCACGCAAAATTTCAAGCTTTAGCAAGAATGCACTAAAACCCACCTTGATTCCTTGTTCATCGAATAATGATATGGAACGATCCACCCACTTCAGCGCAATATCCAACAATGGAATTTTCTCAGAAACTTCTTCGGCTTCCAGACAACTTTCAGAGGCTTTACCACTGGTTTTTTCACAAAACTCAGCGCTAAGGGTAATAATTTTTAAAATGTCAGCTTCAGGAAATCTTTCGGATGCCTTTAGCATAACTCCGGTAATAGACGATATTAACTGCCAAATGTGCTCATATTCCACAATGTCAAAATCTGATTCTTTATATAAATTAAAATAGGAAGTTAATAAATATTCACTTACTGCGCTGTAGTCCTCATATAAAGCATTCGGAACACTTGTATTGTTTGCCGAAAATTTATCCATTCTGATATTCAGCTGATTAAGCATTGCTTGAAATTTATTTGCGGCTTCGCCATATGTTCCCGGCTTATGTAGTTTGACTGCATTTCTCCAATCGCTTGACTTGATATACTTCATATTTCTCACTTACCTACTAAATAGAGCAAATATTTTACCCGATGAACTAATTTAAGTCAAAATGGTTCATCTATCGGGTGCTATTAGTAGAGTCCCGCCTTGATGTACAGGTCTCTTTTTCCGCTCCGAATCCCCGCGGCTGCGACCCATAGCTATCTACACAAGTGCATGAGAATTAAAAGCTATCGAATCCCCGCGACCGCGGGGCCACACGAAGCCAATTGAATGTTAAGCACACTTGTTTATGACTACCTGTTAAATCTTATTTTTTGGCAACATTGAAACTTGTCTGACGGCCATGCTAATCCTACAGGCATGGGCCCCGCGGTCGATGCCGCGGGGATTCGGTGATCGCAGTCGCGGGATTCGGTGGTCGCGGCCGTGGGGATTCGAAGGGGCTGCGCAGCGGGGGATTCGGATGGTCGTAGCTGCGGAGATTCGACTTAGACAAATACTTTGTTTGCGTCTGACCTGCGTTGGCTAAGCCAGATCGAAGCGCTGTTCAGGCATCGATCTGGATTGCTCCGCTTTGCTCGCAAAGACGGTAATAGGAAGTAAGGCGGGAGAAATTATTCTTTAGCGCGGGAAACGTATTCGCCTTTACGTGTATCAACTTTGATCAGTTCGCCAGTTTGAATGAATAAGGGCACGCGAACTACTGCTCCGGTTTCCAGAATAGCGGGTTTACCGCCGCCGCCAGACGTATCGCCGCGAACGCCAGGATCGGTCTCAGTGATCGCAAGAACCACAAAATTGGGAGGCATAACCTGGATAGGCTCATTATTCCACAAAGTGACAATGCAGATATCCTGCTCTTTCAGCCATTGTTTTGCATCTGCCAAAGTCTCTTCTGAAATTCCATATTGTTCAAACGTGTCGGGAACCATGAAGTGCCAAAGCTCTCCATCACTGTATAGATATTGCATTTCAACGTCGCTTACATCCGCAGATGGCAGCGTTTCGCCTGATTTGTAAGTGCGCTCCACTACCCGGCCTGTTTTCAAATTCCGAATTTTAACTCGGGTAAACGCCTGGCCTTTTCCTGGTTTAACGAATTCACAGTCAACAATACTGCATGGGGCATTATCAACCATTACCTTCAATCCATTTTTAAACTCATTCGTGCTATAAATAGCCATTAGTACTCCACAGTTGAGATTTTGTCGCATTTTCGTTAGAGTGGCGAGTTTATCAATTTTGTTCCATTAATGCGAGATGCCTTTGTGAGTTGGCAAAAAATTTTAGCGCAGGGATTTGCCTCTTCGACTGAGTTGTTGCAGTTTCTGGGCTTGGCCACTCAAGACAGTTCGGCCGCGGAAAGGTTATTTAAAACCCGCGTTCCTCGCGGTTTTGCCGCCCGCATGCAAAAAAATAACCCAGATGATCCCTTGCTGTTGCAAGTCCTCGCTACTGAAAAAGAGCTTTTTGACGCCGAAGGCTATCAACAGGATCCCCTGCAGGAAAACAACAGCAATCCTTTAAATGGCTTATTGCATAAATACAATGGACGCGTTCTATTAACATTGACTGGTACTTGTGCTGTCCACTGCCGCTATTGTTTCCGCAGACATTTTCCTTATCAGAAAAATAATCCTGGCAGAGAAGGCTGGCAAAGGGTTATTGAATATATCAGGACACATCCCGATGTATCTGAGGTAATATTGAGCGGCGGCGATCCCCTATTAGCCTCTAACAGGGTTTTGAAAGAGGTGCTCGGGGAAGTTGATCAGATTGACCATGTGACAACGATACGTTTCCATACACGCGTTCCAATTGTGCTGCCTGAACGTATCGATGAAGAGTTTTCAAGCATTTTAAGTGCATTGCGAAAGCACAAGGTGGTGGTACTGCATTGCAATCATGCCCAGGAAATCAATGAAGACGTTGAAACAGCCTGCCGGCAATTGCGGGCGTCGGGTTGCCATTTACTCAATCAGGCGGTTTTGTTAAAGGCGGTGAACGCCGAAGCAAGCACTCTGGCGGAGTTAAGTAAACGCTTATTCAGCTGTGGAATACTGCCATACTACCTGCACGTATTGGATAAAGTCGCCGGTGCTGCGCATTTTGATTTACCCGATGAAAAAGCATCCGCGATTTTCCGGGAGCTGCAGACCTTGCTTCCTGGATACCTGGTGCCGCGACTGGCGAGGGAAGAAGCAGGAAAAAGCAGTAAAACTTTGCTTTATTAAAGCCTGGGCTTTCGAATTTACCCGGACAATATTGAATCAATGGCAATCCTCCGTATAATTCGCCTGCACTGTTTACTGCATTCTTAACGATTCAGACTATGGAAGTAATAACATCTGCGAAATAGGATGGCGTTTCTGTTCTCGCATACCAGGCAAGTACGAGCTTATTCTCATAAAACTGACCTGAGTTAAGGACTATCAATTGTTCTTTCTCCAGAAAAGGCTGACAAAGTTCAGCCGATAAAACACCATAACCATACCCATCTTTAAATAAGCTGAGCAATGACTCATTAATATTCACAAAATGGCGTTCGGATTGAACGTATTTCAGCAGATCATAGTGTTTCAGATAATTGAGGGTCATGGGATCTGACTCATCAAAATCAATAATTCGTTCTGTTTGTAAAATATCTTTCAAATTCCGGCCAGCCCAGTCCGCTGTAGCCACCAGGACATAACGCTCTGGCCGGATCGCTTTCACTTGCATTTCTTTAAAGAGATGCTGCGGTTCAATAATTACAAAATGACTACTGCCCGTTTGCAGCGAGGCAATTCTGTGCTCAGAATCATTAATGTGGAAAGTAATAAGTAAGCGAGGATATTTTTTTAATAATGGGCGACAGGCAGGAATTATCCGTGAGGACATGATACTGGTGGGACCGCTGATGCACAATCGCACAGTCGCCTCCACCCCCGCCCCATGAATATTGGATAAGGTAATCCCTTCCAGCTCTCGAGACGCCTGGCAATAACGGAGCAAAGCCTCCCCTTCGGAGGTTAGCAAGACGCCGTGATGGCTGCGTATAAAGAGTGTGGTGCGTAATCTGGTTTCCAAAGCACGTATACGTTGAGTAACCGCTGTCTGACTTAAGTGCACCGCCTTGGCTGCTGCATGCATACTTTTATGCTGGGCGACAGCAAAGAAAATCTGCAATTGAGGATCCAGTAATTTCATTTATCCTTCTCAAATGACATTTTTTAAGCTCCACCTCCGCGGCTTGCCCTTGGAGCATTAAAGCGCAAAAGCCTGAGGGGCGTATCGCCGTTCGGCCTGATGTGCCGATTTAGCTCCGTCTCAGGCCGAACGGTCCCAATACAATCAGATCCAGATTGTTTCTATTCGTTCAAAGCTTGTAACCATTTCTCAAGAGCAAGCTGAAGTACGCCGGTTGAGCCTGCTATTCCGAATAAAATTCATACCTCTTGTATTGGGTAGAATATGTTTTCCGATTTCTACCAGATAAAATTGCTCCAGGCCAGGAATAATATACTTCAGGCAATGAAAACCGCTATCAAGTTCAGCGATAGTAGTCTTGAATATAGAAAAATTCTGCTTGCGAATGCTTTGAATAATGCAATCTAACTGATGGCTTAGCGAAGAAGCCCCTTTATAATCAGGAAGCGAATCAAAATGCTTCATTTTAAATTGAGCTGACAGACTGGCAATATCCGCCATGGCACATTGAGCCAATAATGGCTTTTCCGCAAAATTGCTCAAGGTTTTCAGCTGATTTTGCAGCAAATGATCATTAAACAAATGCAATGGCTGTAAGGATTCCAAAAGTGCCCGCTCCAGAGCGTAGTCTTTATAAAGCGATGTACCACAACCAATGGGTTGAATGGGCATCGATTGTTTAGTCAGGCTGACCAGAACACTTGGAATACCTATATCGCTGGTGATATCCACCAGAAGGAGCTCCTCGTCGTACACCTGCTCAATATGATTGATCATTTCTTTTAAATACTCAGGCACTGTATCTTTGTCGATGATCGAAACAGGTCCATGCAATAAAAACGCCTGAATGAGAAATAAAGAGTAAGCATCACGCTCTATCGCTTCATTCAGGGCATGAATACTGGCTTCATCCTCATTGGTACCCGAGGCAATGCCTGAATCACAGGCCTGCCAGGAATAAGGCTCATAATTAAATTCATCCCGGGCAGCCGGGCTTTTGGCGTAGCGCGGATCGATTAAATACAATGGATAATACAGTATTTCACCAGAGGCAATTTCTTCAAATCTGGCGAAGGGTAATTCTCCTGTTTCCTGATATATTGAAGGAGTCAGGAGTTGATGTGTTTTCAAGGGATTTGCAATCCGCGGATCACTTAAAGAAAAATAATTATTCTGATTTTTTTGACAAAAATCGAACACCGCATAATGTTCCAGGGCTTCAAAACAAGCACTTACCATCGATTGAATCCCGATTCCTTTCCCGCAACCATAAAAGATGGAATGCGATTGATCATCAATTAATTTGCAATGAAAGGTCTTAATCTCACTGCCATATTGCTGGAAATCAGCATGTAAATTCAATTGGTTAAGGGTTAGCTTTGCTTTTCCCATAGCCATCCAGGATGGCATTTGTCTTTCATAATTCATTTAATATACTCCATGCCCGCTGCTTAATCGCCACACATTTTGCGTCACGGATTAAACTAAAATTTTCAAGCTCTGGGATTAAGGTGTAAGTGATCGTGACACCAGTGGATGACTGGTATAAATCAGCGACATAAATAGTCGCCTGACAAGCCCCTAAATGTTCGGCCATCAATTGAATTTGCTGACTTAAGGTGTTTGGCAAACAATATGAAGGAACATCATCCCAATTGAGCTCTACACAGATTTTATTATCTACCAGCATTTGCAGATCGCCGATCATCGCCTTTAACAGCAAAGGGCTTTTCTCAAAAAACCTGGCATTTTGCTCACGATAAACCCTGGCATTTGCATTGAATCGCTCTTTGTATTGTACCGACTCATACAGGGCCTGCTTCAATGCCGCTTCTTTAGAAAGTGAGGCGCCAAACCCCTGGGGCTGCAGCAGCATCGTCTGCCGGGTAAAACTGACAACGAAGGCTGGGATAGAATTATCACTGCTGATGTCTACCACTAATATATTTTCATCATAATGCTGCTCAATGGCCGCTATGATTTCAGTGACAGATGGAGGCAAGGTGTTCTTTCGCATCACCCTTGCAGGAACTGGCTTATGATGAAGCACTGTTTTTAGCAGAAACAACGAATAGGCGTCCCGCTCGACCCATTGATTAATGCCATGGATGATCGCTTCTTCTCGCGTCGCTCCGATAGCAAGCCCGATATCATTGCTCAGTGAAGCAATGTTTTCATCAATAAAAGGATAAATTAAAGCCAATGGGTAATATATGCTGCCTCCATTAAAGAGGGGGTGCAATTCAATCCAGGGGTAAGGTTTTTTCTGGTAGCTTTCTTCCAGTAAACGTTTGGGCATTAGTTGATGCTTCGTCAGAAAACTCGTGGATGGCGAACTCGCGGTAGAAAATGAATACTGGTTGAGTAAATTATTTTTATACAGACTGATGCCAATTGATTTTTCTAATGATTCAAACAAGGCTTTTACTTTAGCCTGTTCCTCGCTGCCGCTTGCTCCCCCTAAGGAAGACAGCTCCAACTGATGGTTATTGGCAGCACATAGATAAGTACTTAAATGAATCCCCTTGTGCTTCAAACTGCCTATACATTGAAAAGCGGGCTTAATGTGATTTTTTAAAGCTTCATCAAGACCAATCAATAAAGCATCATTAAGATTGTAAGCACGTTGTTCAACCTGTAAATTATCCATAATGACTCCTAATTTCCCCTGGGGCCTGGCTTACAGCCCCACTCGGGATAATACAGTTTACAGTGTTACATCAACGGCATCAGGATTTAACAATTCCTCAAGCGCTTTATACTTTTCCATATCAAACTCACCATAGCCAGGACCTGCAAACTTTGTCCGCCCATAGTCTTTATCCAGGGTTTTATAGCTGATGATAGTGTCTAAATTACTATTGTTTTCAAATGTATCCATATATTTTCCTTAGTGTTTTTATATCGCCAGAAAATAATAGGCAAATTAGAACGCTGAGCGTTAATGATAAGAATCAATCACGTGATAAGAAATTATGATTAGCAAAACACAGCGGCTATACTTTTTTGAACTCATTACTGGCTGTTTTTGCATAAATTTGAAGTAATTTTTCTTGCGCAGAATGGGAGCCATTGCACAAGGGCTTATAGCTTCCATCCGTTTGCATTTCCCAGGCATACATATTGTCTTTTAAATAGTTTTTGAATATTTCCTGTTTAATGCGTTTCCTGATCCCTTCCTCCTGAATTGGAAACAATACTTCAATGCGATTGTATAGGTTGCGCTCCATCAAGTCTGCGCTGGCACAATAATAATGTTCCTCGTCATCAATCCGGAAATGATAGACACGATGATGTTCAAGGAACCGCCCCAATACAGAGAGGACGCGGATATTGTCAGATATTCCAGGGATCCCTGGTTTAAGGCAGCACATACTGCGTACAATTAAATTAATTTTGACCCCCGCCTGCGAGGCCAAGTACAGCGCCTGAATCATGGCTTTATCAGTCAGCCCGTTAATTTTTATGTTGATTTCCGAATTTTTTCCTTCTTTTGCCGCTTCACAGCAGGCTTCAATATGACTCATAATATTCTTTTGCAAGGTGAAGGGTGAATGGGATAATGCTTTCAGTTTGACCGTGCGGCCCAAACCGGTTAGTTGCTGGAAGATGATTTGGGTATCTGCAGTGATTGACGGATCGGAGGTTAGTAAGCCAAAATCAGTATAACGCTTTGCAGTTTGTTCATGGTAATTTCCTGTACCAAGATGTACATAGCGCTTGAGTTTGCCATGCGTCCTTCTCACCACCAGTGTCATTTTGGCATGTGTTTTATAGCCCATTACCCCGTAAAGAACTAAAACACCGGCTTCGTGCAGGCGGTTGGCTAATTTCAGATTAGACTCCTCATCAAAACGGGCACGAAGCTCTACAACGGCCGTTACCTCCTTGCCGGAACGTGCAGCTTCAACCAGGGCCCTCACCATTACGGATTCCGAATGTGTTCTATACAGAGTCTGTTTTATCGCCAAAACATTGGGATCAGCAGCAGCCTGGCGTACAAAGTCAATAATGACTTCATAGCTTTGGTATGGGTGATGCAGGAAAATATCCTGTTCATCCAGCACATTAAAAAGATTACGGCGCTGATGAATATAATCAGGGTATTGAACAGTCAATGGCGGATAGTTCAAGTCGGGGCGATCGATTCGGTTAATAGCGCTGTAATAGCGCTGCAAATTCACCGGGCCATCGCAATAATAAGTATCTTCATGGTGCAAATGATGCTTTTGCAAGAGGAAATCGACAATATGTTCGGGGCATTTTTTATCGACCTCCAGACGCACCACATGGCCATAATGCCTGGAGAACAGTTCGCGCTGTACTGCAACAGCCAAATCCTCAATTTCCTCTTCCCGCAAGAATAAGTCGCTGTTGCGTGTTAAACGAAAAGGGTAACAGCCATTAATTTCCATCCCCGGAAACAGGCTGCTGATATGCGTTTGGATAATGGAAGAAAGATACACGAAATAACTGCCGCCATCTGTACACAACTCAGAAGGCAAATGGATCATCCGAGGCAGGGAACGGGGCGCATGGACTACGGCGTAATCAATATTCCGATCGAAAGCATCCTTGCCGCGCAAGGAAATAATAAAGTTGAGACTTTTATTGAACAAGCGCGGAAATGGATGCGCCAGATCGAGAGCAATAGGGCTAACGATAGGCAGCACCTCATTTTTAAAATAATGCTTCGCCCATAAATGAATATCTTCAGTCCACTCCTCCACATCATAGAAGTGAATGTTTTCCTTGCGCATTTCCGGGAGCAGCTGTTTGTTGAAAATCTGATAAAGCTCATCGCTTAAACTATGGGCTTTTTTACTGACCTGACTAAACACTTCATCGGCCCGTAAACCGTCTATATTCAACTTAGGGGAGGAAATGGCTATTTTTTCTTTGAGGCCTGCGACCCGGATTTCAAAAAATTCATCAAGATTACCGCAGCAAATGCATAGAAAACGCATCCGCTCCAGCAAGGGAATACGCTCATCCTTTGCCAGTTGCAAAACCCTTTCATTAAACGCGAGGGCAGTGAATTCCCTGTTTATAAAAAAATCCGGATTGTCCAAAATCTTGCTCAAAATTGCTCCTGCTGTAATTAAAACATTTACTCTCTATTAGGTATGGACTAAAAAGAAGCAGATGCCAATATAGGCGATAAATCCCCAGAAAGGGGATAGTTGTAGGTATACCAAAGCCAGAAAAAATAAGATACAGGCAATAAGCACAGGCAAGGAATAATAAGTCTGTATAACCCCTTGCGCAACTGAATAGGAAGCAGCAGCCAGTAATGCCAATGCACCATATTGCACCGCAATCATTATTTTCTGTGCAAGCGGCGAATTGTGATTATTTAAAAACTGATAGCCAAGCACCGCCAGAATTAATCCGGGTAAATTTAAAGCGAAAACTGCCAGCAGCAAACCAAGAAAACCAGCCAGCTTATAGCCAATTAAGGCGGATAATTTAACCGCAGTTAAACCCGGAAAAAGAAAGCTTGAGCCGACCATGGCAATAAACTCTTCCTGGCCTACCCAATGCCGGTGATTGACCACTTCTACTTCAATCAGTTTGAGCATGGAATTTCCGCCCCCTAAAGAGACCACGCCGATTTTTCCAAAACTGGTAATCAGGTTTAACAACACATTATTCATGAAAATGAGTCTGTTTCAAAAAACGCACATAATCGCAGGGAATGTGCTGTCTCATCAATAACTGGCTTACCCGCGTTACCAACTGGTGGGAGCGTCCTTCAATGCAGACGCTGAAAAAGCCCTGGTCGGCAATGCGAATCTTTGCCAATTCGAGCTTAATCGCAGGGGCAAGGGGTAATTTGTACTTAAGCGCCACTTTATCCACTCGAATCATGCGGCTTTCCTGCTCAATTTTGCTCAACATTTCCCTTACGGTAAGTGCTGGCTCGCCAAGCAAAAGTTCCCCCGGAGACTGGGTCAGCAGATTTATTTTATGCCCAAACCCCTGACATCCGCCGCGCTCTTCAATCATGGGTTTGTACAGCAATTCATCGCGGCGATCTTTTATATTGTAATAGCCATCGTTCAGAAGATGATAAACATCCACTCGCTGTTTGATCTGATACCGCGACAAATCCAGAAACGCCTCTCCCAACCCATACAATGTGATAAAACTGTCTGCAGGCCAAAAATAACGGATCTCCCAACGTAGTATATCGGGTTCTTCAGATGCCAAAGCAGAAAAATCAATTAAACCGTCAGAGTCAATTTCAAAATTCCAAACCAAGCGTTTGTTTGCCATGCCTCAGTTTTCCTTAAGGAATTAAAATCATTTGCCACGCTACTCTCGCAAAAATAACTGTAACGAGTATATACTACAAAATCAAATGCTTAATTGCTCATTTATTACTTCATAATATTTTAAAGGAATAAACATGGCTACACTTCTGTTTCTTATTTATCTCGTGTTTACTCTAATCGTCTTGTATCGCGGTTTGCCCGCTATAGCCTGGGAAGTAGGGTCGGCCGTTTATCTGATTCTGGCTAGCTTTTTTATCGGGATGCATTGGCTGCCAGGCATTTTAATCTGGCTGGTTATCTTAGCAACCGTTGTCCTTTTACACGTGGAGCCGGTTAGAGCGGCCTTTGTCGACTTTATTTATAAACGCTCGGTCAAATCCATTCCCAAGCTTTCAAAAACAGAAGAGGAAGCCCTTAATACTGGCGATACCTGGGTTGAAGAAGATATCTTCACCGGTACTCCTGACTGGGATAAACTTTCTAACATTTCCTCAGCACTGACTTCTGAAGAACAATCCTTCCTGGATAACGAAACCCAGGCGCTTTGCAACATGCTGGATGAATGGAATATTAGTCAGGAAGGAGACTTGCCTGAAGAAGTATGGAACTTTATTAAAGAGAAAGGCTTTTTGGGTCTGGTTATTGCCAAAGAATACGGCGGCAAGGGATTTTCTGCCAGGGCCCATTCCGATGTCGTTATGAAAATTGCCAGCCGCTCAGGAGTTGCTGCAGTTACGGTAATGGTGCCTAATTCCCTTGGGCCAGGTGAACTTCTGCATTATTATGGCACTGATGAGCAAAAAGCCAAATATCTTCCTAATCTGGCGAAAGGGATTGATATACCCTGCTTTGCATTGACTGAGCCCGGCGCCGGTAGTGATGCGACTTCCATCCAGTCAGAAGCTATTGTTACTCAAAAACAAGTCAATGGCGAGACTGTCCTTGGTTTGACTATTAACCTTAACAAGCGCTGGATTACGCTTTCGCCGGTCGCCACATTAATTGGACTGGCGGTCAATTTGAAAGATCCCCAGGGCTTGCTGAATGGTGTCGGTGAAGAGGGAATAACCTGTGTATTAATTTCTCGGGATACTGAAAACCTCGAAATTGGCAACCGTCACCTGCCTGCCGACCAGCCCTTTATGAATGGAACTATCCGTGGAAAAAATATTTTTGTACCCATTGATACTATTATCGGCGGTCAGAAAAATGCCGGTCATGGCTGGCAAATGCTGGTCGAATGTCTCTCCATCGGACGTTCAATTTCTCTACCCGCCCTGGCAGCCGCCTCTTCATCCATTTGTTATCTGGTAAGCGGTGCTTTCTCTCGCATCCGCCGCCAATTCAATGTGGAAATTGGGCAATTTGAAGGCATCGAGGAAAAGCTGGCTGAAATTGCGGGCTTGAATTATCTGATTAATGCCACCCGCCTGTTAACTGTTGCCGCCGTTAATCAGCATATGAAGCCGTCTGTAGCCTCTGCTTTGACCAAATATTTTAATACGGAACTGGCACGGAAGGTTATAAATAACGCGATGGACGTTCATGCTGGCCGCGCGGTGGTTGTCGGGCCGAGAAACTATTTAACCAGTTTCTATGTGAGCCTGCCGATATCGCTTACGGTTGAGGGCGCTAACATCATGTCCAGGAACTTGTTGATTTTTGGCCAGGGTTCCATGGCTTGCCACCCTTTCGTACGCAAAGAGTTTTATGCAATTGCCAAGGAAGATAAAAAAGAATTTGGCAATCTGCTTTGGCAGCATATTCATTATTTTCTGCAGAATTTTGCCAAGAGCATTTGTTCCGGATGGACAGGCGGACTATTTATCGCAGCGCCTGATAATGCACTCAAAAAACAATATAGAAAATTGGCCCGCTTAAGTCATGCCTTCTCCTGGCTGGCGGATCTTTCACTGATTTATCTTGGCGGTGAATTAAAGCGCAAGGAGCGCCTCTCTGCACGCTTAGCCGATGCAATGTCCTATTTATACCTGGCAATGGCCGCACTCAGACTTTATCAGGATAATAAAGACAATGCCGATCAACAGCTGCACGCCCTTTGGGCGACATCCTATTGTTTTTATCATGCACAGCAGGCAATGATTAATTTCTGTCAAAATTTCCCCTCGAAGCTGATTGGCGGCTTAGTGCAGTTCCTAATCTTCCCACTTGGGCAAACCATGCGTTATCCCTGTGACCGCCTAGACAAGAAGCTTGCGAAATCGATGATGAGCAATAATCAATACCGCGATGACATGAAACACTGGATTTTCTTGAGCGGCGACAGCAGTCAGCCTGTTGATCGCATGGAGGAAACCTTGCAATTGTTAATTCAAAATGCCGGTTTGTACCAAAAAGTGGGCGGTTTAAAACGTTACCAGTTTGACAAGCTGCATGACCTCCTGGAAACCAAGGTTACCAAAGGAGAGCTGACCCAAGAGGAAATGGACACCTTAATGAAGGTTGAAAAAGCGCGCTGGGATGCCATTCAGGTCGATGAGTTCACCTTTGACTCGATGAAAAACAAAACGTATTCATCAGTAACCGATAAAATAGCGACGCCTTTTGATTAACAGTATGGTTTACTGTTCTTTAACACTTCAGCAGCTACTGATAATCGCCTAGTCCTGCTATCCTTTTGCTATACTTTTTAAACCTGATCCGTTTGCCAGCATTATGCTGGCAAACCCTTAAGAATTCATCGATGTGAGAGTGCAATACCATGGGAGAATTGAAGACAACAACCCGCGGCAGCAGTGTTGGCGAATACTTGCCTTATTCCGCCGCAATCAAGCAAGCCTGCCAGGTTGTCGCCTATAGTCCAGAGGGTGCAAGATACCTGGAACAGCAAACCATAAACAAAATGACGCGTTTGGGAAAGCTTGAAGAAGCGCAGCAAGTGCTTAAGGTCCTTGCCGATTTTCGCCGTAGTGTGGAGATGCAGCAAGATCGTCCTTCGCCACAATCAAATGAGGGGCCTGTCCGTTCTGACTTCCAGAATTTTCAACATAATTTTGCCCAATCCGCTATAGAAACGATTAAAAAGCTGGCAAGCGGCCCAATAAAACTTGATTTTGCCCTTAACCAGGAAACCAAAATAATACGTGGATTTTCTTCTAATGGTAATGTCCTGCCAGCCGGAGATCCATTGCTGGCTGCCCTTGATCTGACCTTTAATGCCTGGCTGGCAGAAAGAAATATGATAAGCAAAGGGAGCAGGATTTACGAATGTGATAGCAATGGGGATATTAAGAAAGACGCCGCCGGAAATCGAGTCAATGTCGATGCGGTTAAGCTGAGTAAAATGATTAGTGACCCGGAACATGGTTTTCAAAAGACCTTATCCAGCAAAGGAGTAAACGTTACTGTAGAGCAGCACCGCTATCCAGAGCAACGCGCCGAAGCCAAGCAGGCGGCAAGTGCCCAGGCACAGCGCGAGCCAGACCAGGAAGCCCCCACTTCAGGCTCCGGGATGGGCGCCGGGGGTTAGTCCTCTCGTCTTTGCGAACGAAGTGAACCAGGCCGGAGCTAGAATAAGGCACTGAGAGCTGGATTGTTTATTGCGTCCGTAAAGGAAAGGGCCTTTATTTTGCCTACACAGCTACAAGCGTCCAGCTACGATTTATTAGCAGAATGCCATCTTTCGATTGAGCCAATATCAATCCAGTCACCCGCAAAATGCTCGCCGCTTATTAAGCCTTTCGCTGCAACCGCCCGCCAGAGGGGGGTCACAGAAAAGCGGCCTGGTTCATAGCTTTGGAAAAACGTCGGATGATAACAGGCGATTCCAGAATAGGTAAATTTTTTCTCATCGTTAATTACTTGCCGATTCCCATTCAGCCCAAAATCTCCCCGGCTATTATGAGCAGGATTGTCGACCAGGATCAGATGGGCGAGTGATTCTTTTGGCAAGTGGATACTGGCAAAATTAAAATTCGTATAGATATCTGCATTCACGGTAATAAACGGTGCGTTGCCGAGCAGCGGCAATGCATTGATAATTCCTCCGCCTGTTTCAAGGCCTCCGGGGGGCTCTGGCGAATAACAAATCTCTACACCCCAACGGCGGCCGTCTTGCAAATGGTGTCGGATTTGGCTCCCAAGATAGGCATGGTTAATCACGATTTTCTGAAAACCGGCAGCTGCCAGATTGGCCACGTGATATTCAATTAAAGGCATGCCCTGCACACGGCACATCGCTTTTGGACAAGTTTTAGTAAGGGGCTTAAGCCGCTCTCCTCTACCAGCTGCCAAAATCATTGCAGTTTTCATGGCAAATGGATCCTTTTTTGAATGAATTGGTAAAATGGTTTTAGCTCTTCATAACTTTCCAGACAATCAAGAACGTAATGAAGTGTTAACGGCAAGTCGTTTAGATAGCCAGGTTTATTATCGCGCAAATATAGCCTTGAGAAAACACCGAGTACCTTCAGGTGGCGCTGTAAACCGCATAAATCGAAAGCGCGGTGAAACTCTTTAAAGCTCATCTCTTCGGTGAGGGTCGAGCGTTCATAAAATAATCTCATCCATAGGAGCACCTGCTCTTTCGGCCACTGGATATAGCAATCTTTCAATAAGGAAACCAGATCGTAAGTACAGGGCCCTTTCATTGCATCCTGAAAATCAATAATACCAAGCGCTTCTTTTTCTCCGGGCAAAATCATCAGATTACGTGAGTGAAAATCGCGGTGAATCAGCACCTGCGGCTGTTCAGCCAACTGATTGACCAGCCAATCAAAGGTAGCAGCCAGCAGATTTTGCTCGGACTCATCCAGCGTGAGCTTCAAGTAGGCCTTGATAAACCATTCATTAAAAAGCGACAACTCCTGCAACATAAAGGACTTGTCAAATAAGGGCAGTTTTGTGATTGGGCATTGCTGCAGACGCAGTATGCTATCGATCGCTGCTTCGTACCAGCGGCTCGCGGTTTCCGCCTGCAAAGCGGGTAGAAGCAATTGATCGCCAAAATCTTCCAACACAATGAACCCCAGCCTCTGATCAGCTCGGTATATGGTTGGGACACGCAGCTCATTTTGTTTTAACAATTCTGCAATGACAAGAAACGAATCAATTTTTTCCTTTTCTGGCGGCGCATCCATAATAATACCTTTGAAGTTGCCATACTCAATTCGGAAATAACGTCTGAAACTGGCATCGCCGGTCAACGCTTTTAATTGATACTGTCCGCCTACCCATGGTTTTAACCAATTGTGCAGTGCGTTTTCCCGTTCTTGCATGCTATACTCCAAAACCTTGTTCATAGACGGCTGAATTATCTCAGCAATCATTCAAATGTAATGCACTTTGTGCTCGTGGATCATAAGGTATTTTGGTGACGGTGAAAATCAGGTTTTATCAGAAGATCCTCTCAATGAACAGCAAAACGATTGCTTCTCTGTTTTGCGCAGGCGCTCTATCGACTATAGTTTCTGGCAGTCTATTTTATTTCCGAAGCGTAAATGCTGAGACTGCAATTATTGAACCGGTACAAGCCTGCGTAATTCGCCCTGATATGGAAGATAATAATGTCAACCGGGAATTATTTGCCCGCTGCCTCGGCTGGCAACCTGATTCAGCACATCCAGTCTGTCAGGGCAGTTATGCCGAAATAAGTATTCCCCCGCTGGATGAAGATGAAATACGCCTGCAGGCCAACAACGTTTCATTTTATCGCCAAGGCCGCTCCACCCTATCCGGTGATGTCAGCGTCCAGCAAAACGAGCGCATTGTTAACGCGCAAACGGCTTATGTCTATCGCGATGACAAAACCAATGAAGTCAGCCACATTGAATTATTAGGCAATGTCCGCTACCTGGAGCCTGGACGGGTAATGGTGGCGCGGAAAGTCACCATCAATGTGAAAGATAAATCAGGCAAGGCAGAGAATGTTATTTACCGCTTTAATTCCCGTCAGGGAGCAGTTTTACCGGCCTGGGGGCGAGCTAATCTAATCGAGCGCTTTGCCAATAAAGATTATTATCTTAATAAGGCAACTTACAGCACCTGTGCGCCACAGGACAGAGCTTGGGAAATCAAGGCGGATGAAATTACTCTGGACGACTCGGAAAAAATGGGTGTTGCCCGCCACGCCCAGCTTTTAATCAGAAGGGTTCCGGTTCTTTATACGCCTTACCTGAGTTTTCCAACCTCAAAAGACAGAAAATCAGGATTTCTGATCCCAACTAAAGGTTATTCCAATGTGGGCGGCTTTGACTTTTCCCTGCCTTATTACTGGAATATCGCCCCAAACTATGACGCCACCATTATCCCCCATTTATACACACGCCGGGGGTTGATGATGGGGGGACAATTCCGTTATCTGACCGAGAATTCGAACGGGACTTTTAATGGCCGTTATTTGCCTCATGATCGTGCCTACGCTGATTTTTTAAATGATAACCAGTTGAATTTTCCGGAATTACGCGGTCTGTCAACTGATCGCTGGTCGGTCCAGTTCTTTGATTTGACCCGAATTGCCCCTAACCTGAATTTGAAAATTAATTATCAGCAAGTGTCGGATGATTATTATTTACAGGACTTCAGCAGTAATCTAGCGGTACTCACTGAGCGGCAACTGCTGCGTGAAGGGGAATTGAGTTATACGACGGATCACTGGCTGTTTCGGGGTTTGCTGGAGAGCTATCAAACCATGCAGCCCATCAATGAATCAAAAATCGCTGGTATTTATCAACGCTTCCCTCAATTGATGGCTCATGGAATTTATGAGGATTTACCCTTTAACGGCAATTTGAGCTTGCATGGTCAGTTTGATAATTTTGACTGGCCAAACAGTTTAACCTATCAACCGCAAGGGCCTCGTTATTATTTTAATCCCTATTTATCCTTTCCGCAGCTGCGCCCCTGGGGATACATTACGCCCAATGTTGAGCTGGTTCAGAATTATTATGATGTGCACCGTTATTACAGCAATACCAGCAGGGATTTCAGCAATACGATACCCCGATATTATATTGATGGCGGTTTGTATTTTGATCGCTCAACGCAGCTATTTGGAAAATCGTTTAACCAGACACTCGAACCTCGATTATTTTATCTTTATGTACCTTATCATGATCAAACTGAAGTCCCTGTCTTTGAATCAGCCTTTACCATATTCAATGCCGATCAATTGTTTAGAACCAACCGTTTTTCGGGTTATGACCGAATAGGGGACAGCAATCAGCTCTCCTATGCAGTCACTTCGCGCTTTCTTTCTGATGAAACAGGTGCTGAAAAAGCAAGTTTCACCATTGGGCAAATCCGCTATTTCTCAGATCGCCGTGTACAACTTTGTCAATCCCCGACAGGTTACTGTCAGGATCCGCCCCTGTCATTGGGGTATCTTTCCCCCACCGAGGATTATTCACCTGTCGCATCGCGCGCGATGTACCGGTTGAACCCTTCCTGGATAGTTACTGGCGATTACGTATGGGATCCCGCTATCCGCTCTACGAACAATGGCCATATCAATTTCCATTACCAGCCGGAGGTCAATAAGATTGTTACGCTGGGATATACCTACATGGTGAACGGCGATGTGGTGGAGTTATCCGATTATCCTGTGCAGAAGAATGCACTCCACCAGGCCTCCGCCTCCTTTGCCTGGCCAATTAGTGACGCATGGAGTACATTAGGAGCATTCAGTTACAATATCAGCAAACGCTACGATATGATGACATTTATGGGTATTCAATATGATAATTGCTGCTGGGCCGTCCGCCTGGTCGGCGGCCGCGCATTCAAGAGCTTAAGCCAGGAAGCACGCCCGCAATATAATGACAATATTTATCTGCAACTCTTGCTGAAAGGTTTGGGTTCAGTGGGGAATAGTGATCCTGCGACCATTATTCATACTTATATTCCGGGTTATCGTGACAGTTTTCATCGAAACTAATCGAAGTAACGACTTGAATTTTGTTTAAAAATAACTCAAAATCCCAGGAAAAATAAAATGAGGAAACCAGGCATGTTTAAACGTTTTGCAGTATTGGGTCTGCTGATATCCTTTTATGCGCCATCGCTTTTCGCAGAGCAGCTAGACAGGGTGGTCGCCGTTGTTAATGATGGCGTGATTACTTCCAGTGAATTAAATCAGCAGGTTTCAATTTTAAAGAAACAGTATGAAGCCAAGAATATGCAGGTTCCCTCGGACAAGGTCTTGCGTAAACAGGTTTTACAGCATCTGATTGATGTCGACTTACAGCTTCAGCTGGCTAAGCAGAACGATATCACCATTGATAATTCCGAGTTGAATGAAGCGATTAATAAAATTGCGGAAACCAATCACATTTCACTAAGCGACTTGCGTGAGGCGATTGAGCATCAGGGCATCAGCTGGAATAATTACCGTGAGAATATCCGCAAAGAGATTTTGCTGGGCAGGCTGCAGCAAAAAGCAATCGGGCGCGATATCACTATCACCAATCAGCAAGTAGAAGATTATTTAAAAACTTCTTACCAGCAGGATAAGGATAAAAGCCAGATGACCTTTCATCTGCAAAATATAGTTATCCCCTTGCCCGAAGAGCCTACCACAGAACAATTAAAAAGCGCCCAGAAAAAAGCCAATGATCTTTTGAAAAAGCTTCATCAGGGCGCTGATTTCAGCCAAATTGCCATCGCTGAGTCCAGCGGTGAATTTGCCCTGGAAGGCGGCGATTTGGGCGAGCGGCATCTTGCAGAATTACCCGATGTCTTTGTCAGTGAAGTGGTCAAAATGAAGACGGGGCAAATTGCAGGTCCAATTCGCACTGGTAATGGGTATCAGCTGATTAAGCTGACTGCTATTGGCGGAGATAACAGCCAGCATCAGGTGGTGAAAACCCATGTCCGCCATATTCTGCTCAAGTCGGACTCCAGTCTGACTCCTGCTGAAGCAAGCCGTCAGGCGAATAATCTTTATCAGCAAATTAAGTCCGGTAAAGACTTTGCACTGCTGGCTAAACAATACTCGCTGGATGCAGCCAGCGCCGTTAAAGGGGGCGATCTCGGCTGGGTAACGCCAGGTGAATTGGTTCCCGAATTTGAAAAAGCAATGGATGGGCTGCCGCTCCATAAAGTGAGTAAACCGGTTAAATCAGTATTTGGCTGGCATTTGATTGAAGTACTTGAGCGTAAAAAAGTAGACGATTCGGCCTCCTATCAGAGACAGCAGGTACGTCAATTCCTGCAGCAGAAGAAATTTACTGAAGCCGTACAAAACTGGCAGCAGCATTTACGTACGGACGCCTACATCAAAATTATGGACAAGGAATTGGCATGAAGCCGCTCCTGCTTAGCAGCGGCGAGCCTGCCGGCATTGGCCCTGATATTTGCCTGACCCTGGCAGATTATGAGTATCCGGTGGTCATTGCCGGCGATATGAATGTGTTAGCAGAACGTGCCCGACAGTTAAATCTTTCGCTTGAGTTAAACGAGTTTCATCAGGGCAGTCCCTTTCAGTTCCGTAAAGGATGTCTGCAGGTTTTACATAGTCCCTGCGTAGAGAAAGTAACCCCCGGCCAGCTTAACCCGCGCAATGCCACGATGGTTATCAACATGCTCGCGCAGGCGATTGATGCCTGCCTCGCAGGCCATTTCAGCGCCCTGGTAACGGCGCCCGTTCACAAGGCGGTGATTAATCAGGCAGGGATCCCATTCACAGGCCATACCGAATTTCTGGCTGAGCGCTGTAATACCAATACAGTGGTGATGATGCTGACATGCCATGCCTTAAGGGTTGCTCTGGTCACCACGCATCTGCCGCTTCGAGCAGTTCCTGATGCCATCAATGAGCAGGCAATCAAGTCCGTCATTCGGCAACTGCATCAGTCTCTGCAAATTGATTTTGGTATTGGTGAGCCTACTATCCTGGTGGCAGGACTAAATCCCCATGCCGGAGAAGGCGGCTATCTGGGCCGGGAGGAAATCGAGGTGATTAGCCCGGCGTTGCAGCATTTACAGGCAGAAGGGATTAATGTTCAGGGCCCTTTTCCTGCAGATACGATGTTCACGCCCCAGCACAAAGCCGATGCTTTTGTGGCCATGTATCATGATCAGGGCCTGCCAGTACTTAAATATGCCGGATTTGGCAATGCGGTGAATATCAGCCTGGGTCTGCCGATTATACGAACCTCAGTAGATCATGGAACAGCGCTGGAATTAGCTGGAACAGGAAAGGCGGAAACGGGGAGCCTGCAGGCCGCGGTTAAAACAGCCTGGTCGATGGTTAAGCAACGGAATCAGCAGTCTTTGCGAACAAAGTGAAGCAATCCAGATCAATGCCAGGGCAGAGCTCCGATCTGGATTGCTTCGCCAAGGCTCGCAATGACGGGAGGTTCGTCTTTGCGAACAAAGTGAAGCAATCCAGATCAATGCCAAGGCAGAGCTCCGCTCTGGATTGCTTCGCCAAGGCTCGCAATGACGGGAGCTCGTCTTTGCGAACGCAGTGAAGCAATCCAGATCAATGCCAGGGCAGAGCTCCGATCTGGATTGATTCGCCAAGGCTCGCAATGACGGGGGGTCGTCTTTGCGAACAAAGTGAAGCAATCCAGATCAATGCCAGGGCAGAGCTCCGATCTGGATTGCTTCGCCAAGGCTCGCAATGACGGGAGCTCGTCTTTGCGAACGCAGTGAAGCAATCCAGATCAATGCCAAGGCAGAGCTCCGCTCTGGATTGCTTCGCCAAGGCTCGCAATGACGGGAGGCCGTCTTTGCGAACGCAGTGAAGCAATCCAGCGCAGTGTCTGGACAGAGTTTCGTTCTGGATTAACCAAGGTCCGCTGACAGGGGAGAGGATAATTACATGAGCAAAATTAGTTTAATAGCAGCAGTCGACGAAAATAATGGCCTCGGCAAGGATAATCAATTGCTTTGTCATTTACCGGCCGATCTTAAATTTTTTAAACAGACGACATTGGGTAAGCCTATTATTATGGGCCGCAAAACCTTCACCTCTATCGGAAAGGCGCTGCCAGGGCGGCAGAATATCGTCATTAGCCGCAGCATGACGCCTGTCCAGGACATCGACATTGCCCATTCTCTTGAAGATGCGCTAAGCATTGCCCAAGCGGCTGAAGAAGTGATGATCATTGGCGGTGCCAGTCTATATCAGCAGATCCTGCCGCAGGCTGAGCGCATTTATTTGACCCGAATTCATCATCGTTTCGCTGCCGATGTATTTTTTCCAGCGATTAATCCTGAAGAATGGTCCTGTGAACTAATTGGGGAGCATGAGAAGGATGAAAAGAACCCCTATTCAATGAGCTTCTATCTTTACAGCAGAAAAGCTTGATTCTAGGATACAGGCAATGGCTCTCCTGAGTCTCTGAGCCGCAATTTATGTTATATTGTGGCGATCTATGAAATGCTTTAGGCCTCCTGCTGCCCCAGGTAGCACACCACATCTCAACTGCAATCTCCTATCCTAAACTTGATTTTGGTTCAGCCAGGATAAGTCATTACCTATATGTTTTATAATAGACCAACAATTGTTAATTCGCGATGATTAATTTTAAAACGCAGCTTTCGGTCTTCAATCGCGGAAATTTTCAAATTGCAATTCCAAAGGCATTTTTTCCTTTTTGAGTAAAGCAATCACCTCCTGCAAATCGTCGCGCTTTTTGCCGGTGACCCGTAGTTTATCACCCTGGATAGAGGTTTGTACTTTTAGCTTGGCATCTTTAATTATTCCGACAATCTTCTTAGCGTCAGGTTGATCAATCCCCTGCTTGAATTTCATGTTCAGGGAGAAGGTTTTTCCGCTATGAACTGGTTTATCTTCCATCTCTACGCCGATCAAACTGATGCCGCGTTTGGTGCAATGGTTGCGGAATAAATCTTCCAGCTGTCTAACCTGGAAATCTGATTCCGATTTAAGCGTAACTGTTAACTCTTTTAACTCCACACTGGACTCAACGCCGCGAAAATCAAAGCGTGTTCCCATTTCGCGGATGGCGTTATCAACAGCGTGCCGCAGCTCAACCAGATTGATTTCTGAGACGATATCAAAAGAAGGCATAAATGTTCTCACATTAAGAAATGATCAATTGTAGCATTTGTGTAAAAACTGTTACATATTTTCTTAATAATGCCTTAATATTCGCACTTTATAATTGGTCGGTCTAACAGAGCAGGAGTAGTAATGTCTATTGCAAAAATTGTTGAGCAAGCAATCGCCCATATGAAGAATGAGTTAAAACGTTTGCATCGCGTGAATGCAACGGCTTATACCAAAAATCTAAAAATTGCCAACGAAGAAGCGTATCAACAAGCTGAAAATGAGCGGATCAAGAGGCTGCAAGAGGCTGTTGATCATATGTTCGCTAAAACCATTAGCCAAGCCTACGAAGAAGCTGTGAACACGGTCGAAGAAAGCAAAGAGAGCATTAATAAAAAAGTCTATCAGCGATTCGCCCTGTTTTTACATCCTGACAGAATGGATAATGAATTCAATGAGTTACTCAAGAGCGATTATGGGCTTGATCCCAAAATGGCCTTTCAACAGTTAGATGCAGCCAATAAAGGAACGAGGACATTAGGTAAATTATTTGATGGCGGTAATGTTATGGATAACATCGTGGAGTGGATTAAATTCCTTATGTCCGCGACACATTATTTCCTGTTTGCTGATGAACGATATCCACAGCCGCTTCGATTTATTGCGAAACTACTCAATGAGACAATTTCTGTTTTTATCATCGTCACAGGCATCGCAGCCTTGGTAGCATTAGGTTTTACCTATTTGATGGTCGAAAGTTATTCAATGATTGAACGTTTTATTTTCAATCTTTTTACCGGCGATGAATACGATAAAGCCATACTAGAAGACTTAAATGACGCGATCCATCGCGCTAAAAATGATCCAGAACAAATCGCCCTGGCCAAAGCAAATGTCATTGTAAACCACAGGATGAGGCTTTTAATACAAGGCATCGACCTAGGTAATGGTACAGACGAGCAGATCTTTGATCGTTTAGTAGAGGCTGTCGCAAGAGAAAGAAGTATGCTGACTCCTGAAAAGACGCCAAGCGAAGAACAATTGCAAGATGCAAGGGTTTATTTAGAAGTGCAAATTAAACAAGAGGCGATTGAGGAAGCTAAACAAAATGTTTCTCAGCATCCAATCCTTTTTGGTCATCTCAAAAGAACAGGACAGGCTTTGATTCGGAACATCTTTGGACCTTTCACAGGTGGATGGTTTAGCAGCACCCTGTCCTTTTTGATTTATCGGCCTTTCCTTATCGTGGCAAGCCCATTTTTCCTTGGACTGGCAGCAGCCGTTGAAACAGCCCGCTTACTAAATATTCTTGCCGTTGGCGCGCTTCCTATTTTGGCAATCGCCGCCAAAGTTGCCTCTACATTGGTAATCAATGGACCTATCTTCCTGATCGATGCCCTGGCAGCAGCAGGCCGCGGATTGAAAAACCTGTTCTGTGGTCCCAAAAATGAAAAGAGCCAGGAATTCGACTATTCTCAATACGAAGCAAATGACTTCAAATTCGTACCCGAGAATCAAAATGGTGGTCCGCAAGCGGCAGTCAGAGGCCTTGGCGTAAATGCTGATAAAGGTGCTGCAGAAACTAGCCATTCTCATGGCTCCAGACAAGAAGCCCATCATTCCAGAATGTTTGGCAAACAGCATCGCGTCGAGGAAGCAATCGAATTCGGCGATGAAGAAAAAGCATCCTGTTGTTTTGGCGGTTAATTAATCTTCACTTGATAAAGCCCCTTTACAGGGGCTTTTTTATTACTCTCGAATTAGAGCGATTGTTTTGATAATTCCGCACATTTTTCTTCAGCATCTTTCTTACATTGCTCAATACAATCAGCAGGGCTTCCGCGCATACATACTGAATCCTGGCAATCGCGTACGGTTTCCTGAATACAGATATCCATATCAAATTCCTCATCAGACGCATAAGCGAGTAATGATAGACAGTTTAAGGATAAACAAAGACACATGGGAATGAGTTTCATTGTAGTTCTCTTCGTGGTTATCCCTTTTTAATAGTAGACGATTTTGGATTAGGAAGAGATATTTGTAGACTGGGCTGTAAAGCCCAGCATGCTTACCAAAAGAAAGTTTATTTGTTGGGCTTTACAGCCCAACCTACTGTTAATTTATTGGTAATCCCAGAGGACGTCAGATTTGTCGCGTATTGCTGATTTGAGCATATTCACTAGCGGGAAGGCACGATTTGAAAGGCTTACTGGCTTTTCTTCGTCCTCATTTTCACAACCTTCTCTGGAGGGCGTTTGCCGGTTTTTTTCCAGAGCCAGCTGCAAACGGGCTAAGGCATCAGGGATCAGATCATCAGTGAGTGCACCGGGAATTTCACCAGAATGGCCCATCATGGTTAATAGTTGTCTGGCGACCTTTTCGAACATGACAATGTTTTCATAGGCATCGCTACTGAATTTAACTAACACAGAAGTCTCCTTTGCGATTAAATTGGCCCTTAGGGAATGCCCTATTAACTCATTTTTCTACCGATAATGCTATAGTGAAATAAGGACTGTGAAATATTCACTTTACTGAATATTGAATCAGGAGCATGTGGAATGAAGGGAATCTCAATATGCAATGAGCAGTTATGTGACGGGGTTTAAATCAGTAGAATCGCACTGGCCTAAAGGGCATGTCTGGGATTTTGATACCCGGCATGTGCTTTCGACCCATGCGATACATCACAATGCACCGGAAATCCTTTTAACCCCCGGTTCACATCATAAAACCGGACAAGAAATAAATACTGGCAAACATTACAGGGAACTGGAAAAGTTCCTGCTCGACTGTTATCCTCAGGCGGAACAGGTTTATCGCTGGTCGGCCCAACATTACCAGGCAGCTGACGCTATCCCCCTTCCCCAAAAGAAATTCATCCAGGGGAAGGAAAGTAGTTGAAATTGAGCGTGAAAAATTTGCTGTATCGCGTGATGCAAGTCATCAGCTTCATGTCGGGTCCGCAGTTTGTCCACATATGAAATGCATTGTAAACTGGAACCATAGCGAACAGACCTGGGATTTGCCGCTGCCATGGCAGCCGTTTTAGCCCGGACGGCCGCATTCTGGAAGGTCGGCGACACAGGATCTGACGGTAAACCCTAATTTTAAAGATGAATAAGGAATTAAGATGCGTATTTTATTGGTACTTCTCTTTTGTCTCACCGCTCTCGGAGGAGCCTACCTCGCAAGTTATGTGTTTGCCAACAAAGAAACCCCGAAAGGAGTCGCGCTAGCGCATGGTTCTTTAGGAGCCCTGAGTATTTTATTTTTCATTGTTATGGCTTTTTTTTACTCATTACCGCTAACCGCTTTGTTCATTTTTGTTCTCGCGGCATTGGGAGGGATTTATATTTTTCTTCGTGATATTCAGGGAGTCGCACCCTCGAAGTTAATGGTGCTTGGCCATGGCGGCCTGGCTTTGTGCGGCGTATTGATACTCATTGTGTGGATAGTGAAACAATGACCTATGCCAGAAATTAAAGGAAAAAAGATTAGCTGGTCTGCTTTGTTTGCAGCTGCCATTGGCGGGGTAGGCTTGAATTTTTTGCTTAATCTTCTGGCTTTAGCTTTCGGCATTAGCAGCTTTTCGGTTGAGGAAAATACCCATACCCGTTTTCTCATTAGCGGCTATCTGCTTTTCTGCCTGTCTGCTTTTATAGCCATGTTTTTTACCGGCTGGCTGGGAGGCAAACTCTCCTCAGGACAATTACTGCCGCGGGCCTGGGGAATAATCTACGGTTTTCTGGCCTGGTGCCTGCTGCTATTATTCACCATCATTTTAATTACCAATATGATTCAATATACTGCTTTTCATGCTAATTTTACCTCGAATCTAACAGGCATCCACATCAGCGCTGATTCACCGATGATGACGGAAACGGTTTCGGAAAAAGAAGGGAAGCCAGCAATACCTGACAGCGAAAAAGCTCAGAAGATAGTCCGTCTGAACATTTATCAAACTTTTTTTCTGTTCCTGATTGGCGCATTGGCCAGTTGCATAGGCGGATATATAGGGTATAGACCTGGTCACTCAGGAGGCATGTATGAAAACCGCTGAGTGTATCATTGACCGAATTGTCAACGGCGAGGAAAAAGCCTGGATCGTGTATGAGAACGAGCTATTTATAGCCTTTCTGGATCATCATCCCCTTTTTCCTGGGCATGTTTTGCTTTCGCCTAAGGCACATATTGCCAATTTTGATGAATTGCCCGCCTCTCTGTCAGGGCCATTGTTTACTCTATGCCAGCGGCTGAGCAAAGCGGTTATTGACGCAATGCAGGCAACAGGCAGCTTTATTGCCACTAATAATAAAGTCAGCCAGAGTATCCCTCACCTGCATGTTCATATTGTGCCGCGGAATAAAGGGGATGGTTTGAAAGGTTTTTTCTGGCCGAGAAGCCGATACCGGGATGATGAACATTTGCTTGAAACGCAGCAGAAAATTATTGAAAGTTTGGCTGCGAATCAATAAGACTGTAGTGCTGATGAGCACCCCGTTTTGCAAACCTAGTATCCACACAAATGTATCTGAAATAAAGCTATCGAATCCCCGGGCTGAATCGCTCACAGACTCGCAAAGACGGTTGCAGCAGCGTATAATGAGTCTTTTCCCAACGGTTAAATACGCTTTGTTCCAATTTAAAACCTTCCTCTCATTGATCAGCCAGGCCTGGAAATCCTATGAGGCTTGCCGTAAAACACTTTGGTGGCCATTTGCTTTTCTGTTACTCACACCCCTTGCTGCATTGATTCTTGCTTTTATTGTTCCCGGATTTATCGCCAAAATGGGATTCATTTCTGATCATTTTATGGATAGCAAAATTTATCTGTTTTTGCTGCTGCTCTTGTTTTTCGCGGTAGGCGGCAGGTTTGTG
Organism: Legionella birminghamensis; assembly: GCF_900452515.1. Classification (NCBI taxonomy): domain Bacteria; kingdom Pseudomonadati; phylum Pseudomonadota; class Gammaproteobacteria; order Legionellales; family Legionellaceae; genus Legionella; species Legionella birminghamensis. Next base: position 3,337,434 of record NZ_UGNW01000001.1, read on the forward strand.
CATGCCTGTAATTGGGTATCCCGGAAGCATATTGAAAAAGAGACTATTGATGAGAACACCGGCTTTGTCCGTTTCGGAATAGCCTGGCAAGCGACCCTGCTTGTCGCATTATGCTCCCTGCTAACCAGCATAGGTTTTGCCCTTTCCTCTCTTTTAGGGATTGCGCTCTGGTTTGTTTTTCTATTGGCCGCGAATGCGGTCACTGAGCCGGCTGCTTCTTTTAAATCTTTCTGGAATAGCCATTTAAATTTATACAAAAATCATTATGGAAAAATCATTGCAATGGGCTTGACCCGTATTCTGGTTTTAATTGTATTTTTAAGTCCTCTAATCATTTTCAGTTTCACCCTGCATGCGTCCCCCACTCTGCGTTTCCTGACGGGCTTGGTTGCATTCCCCCTGATGGTTTATTTACTAATTCGCCTTATTCCTTTTTATATCTTTCTCCCCAGTTACTTCTACAATAACCTGCTAAGGTCTTAATCGAATTCCGTCATGGAATTCGATTCTAAGCTTTGCGCATTCTTAACTCACAGTTTCCAAAATTAAAACTATACTTAGGTTGTGTGGAAAAAACTTTAATAAAAAGGATTCATTATGAAGATACAAGTGCATAGTTTTTCTAAAGTTTTAGGCCCTATCGCCTTTGCTGCTCTCCTGATGTTGGGTGTCGGCTATTTTTCAAACGCTGAAGCAGCACAGGGATGCGGGTTTGGAAATCATATGAATTACTGGGGAAGATGTGTACCCAATGCACCCGGCCCATGGGCAAGACCAGCGCCTGGCAGACCTGATTGCTGGATTAATGATCATGGGAATTTGCGCTGTTACCGGTAAACCTTAATAGACGTGCTATTCAAATGAGGAAGAATTAGTGGGCTTACCACCGGCCTGTTATGTACAGGTGGAAGTCGGGTTACAAGCTTTAGGCGTCTTCATACAATGAAGCATGCACACCGCTTGCAAGAGCTAACCTCCTGGGTAAAAATTTGAGCGGTGTAAGCCCAACTAATTCTTTGTACTACATTAGCGCAATTATTGATCTTTTACAAGATCCTGTGGTTCAAAAAAAGGCATCACAGGGGAGACGGCTGCGCTTGTTTCCTACCCTCCAGACGCTCTAAGGGATTGTTGGTGGTTATACCATTGGCAAAATCAGCGATCCGGGTGTAGGTAGCAGCATCCCATTGGCCGTATGATCGGACATGATTAGCGAGCTGCTCAATAACAACGTCCCTATTGGCCTGATTAAAGCTGCGATACACATAATCTCTCAATGATTGGCCGCCTGCCTTGCTGGTTAACAGCGCGTGCAATGCGGTTGCCTTGTCTTTTTCGCTCACTTTCTCGCTTTCAAAGATCTGCTGATAAAATTGCGCACGCTGTTGTCCTAATTTTCCATGGTATCGAATACTAAAAAATCCATTGTGCACAAGCTGCAGGCCAGAATGGGATTTATAGTCAATAATGTAAGCCTTGATTCCCTGCAATACGCGTTGATATACATCATCAATATTCTGCTGATTGATATGCAAGACAGCCGCATCATACTTCTTCATTTTTTCAATGTAGCTGGCAGCAAGCTTCTGCATATCATAACCAGGTTTCGCTTTATAATTGCTGTCATCATAGGACTCAGTCATACCTTCATCTGAAACCTTGTACTCCACCTGTCCTTTTAAAGATAAGCGCCCTTCATCGATGATTTTTTGGCGATGGGGAATAACCAGTTCCGGAATGATGTGTTCCACCATTACTTGGGGCTCGACACGTCTGGCGATAGGTAAGCGGGCGGGATGGAATTTATCGCGGGTACGCATGACTTCAAGGCTATCAGCCATATTAATCAGTTGCCTTATATAATCATAAGCCAAACCATATTCCCCCATGAAACGGGCTTGATTGTCTTTATAACGGACTGCATCACCAAAAATCCTGGCCAGTTTCTTTATCCGCTCAGAGGAAGGTTTGACCTGAAAATCTGCCCAATACACTGAATTAAAATAGTGTTCACAATTATCGCCGCTTTGTTTATCCCAAAGATCAACCCCATCCCCTAAACGGCCAGTGTCATGAAAAAGGGTAGCAATTTCTACCATTTCCAGAAACTGCTCTTTGGTTATTTCAAACGCTTTACAGAAATCCGCTATTGCGCTGTCATAACTAAAAACATGGGTCGAATAAGCCTTATCAATCGCCGGAATTGCTTCCATTGCAGCCAGGGCATGAGGCAAACCATGCGACAGGCGAATATCAAACTCATAGTTTTCCGCTTTATCCTGAATTGCCCACCCTTCTCTTTTAAATCGAATTTTAGTAAGAGGAAGAAGTGAGAACGGGATCTGCAGCTTATTGAGGTTGACTACCCGCATCGGATGGGAATAATAATGGAAATTAGCGTAATTAACGGCTTTTTTGATATTTGACATAGGATACTCTTACAGCAAAAATGAGTTTATTTTATCCTATTTGAGCACTAACAAACAATAGTGTGATTGATAAAATCAACCGATATACTCGGGTACTTCACTATTCGTTTCCCCTTCCAGAGAGGGGAAATAGCATCCTCGTCGGCGTAAAAGCACTGTTGGCCATCACGAAGTACAAAAGTTGCTCCATCCGCACCGCTTAATTTTCTTGCCGCCCTGCGCACGATAAACATAATGGTTTCAAGATCTTTTGCCAAAGAAATTTTTTGCAAAACGTCCAGTATGAGTTCTAATTGGGTTGAAGAAAACGATCCTTCACGGGCAAAAGCATCAGTTGAAGCCTTCTCGCATGAACCTAAGATAAGCTTTGCCATCGCATAACTATCCTTAACAAATGTAATGTTAAGTATATAACAAGTATACCAATACGGCTTCCTGAATCTTACCCGGATTAGGTTACCCGGTTTTCACTTTTGCAAATCAGGAGGACATACTTATGGAAGCACTGCTGCTTGTTTGACTATTGGTTTTCTCGTCGAACTTGCCCGAGACTAATAGCTTAGGATTATCAAAGCCCCTCGTTATTATTTTTTTGCAGGTTTGTCCAAGGGAAGAATTTATTTTTTCTGAATTAGACGAGCTTGCTTTTCGCGACTTATCAACAATTTCGAGACTACTTTTGACTGTATTGGGAATTTCATGACTTAATTCGTCAAGGGTATATTTTCCGCTAACCTGAATCATTTCCCATTGCTCTTCATCAGCGCACAGCGGGGTTATAATTTCACGGCGATTTTGTCCATGCACTGGCAAGCAAGCAATTTCAAGTTTGGTCTTATCCAACTCTTCAGCTAAAGCGGGTAACTGTTTGTGGGAAATTGGCAAATATGTATTTGCGTTTAAGAAAAATTTAGACTTTAGAAAATTTTTTACCGGATCCACCTGTACCTTCTTACTACCAAAAAAACCATGTTTCTGTTTTTGGATGGAGAATATTTTTTGAAACTGAATCACTTGGGGATAAGATAAAAATACTAAACTTTTAACTTCTTTCCCTGGCTTATTCTGATCGGCCTTATCCTTCGTTGACTGCTCCCTGGCTGGCTCTTCTTTATCCAAATCTTCCTTGCATTGCCAAACCATGATTGTTTCATTACCCAAGCCCTTCTTCGTAGGATCGACGGTTGGTATTGTGCCCTTGACATAGTACACAACGCCTGCAGTTAAGGCCTCCATATATTGGCAATGATTAGCGGAATCATGTTTTTTAATCCGGAAGGGAACCGGTTGAGGCTCTGTCATACCTACTTCGCCCTTCGGCAGGACACAAGCGAGGTAAACGTTCTTTTTCGGATGAGCTTTTTTAGACCCCTCCTCGGGTTTAATCTCGTCTTCAATATCTGAGACAAGCAATTTTTTATAATTGATTAAAATAGCATTTCTTAACAGCCACTCGAGGCAGACGCTACGGGCAAAAACCATATTTCCTCTTCCAAAATCAACAAGAAAGAGACCATTATACACAAATTAGGCAAAAATTACCCAGGAAATAGAAATTTTAGTACTTCTCTGCTATTTTTGACTTTTGCTGCCCTGTGCAACTAATGCGTTTACACGGTTTACAAAATTGGAGCCAGGATCGGTCTTCAAGCGCTCATAGTCAGGGTCTTTTTCCAGCCACAGCGGCGTGTTTTTATAGCGCAGGTATTCATGGTGGCCAATTACATCCTTTATCCCCGGGTATTTATTTTTTAAATAGCAAACCAAAAAAGCATTGGCTTCAACCTGCTTTTCCGTCAAATCATCTTTGCCGTCAATGCCGCCCACATTTTCAATGCCAATGGCATAATGGTTCAAACCAATTACATGCCTGGCCATCCAGTTTTCCGGCATCAACTGATAGATACTGCCGTCGCGATCAACCAGGTAATGGCTTGATACATTCAAATCATCCGGAATTTCCTGCCGGCGCGGTGAGTTAGCCGGTAACATTTCAGGGTTAAAAACGCGTAAGGCGAGCTCCAAAGTAGGCAGACAGGTCCAGTGCAGGATAATCATTTTAGGTTCGATCTCAATGGAAGAAGAGTCAATTCCATAGTGTGTCGACTGATAAAGCCGGCTAAGTTCAATTCGTTTTTTAGTAAATTCTATTGGTTTTTGGTGAATATTCTTCGAATCATAACAGGAAAACGCCTGTAGTTTGGCGGCGAAAAGAAAAAGAAAAAAACGAATCAATTTCATACAATATTGACAGTTATTGGAAAGCACTATTGTTGCAGATTTCCATTAAACAATACAGGTCAAAAAATCCTTAATAATTGGTTAAGGAAAAGTGCTTACAATACCACCAGTTTCCAATCATGAGGCTGGTTTATGTATTCAGAGCAATATCCCAAGTTACAGCAAGCGTTTCCATTTGATAATTTTGAAGTAATTGTCGAAGCGATTGAAAAGCATTTTCCCAGTTTATTTAATTTGGATATTATTGAAAACGAACTAAAAAATGGCCAGCGTAATGGCAGTTACATTCAATTTTTTTCCGAGCTTGTCAATCAATTACGCGCTACTGAGCATAATGACCTCTATACGGTCAGCCAGATCGCCAATCAGATATACACAATCCTCCACAATGATTTTGCGCTGAGAAACCGTTTTTTAAGTCAGCTTATTTTTGTTCCGCCACAGGATCAGACTCCTTCAAATCAGATGGGCTTTCAGGAGAAAGTTGCAACCGGCAGTTTACAAGTAGGCGAAGCAGTCACGTATCTGGATATGTTACGTATTACATACTTTTTGCAAAGACTGCATGAGCGGCATACAGGCAGCTCAAGGTCAAGCACACAGGATACTGATATAGCGGTATTGAATCTCGCCAGTGTGCAGAAAAACGATATGCAGAAGTTTATGCAAAATAGCCGCGCAATTGTCATCAATCTCAATCTGGATTTAAAAGGAACTCCCAAATGGGGGGTCATCAATCTCCAGGATCATAAGAACCCAAGAGTCTATTGTGAAACGCCTCTGCTGCAAAGTGAACGCCGCGCCCTGGAAGAGCGGATTGGATTGTTCACCGATGTTAGCCCTGGAAAAGCCGACAGCCTTGAATCCACTGGCTATAGTGCCATCGCCTGGCTTGATCAAAACATAACCCATGGCTGGAATTTTGATACCGATGCCGATTTTAATGTCATTTTTGGTGATTACGCGCTTACCATTTTCCGTGCGGACGCCGGCGGAGTTCATTTTAGATCTGTCAACAACGAATATCAGCAATATTTTACCCCTGAACTACGAGCCACTATTGATGCCCGTTATGGCCGACAGGGCCGGGATCCGGCTGCAGGCAGTCAGTTATGGGGCAATTTCAGCTTATTTCGCATGGCCGGTTTTGCAACGCTTGATCAAATTGAAGGCGAAGCTATTCCCTATAATAACCTCGCCAGGGTGATTGAAGTTGTCGGCAGAAGACGATTAACCGACAATCAATTTGAGCACTATTCAAATCTTGGTTTTCGTTCAAAAGTCCCGCGATTCGCCCATACATTAGGCAAATATGGTTCCCCAACTCTTCTGACAGGCGATGAAGACCAGGCTAGACTGACTGTGCCGGAAATGATTGATTGCGATCGGCTGGAAGATGTGCATCGGGCAGCTTGCAGTGATACCCACACCGACCCTCTTCTTTTCCGTTTTTTAAAACGTAATCCCGCGGCATCAAGGCCACATGAAGCAGACTTGGCCACCGCCATGGTGCTTACCCTGTTTCGTGCACGCGCCAAAAAACCGCTGCTTAATATTCATTTACCCGCCAAATTTCAACTGGATGCCCAGGAAAAACAGCAGATTGTCAGCATGATGCAGGACAATGCTTTTGTAACCGAGTTAGTGGTGAATGATAACCATTCGCTGAAAGAATTAAAAAAAGAATTGCTTCCAGTTCTCGCAAGAAACCGCTGGTTGAAAGAGAATGGCTATTTACCGCCCATGTTTGATTTCTACTGGAAGCGGGCAGCGAAGTACTGGCTTTACCATCTTAATGAACATGCCGACCTGCTAAAGCCAAAGCAGCAACATGAATTCTTTAAACGCTGTGTAGAAGAAATGGGCCTTAAAGGATTGCAGGCCGTATTGGATTATCTGGGCGACCCGCAATTGCTCCAGCATTTAATTGGTGTTTACGGCAAAAACCGGCCTGCTTTTTATCTTGCCTGCCAGCCCGATGAGATGAATGACTATCTGGAATTGCTGTTAAATCATCTACGGCATGGCCATGCTTTCCCATTTAGTGAGTTGGGTGCCGCTTTCCAACCGCAATATAACCAGAAATACCTGGAACTGATCACTTATGTAAATAGCCAGACCGATTTTAACCGTATTCAATTGACTGATTGCCTGCGCCATCAAGATGAATTTGGCGGATTTTTGAAGCAATTGGCCATTCAAGCCAATCAGGAAGGATGGACAGGGCTGATTGTCATCCCTGAATTGGAAGAAAAAGAGAACACAGGCGAAGAATATCGCGAGCTGCGATTACTTTACCGCCAACTCAATAATGTCATTTTAACGAATCGCCACAAGAAACAGGGTATTGCGCTCTCTCAGCAAATCAAGGACAGTAGTGAGTTCGAAGACTTTGCTACTAAATCCAGCAAAAACAAGAACCACAAAAAGCCTGCGGTGCATGACATCCATCTGAGGTTACCAGAATCCGACATAGGCCCCTGGCCCCTGACACGCGGAGGTGCTGTCCAGCTACAATTGCAGCAGCAACAGGAAATTCAGCAAAACCGGCAAATCCAGCAGAAACAACAGAAGATGTTAAATATGCTGCTGGAAAGACCCATTAGCAGCGAACTGGTTACTTATGACAATATCGACCGTGTGTTAGGCGACTACTATCGAAAATTCAAAGAAGAAAACCACTGTGATCCTAAGAAGTTTGCAAGCCTTTGGCAATCAGACACTGAGACGGAATTACAAGGCTTTTTTCATACCTGGATCAACGCTATGCCCAAAGTTGCCGGGCGTGAGGTGATTGCTTCGATGACCCAGGAAGCAGCCAAGATGATGCTTCATCATCACACGCGTGTTTCTTCTGGCTTTAACTTATCCAATCCAGCTAAAGGCTTCTACGCACAGCGTTCTAAAGATGGGCAGCTTATTCTTGGTTACAGCCCGGAAATCGGATACGTCAGCGGTGTCAGCACGCCATTGACACCCATCCTGTATGTCAGCACACCTGAAGCTGAGTTATGGGAAGGGGATTTCCGCCAATTCAATGTCGAGGCTTATCTTAAGGCATCAGCTCCCGCACTTAAAAGCGCAGTGGATTTTCAAAGCCTGATATTATTTGAAGCCATGCAACCCCCAAAAGCGTATCATGAAGCCTGGGAAGAATTTAAAAAAGAGAATCCGAAGGCTGCGAAGCTGATTGGCAAAAAACATGAAAAGCGGGTGGTTGATCATTGGCTGGTATTCTTACAAGCCTGGCAATATCAGGGTGTTGATGGAGTTCAGCAATTTCTCAATTTAAAAGAAACTGATTTTCTCCTGCACCTTCCAAGCGCTTGCAAGATCCTGTTTCGCGGCCAGTCCGAACAATTGATTGAATGGACGTTAAACTGGGCAAGGCGCGGTAAGACGGATGATGCAACCCTGCGCGCTATTGGCCAAGTGTATTATCGCTATGGTGAGCAGGCGGTTGGTTTGCTGTTGAGCAAGTTCCGACAAATTGAAAATCGCTTAGGCACTGAATTTTTTGACAAATTTACTGGAATTGTTTTAAACCGAAGTAACAATTTCTGCTGCTTTTTTAATGTGGCCTTTTTCCAGTCAATGGATACCATGATCAACCATTTATCCAAAGACAAGACAGGCGCAAACAGCGAAATCTGGCTCAGTTTTTGCGACAAGCATTTAAGCCATGTGCCCTGGGAAGATCCGACTACTCTCTGGGAGGCCTTTGATGAGTTTATTCAGCGCCTGAATGATATGGGCCTGACATTGTCGGGACATGAATTTAACCGCCTGCCGCCGCAGAACATGATTGTTGCTTTGGATAGGATTCTTGCCAGTCTGCAGAGCTTACCCAATCAGAATGAGAAAACACGATTCCTGACGTCCTTGTACAAACTGGACTTGACCCATGGCGGCGTCCATTATGCAATTCAGCAGGAGAATTTTAAATATTTCGATGATGAATTATACTTACACCAGTTTAAAAAAGGCGATCCGACCTACGGTCCTGATTTGGCCAAACTGTATACCTGGCCAGAAGCAAGCCTGAAAATACAGCGTATTTTAGCCTCCTGCCCGCAATTCACTTATGAAGACTATGGTTTTTTATGCCGGCAACTGGCCAATGAAAATTTAAGTTCACGCGATCAACTGATATGGCTTCTTTATACCCAATTTGACTCCCGCCAAATTCAGGATATCTTAGGGCAACTGCAAGGCCTGCCAAGGGAAATGGTTTCGGCGGTCGCTCAATATTTACATAAGGCAGCATTTAAATACGGCCATCAGCTCCTGGAAATATCCCTTACGGCCCTAACAGAATTTGCTGCTGAACTTACACAGCCTCGCTTCCAGTATTTGATGGCGCAATATCCTGAAGGAAACTTGCTGGAATCATTAAGTATTCTGGCTAACAGCAAGCAGCAGGCACATTTTGACGACATGCTTGCCCTGTTCGAATCGAAACCCCTTAAAAAAGAAGATTATCCTGATTTTCTATACCGCGAAGCTTTCAAACTCGCGACTTTGTTCGGTGCCTTTTCTGCTGAGCATTTCAAGCAGTTCATAGATGCTACGAGCGGATTGAAACTAGCGGTGCAGCATGAGCTTTCCCTGTTGATAAAACATCTTTTATCTGTGGATTACCAGGCCAATAATGCAGCATTGCAGAATCCCCAAAACTGGCAGCAACTACTGGAATGCATTCAGAAGATGAACCAGAAACCCGGTGAACGAACGCAGCTGCGCAACCAGTTCATCAGCAGTTTGGCGGATCAGGGCATTGCTTTTAAATACTCAAAATCGGGCAAATTCAGGCATATTACTGACAATGAATGCCCCTCGCTCAGCCTGTTTATTGATCATGAGTACCGCCTAAAAGAGTTTCTTAAAAAACGTATTGTGGTATTGCGGGAAGGTGAAGCCGTCTCCGAACAGCTGAAGCCTATATTGGCATTTTTTACCCGTCTGCAGCTCAATCGTACCTATCTGAATGAGATCGAGCCTTTATTGGCTATCCTTGAGAAAACGACAGCAGGTGTATGGAGCGCCAGCTACTTCAGCCAGATGCTTGATGTTTTAAAACCCGAAAAAGATCAGGATGCATTTCCCCTGGATATGCTGCAGGTTATTTTGTCGAATGAAATTCTAGGGGCGCAATCAATTGACAGCGTTGAGGAAGCCTTCCCTTCTGAGTTAGTTGTTCCTTTGAAAGCAATCTTGCGCAACACCATTTTCACGCGTCCACAGCAAGCCCTGCTATGCCAACTGGCGATTAAAGAATACCAGTTTAGTCGTACAACCCTGCTACTGAATGATGCCTTGAATCTGCTTTCTCCTGAAAACAGAGCTGAAAGCCGCGGCTACGCCTTGCAAATTCTGCTGGCAAGCCGCAACACCTCTGAACTCAATAAACGTTTTCAACAATTAAGCCAGCTGTTAAACCACCATACTGGTTCAATGACGGTTTCAGGTACCTGGAGCAAAACCACGGCTCTCTGGCTCAAAGCGATGACAGCCGACCCTCATGAAGAAGATTTGTTTAAGCAGGTGATGTCCAGTGTTGCTGATGCCCAGGAAGAGAAACGCGCCATGCTCCTGCACATTATCGCCTGGAGTAGCTTACGTCCTGGCTTAAGGAACAAAGAAACCTATGAATTTGAATTAAGGCAAAGGGCTCCCAAACTGATAGCCCGCCTGGCTTCCTTATCCTCTGAACAATTAGCCGCATTATCGGCCTGCTATCCGCGCCAACCCTCACCTGGGGCAGATGATTTGATTCGCTTACTGAAAAAACCAGATTTATATGAAGCCCTGGAGCAATTCCTGAAACATCCGCATCCTGAGACCCGCGCGGATTTTCAGCAGGTCGCCAAAACCCGTCAACCCGATTTGCAACGTATGTTTGTTGAAACGCGGGTAACTGACGGTAAACTCACCCGTCCACTTAGCGGGACTGAAATTGGCCGCTTAAGCCTTATGTTTGCTGAACTGAAACAGCTGGAGTCAGGCGAAATCTGCGTTGAAGGAACCAATAAACCCATTCATGAAATGAGCCAGCCTGAATTAGCGCAGTCATTTCAATGCCTTGCGAAACGGCTTCGTGAAGGTAAAAATGATTCTCTGCAAGTTCAGATGTGGGCCGTTCTGTTTGAAGCGCTGGGCCGAACCACGCGTAAATACCCGCATTTGGCGCAGCAATTTGCCTTACTGGCCAATGATATTGCTGTAGATTCCAAATCACGGGTATTGAAATTGGCAACGGGTGAAGGAAAAAGCCATTTTGTGGCCATGCGTGCTGCCTATCATGCGGCCCAGGGTAAAGCTGTTGATGTATTTACCGCTAAACGCAGCCTGGCAGAGCGCGATCTGAAAGACTACAGCGATTTCTTTTCCTATTTACATCTGTCGGCAAGCAATATTACGCCAAAATCAAGCCGTGAAAACTATGTGAATAGCCAAATCCATTATCTCACCCTCGGTGATTTATCCCTGTTTCTTGATGAACAAAGCTATCAGGGCAAGCCGATTCCTCTGGATAAAAACAAACGGGTCGGACTCGGTGACGAAATTGATTTTACGCTCTTTGATGAAGGACGAAAAACCGAATACAACTATGCCCGCCCCACTGGCCGTACGCCCAAACAGATGATCTGGTTCTACCAGGCTGTTAATGAATTTTACCGGCTTCAGCATCAGCATTTACTTATCGATAAAATTTCGAACCAGGATCTGCGTTTATTCCTGGACTTCATGGTTGAAAAAGCCAATGGGGACGAAGACAAGGAAGCCTTCCTCGGCGAGTTGGCCAGAGACGGCCTGCAACTGGTGCGCTGGCTGCAATCCGCCCATGAAGCGCATACACTTGAACGCGGTATCGGCTTCACCGTACGCGAGGAAAACATTCAGGTGGGGGATGCCTCCTATCTGATGAAAGAAATCATTCCGCTCTCCACTGATAACCAGAAAATGCCTGGCTCAACCTTTAGTGCCGGCGTTCACCAGTTACTTGCTGTCAGGCTCAACACCGAAGCAAAAGCTCGCAATGAAGCGCAAAATTATCATGTCCACGCTGAAAGTAATATTATCAGTTCGCAGATTGCTGGCCGGCATTTGCATCAGCTGTGGGGAGAGTGGGAAGGATTCTCCGGAACAGTCTCCAATTCACAGGCCCAGGATCTCTATCACAGTCATGGCACAACTGTTCTCCATGTGTGTACCAACCAGCATGACTTACGCAACTGGCATGAGCCCAAATTTTACACCAGTGACGAAAAACGCATGCAGGGAATGGTTTATCAACTGCGAAAATGCATGACCGCCAAACAATCCATCCTGTTTTCCTGTAAAAGTGATCAGCAGGTTCTGCTGCTGAAACAGAAGCTTAGCCGAGTACTGAGCGAAGCAGAAATGGCTAATATTATATTCTATACCAATGAAGACAATGAAAGCAGCAGAGCAGTACTTCAAAGAAAACAGAAGAAGGAAAATTGGCAGGACGGCAAAAAGCAACAGGGGATTGCCCTGGTCGCCTCAGGATTCGGCCGCGGAGACAATGTCGGCGTTGAAGCAGTCTTCCTCTATGATGCAGGCGATATTAACGATCTGAAGCAGAAAGGCGGACGTACAGCCCGTAATGGGGAAGAAGGCGAGGTTTTTCAATTTTATGTGGAAAGCGAAGTACAGGCTGAAGAGAAAGTGCTGCAATCCCTGATTGCAAAAACTCCGGGCGTTCCAGAGGATGCACTGGAACGTGCACTCAGAGAAACGGAAGGACGCAATACTAATGAAAAGGCCTATTACCGCGTTATGTTTTTGCGAGAATATTTATTCACGCTGCAAAACATTGCCAATCAAGGATACCGTGCAGGTATAGCGCAATTCTCCAACTGGGCAATGAGGCTGGTCAGTACCTTCACTGAACCTGCACAAGCCTCTGAGCTGACTCATCACTTAACTCAATCAATGATTGAACTGGACAAACACTGGTTAAGCATCACCAGCCGGGAGCTATCGCCGGGTGATAAAATACGGATGATTGAAGAGAAAATCCGCGAACGAGCCTTGAGTCTGCATGTGATTTACCTGCAAATGAAAAAAGACCACTCCATAGCCGATTTCAAACTGGAAGCTTATCCGGCTGTTAACTTGTTGATTGAACCGGAGGTTAAGCAAGAAGGGACATTTGAGGCAGCCTGCATGGCGCAACTGGGCGCTATTCTGGCCGTATTACCCATTGCTGAAAAAGACCGGGAGCTATCGGCAGAAATTCCCGCGCAACTCAACGCCCTGGCCAGGCATAGGGAAGAGTTAGTTGATTTTACGCGACAGGCTGCCCAATTCCAGTCAGTACGGGAATTTATGGATCAATTGGCTATCCGCCTGATTCAGATTGCCCAGCCTTCAAAATCCTTCAAACAAACAAGCAAAGAAATCACTGAAAAACCAGCTGTCCACAGTTTATTCGATGATTTGCCAGCCGACATTCGCGCCACCTATCTGGCATCAATGAATTGCCTGATGCCTGCCCTCCAGGATGGTATTGAGGAATGGTTGTATAGCACAAGCCTGGTTAGAGCAAGGGATAAGGTGGAAGCAATCCTTCCCTTGATTGCCTATCTGGCCCGATTTACCCGTACCGAACAAAGCAACTGGGGACAGGATTATATCGCCGGGATTGATAGCCTGCTTCATAGTGCCAGAGAGACTTTGCCCGCCAGGCTTAGCGGCGTGGCCATGAGTTATGACACAAATGCAATCCTGTGGCGATTGGCAACGCAATGTCCAGGCCAGGAAACAAGCATACTGGCTAATCTGCAGAAATCCTTAAAAAATGCGTCCACACAAAGGATACGCGCACTTGTTCTTTGCGAACGCCTGTTAATCTCTCTTTCAGAGAAAGAGAAAACATCGTTTCTCAATAATTTTGCCATCCTAATGACCACATTTGGCGATCAACAACACTGGAACAGCTTTCAAAACCTGCTGAAGAAAACAGAGCGCTGGTGGAATGTTGCCGATGGAAAATATCGTCAGGATATTCAGCTGCTATGGCAGCAAATGGCCGCATACCCCGCATTATCGCAAATTCAACCACTCATCGATGGCTGTCTTACTGCCCAGGATAACGATTGGATACAAAGCTTGCTGAGCCTGACCCAAATGCCTGCCAGTTTCCTTTCCTTGCTAAAACTGGAGCAGTGGAACAATCTGCAAGCGCTGTGGTCCCAGTACCATTTCTCTGCAGAGGAAAGGGGTCAATGCTTGCAGTATTTATCAGCATTATTTAAAGACTGGCGGAAATTACCCGATTTTAGCGCACAAGTGGATGCTTTTCTTGAAAACTATGGGCAGTATCTCAGGCAATATCAGGAAGAGGATCCAGGACAGCTCATAGTTGCTAACCGCTGGTATTTGTCGCTGATTCAGCAAGTACCGGAGGCAAGAGCAGCTTTAGACGGCATAGTGAGACAGGAAAATAGACTGCTCTCATTACAAACCCTGAGGCATGAGCTGAATCTCAACTCCTTTGATGGAAAGTGGACGAGCAACTTGTTTAACACCGCATTACAACTCAATCCCGCTTCAGACAGTTTCTCGCTCTGGTGCAGCGGCCTGAATACCTTTGTCCAGCTTTTAAAATCAACAGCACAACTGAGCCAGCAGGAAAAAGCAGGTTTTAATCAGCGTCTTGCAGCACTTCCTGCAGATAAACTGACCCTGTTACTGGCAGTGTTTGAAAAGCATCCGCATCAACTGGAAGCCAATCCCCGAGTGATTCACTCGTTGTTGGAATATGCCGAAACTGCCGCGATTACCGCCAACCGGCTGCTTAATTTGACCTGTTTGCTGCTGCAGACGGCAGGCACCCGGATCAAAACACCAGCGGACTTAAACCATTTAATGATGGGTGTCGATCGATTCAGAAATGCTTCCTACAGTGATGACGCCGCATTGTATGCAATGAGTTTGATGGAAGGTGACAATGCGCTGTCTGCTAGAGAAGTATTGTTTAATGATCTGGCGGATTATCTCGCAAAACACGTTCAAGATGGCCAGCGCCAGCCGGTTAATGCAATGATTAAATGGTTCTATGATCACGCCAAAACGTCTCATGGCAATCCGGAACTGATGAAACAAGCGCTCAAAGAATCGTCCCAGTTCCATTTTAACAATGGCTCCAAAACAGCGCAGAATCATCGAGTTATATTGATGCATCTTTTGAATCACCAGGCCTTCGTCACAGGACAGCAAAAGCTGCCAGCGCTGGATAATCATTCTTTCCAATGGACAGCAAAGGACAATCTGGGCTTGTTAAAACAGGGATTTGATTGTTACATCGCTGAAACTAAACGCTTATTGGCTGCTAAACCCCGCGCAGGCCTTTCTTTGCAACGCGACCTGAATGTTACACAGCAGAGGGGCTTACTTGGTCTTGCCGAGGAGTTGAGTGTTATTGGTCAAGCTCATCTGGATTTAAGCCGCTTGCATCAGCAAAAGGACAGCAGGGACAATCTACAGTCCTTGCAAAATAATCTGCATAAACTAGTGTCTAATTACCATGGCGCCTGGTTTAAATCGAAGGGAAGGAAGGATCAAATTCAGAACTTGACAGAACAATTACGCAATCAGTTTGAGGGCGCGGCTCATGGCCCACAAAGCCGTTATGAAGCGGTATTGGAAATTATTCGACAAACCCGAATTGACGCGATGGAAGCGGATTTTCGGGAGAATGCGCAAAGGAGACAAAAGCTGAACCGTAGTGGTCATAGCCGGTTATTCTCGACCTTGAACCAGATGGAAGATGAAATAGTGCGTCACTGGGTCCAGGATATGAGTGCCATTCAACGATTTCAGAATTATCAGGAACGATGCCAGCGCGATGTCATTGATTTGTCCAGACAACTTTGGGATGCCTTGAATCTGCATTATCAATCCGCATATCTGCCTCCTGAAGACGAGCGTAATAAGCAGTTGATGTATCGCATTGGCAACTGGTTTAGTGCGAGGGAAAAACAGGCCTGTGCTGACTTGCGAGCACATCTCTATACCTTTGTGAACCAGCATGATGCAGAAGGCCTGGAAGCCGGTCGATTGCAAAACACAATCGCGCTTTTAAAACAGCATCGCCCGCTTCTGCCTGGGCATCTTAAAACCCTGGTGGATGAAGTACTGATGCGCTCTGACTCCCTACTCGGCCATTTGTACGCCAAAGCAGAGCAACCACTGGAGGCAAGAACTGTCCTCGAGTAAGCTAGGTTGGGCTGTAAAGCCCAACAATGGTTGCTGGGCTTTACAGCCCAGCTACAAGGCTGCTGCTTATTTATCCTCCCATGCCCGGACCTGTCGCTTTAATATGCTCTTCCTTGTCAGTCATGCCGTCAGTCTTAATCATTTTTAAAGTATCACGCATCTCTTCAATACGCTTTGCAGAACTCTTACTCGACTCGAAAGGTGAAATGCCGGATAAAGCATCGCTAAGGACTTGCTTAAACTTGATGATGGCATCCCAAAATCTCCCTCTTGATTGCGAGAGATGTTTAGTATTGCTGGGACTCATCGCCTCATTGCCGATTTCAATGAACTGCTTTGCACTGATTGGGTTTGCAGTATTTAAAAAGTCTTCCTTGCCATTTACTAATTTAGTACAGATTGATAGCGCCTCATTGGCTGCTTCATTATGACCCTGCTTAAACAAAAGCTGCGCCTTACTGGCAATTGACTGCAGGCGCTTATCAAAATTGAACTGCGACAGCATGGCCTCGCGTTTCGCCCGTTCGGCCGGGCTTAATCCCGGCGGAGCAGATTTTACAGGCTCAACAATCGGCACCTCTTCTGGTTCCTCTGCGATACTTGGCTCTCCCATCGCTACACTATCGGCATTGAATTCTGGTTGAGATACGGCTTGAACCTCTTCAGCGGCAATTGATAGTGATTCGGCTGCAGGTAATTCACTGACAGACTCTAAGGCTTCCGTTTGCAACTCCTCTGGCTGGGCCACCTCAACTTCAACGGGTACTGCAGCAGCCTGAACCTCTTCTGCAGGCGGTGCAGATGCGGCTGCTTCCAGCGCAGCTACGCGTAAACTTTCGGCCTCTTGCAATTCCAATAGTTTATTATCCAATAACTCATCCAAAGAGGAAATGAAGTTGTCCGCTTGTTGCAGGTCGCTTTTTTTAGCTGAAACCTCCTCGATAACCTGTTTTTTTTCAGCCTCAGCCTGTTTCACTCCCTGCTGATCAACCTCTCCCCGTTTCACACCCATTGCCTGCAGTTTGGTTTGTACTTCAAGGGCCTTTCTCTCTTCAGCCTGGCGTTGTTTTTCCTCCAGTTCCCTGGCTCTTTCCACAATCATTTGGGCATCCGCCAGCTTCCGCGCCTCCTCAAGCTTGCGATCGACTTCATCCTCCTGATGCTTAAGCATCTTACCGACTTCCAGTAACTTGCTCTCTCGTTGCGGCTCAAAACTAATAAACTTTTCGACAGCCAGCTTTATCTTGCCATCATCTCTGTTTTTTCTTAGCGCATGCATATCAAATGTGTCCACTTGCTCGTCTTCGTCAGCCATCGCTCTTCGTCTGTTGAGCAGAGTTCGCGCCAGAATATTGTCCGTGCTTTTGGGTAATTGCCTTATTTCAGTTTGGAGACTACCCTTCAATTGAGTAAATCCCTCCTCCCCCAATATATCCACCACTTGCTGCTGATTGGCTTCAAAATCGACGTCGCTGAGATCTTCCGAACCAACTTTTAGCACTAAATCAATCAGTTGATCAACAACATAGGCCTTTACTGCATTTGCCTCCTGCCTCTTTAATGCCTCTTTTGCCTTTCGTTGAATGTCAGCTACATCAAAAGCCGCCGGTGCTGCGGCAGGCGGCTCTTTTTTAGCAGATGCATCAGCTGACGCTGTGCTGGCCGCCTGTTCTTTTTCCTTAACAGAAGGTTCTTTTTTAATACCCGGTGGCGGGGGTGGCGGGGGTGCAGGCGGCGCTTTATTGACTACAGGTGCTACACCTCCCGGTGATTCGACTTCTGCAACTTTAGCTTTCTGCCTAAGTCCCATTGGCGGAGGCGGAGGGGCTGTTGGAGGTGGGGGTGGCGGCGGCGGAGCGGCTTTTTTGGCATCCGCAAGCTCTACATCAGGCTGTACTACTGCTTTGGCTATTTCCGCAGCCTTTTCCTCAGCTGCTTTTAATTTCTCAGCCTCCTCAGCCTTTCTTTTCTCATCCAACTGACTTAGCACTGTTCCTACTTTTACTTTTACATCTTTTAGCTTCTCTTCCATGCCCTGTTTTTTTTGCAATATCTGTTCAAGCAATACAGTCTGGCCTTCGAGTGCCTGCTCATACTCTCCTTTGCTGGCTTCTGCGGTTTTTAATTTGGCTGACATTTCCTCCACCTGTTTCATCAGACGTTCAATATCAGCTTGCTTTGTTTTGATACTGGACTCATAGCGCTGGATCTTTGCCTCCCGCTCTTGCGCCAGCTGCTCGCTGCTTTTCTCAACCGGCCCTTCTTTTGATTGGGTTTTCAAGACGACGCCAGACTTTAATTTTTCCAGCATTTCAGCACGCGGATCGGTACTTGGCTTTGCCGGCTCTTTCGCTTTCGCCACTGCTGCGGTCTGCGGCTTGGGTGACGCTTTTTTCATCATGGGGGGCGGCGGTGCCTTGGGTGGCGCAGGAGGAGCCGGCGGGGCAGGAGGAGCGCTGGGTATAGCTGCCGCAGGTTCACTCGGGGAAACTGTAGAAAGTTCTGAAGCGGCTGATTTGATCTCACTGGTTTTATTAGTTACTTTATTGAGCTCACCACGTAACTCTTTTTGCAAAGCGGCAATTTCTCTAAGCGTTTTTTCGATTTCCGCTTTATGGCGATTAACATCTTCCTTAGGTCTCTCCATAGCCGAAATATTTTCCCGCAGCCTCCTAACTTCGGCTTGCAGAACACTTGCCTGCTCAGTTAACGCCTGCTGTTTTTTCTCTAAATCTCGAATTGTGCTATCAACTTTTCCGAACATAGTATCACCTGCATAAACAAAACGCGCAATGGCTTCTTATTAATCATAGCTGATTAATTTAAGTGCAGTGTGAAAGAATGGGCCCCGCGGTCAAAGCCGCGGGGATTCGTGTGCGGTGTCGCGGGGATTCTGCGTAGGCGGTGTCGCGGGGTGTTCGATGCAGTGGGGTGGGGTTGGTCAGCCGCGGGAAGCTGCATTCGAATCCCCGCGGCTTGACCGCGGGGCCTATAAATGGTGGGCAGAAAATACACTTTAATGAAAATGAAGCCGGTAATGGCGCAGATTGATTATCGTAAGTTTGACATCCCGGTGAGATGGTCTAATTTTAAATGGTGAGTTGTTTTCATACTCAATGAACCATTTATTCTAACTATGATAAATAACAAGGAGAGTTTATTATGGCTACTCAAAATCAAGGCGGTGGACGAGGTTCTAACCTGACTCAGGCTGATCGTAAAAAAGGTGGTGAACACTCCCATGGCGGCCAAGGCAAAAGCTCTTTGAAGTCTGGTAAAGGCAGCAAAGGCGGCAGTTCCAAGAGCAAATAACTCCAGCCAGCTGGAAATTGTTATATAAAAAACCCCGGAAAACCGGGGTTTTTCTTTACACATAAGCAGGATGATGCTCGTTATGTTCCTGTAGCTCGGGGTATAATGCGGTAAATTCCCTGAAAAAGGATTTTAAATTGCCTTTATGCAATAACTCCAGATTCTCAAGTGTTGCAGGAGCTAGCTGCCGCCTGCATACAAGCAGCAAAGCCTGGGCCGCAGCCCTTTCATTCTGACACTGCCGGGTATTGAAAAAGCAACCTCTTCGACGCAAAGCCTCATCCAGGCGGTTGATGTATTTTTCCAGTTTGTCTTCAAACTCCAGGCGATGGCTTTGGTTGTCGAGATGTGATTCTAGACTATTCAAAGGAGCCTGGGTTATCTGACTATAAGAAGCAAGCGCCTGTTTGCAAAGTGCACGGGTACTGCGGTTGATTTCCTCATTGGTTTGGCTGATAAAAAAATCAGCCAGGCGGGACCAGAATGTGGTCTGCTGGCGCACCTGGTACTGTATTTGTGCTAAAACCTGTATCACCATTGGCACCCAGACTTGCGCATTATACAGCTGTCCCTGCAAAGCCATGGTGTGAAGGCAGGACACCAGCTGGTTCAGTTTTTTGAGTTCGCTACGATAATCAGGACGATAGCGTCCATTGATTAAATCCCACCATGACCCATAGGTTTTGCTTTGTCTGACCAGGGTCTGCTCGGCTAAAAGATCGCTAATAATGGCCTGGGTTAGATGCTGATGAAAGGGATTACCGCTTTTCATGAATAATCCCAGTTTTTGGCTAAAGGGCAGCGCTTTAATCAATGTCCGTTGGTTTGTGGAAGCTGCTTTTTGAGGATCCAGCATCTGCGAGGCGTTAAGATTAACTGCTTTAACCTGAGCGTCCAATTTATCTGCCAGGCGTCTGACTTCAACGATTACACGACTGGCAGAATTACCCGCTCTTTGCACCTTCAGATGATAATCCCGATAAGGGAAACTCTTCTCAAGTGTTTCTCTGACCCGCGCTAATACCTGCTCAGGGGTGCTCACAGAAAAAAAAGTCTCGGCGGGAAGGGTTACTTTGGCATGACTGATATCTTCAGGCTTATCAAGCAATAAATCCTGCACCAAAGAGTCC
This sequence comes from Legionella birminghamensis, assembly GCF_900452515.1. Classification (NCBI taxonomy): domain Bacteria; kingdom Pseudomonadati; phylum Pseudomonadota; class Gammaproteobacteria; order Legionellales; family Legionellaceae; genus Legionella; species Legionella birminghamensis. The sequence continues at coordinate 3,357,793 of NZ_UGNW01000001.1, forward strand.
AGGGATGTATAATGCTTTACCGGTTCTGGCCAAAATAATACAGGCTCATCGGATTTGTAGGATTCCGGCAGCTGTTTATTTTCACCTACGATTACTATTGAACTATCGTGCACCTGGGCGGCATGAAGTAAATTATCTTTGCTGACAAACTCGCTATTTCTGACTTTTTTTCCATTCGCTGCAGTGTATTCATTATCCAGAACGACCACCGTGCCATGGGGATTCTCAGCTAATAAGGACTTTTCTATAGTCTCCAGGGGAAAAGCCCCATAATAAGAAGTGTTCCACACCGCAATGGGTTTTTGTGCGATGCGGGTTAATTCTTCCATCCAGTATTGAATCGCAGCAGGAGAGGTTTCCGCATTAATAACCAAGGTAAACCCGCTTTCTGAAAGCTGATATTTGGGAGTTAACTGGACATTGAATATCTGCTGCTGAATCAGGCTTACCGATTTATCCCGATCGATAGGCTGCAACAACAAGTTCGCTTTGTATTGCGTCTGCGAGCCATAAAGCTGTTGCGCATTCATAGTAACCCTGGCAGTTAGTTTTTCTGATTGGCCAGGTTCGAGTCTACGAACGGCTTTTGCTTCAATAACATTGTATTCAGGTGCGATGATCTGCAGGAAAACATCTCTTCCCAGCTCGGCACCCAACGGTTTTTGCGATATATTTTTTGCCTCCAGCTCCAGGCTTAATTCCTCATCTATTCCGATAGCATAATGCATTTGCCTGTCCAATAATTCCACTGGATAGCGAATCTCAATAGTCTGGGCTGCCGATTCTGTATAGGGACGGTCGAGCCTGGTATTCATCAAACGAGCACTTACTGTCGCTTTCTGTACATAGGGCTTACTGCAATATCCCTCGGGAATTAGCGGGTCATCGATTACAAAGCTCAATGGTTTCAGTTGATTATCAGCCACCCCTCCGGCGGGAATATTACCCGCAACTTCTCCCGCTGTTTTTTCCATTAACACAGGATCCCTTGCCAGACGAACGGGCATTGCTTCAATGGGTGAAGGCATCGTCGATGCCTGATTGTAAACCTCAGTGGTTACATACACAGTATCACCGGGTTCAAACAAACCGCTTTGTTGCTCCGATTGGAGCTTAAGCGAAGCCATTGTTAAATGATACGGTTCGCTATGTGTGGATTGGACGCGCCCCTGGGAGGTAATGTAATAATTAACCGTTCCGTTTACGCCCGGTTTGCCAGGGTGTAAAGGAGTAGTGGGTGTAAAGCCGTCTTTACCAGACTCCCCATTGCTTCCCTGTGGCCTGTATATAAAGTGCGGCATGTCATGATGAGGATGGTAGTGGTGGTGGCTGTCATGATGGTGATGGTGATCAGATCCATATTCCATGTATTGATCCCCCCCCTGACCGCCACGCCCCCCTTTGCCGCCTTTTCCATGGCTTCCTGCTTTTCCGGGAGTCCCTGCTGATACGTCAGTTTCTCGAATGATCCCTAACAGGGCTAAATCAGCATCCCCGACCGTTATTTTAATATGACCGCCATCACCAGCCGGCCCGCCGTCGGTTCCAGTCTGTCCGGGTTCACCATCTGTACCATTTTCACCAGGACCAGCATCCATGCACGCTGTGGCATCAGCTCCCTTTCTGCCATCCCTGCCGTCTCGACCATTGGCGCCCCTCACGCCATCATGGCCATTTCCACCTCGAGCCAATAATTGGAGATCATCTTTCTTGTGAACAGCAGCGTTTAATCTTTCTACCCCAGAAGAAGTCTCTGTAGTTCCGCTGTAGGCTACATGAGTTGGCGATTCCTCAGTCAGCGTAATATCGATATTACCCGCGGATTGCTCGGGCTTCCCTGAAACCGATAACTTCATAACGACCTCTTCTTGGTTAAAACGATTTTTGTTTAATCAGCCACTTCCTTTTGCTCTTCCTTTCGCGAAATACCTAATTTTTCCTTAAGCCTGGCAACAGCATCCGGATCATATTGCTTCACCGTCTTGTGTTTAACAATAATATCAGCAGCGGATTTGGCTGTCTGTTGAGCGGGTGACGAATAATGGCGCTCGCCGGGCTGGTTGTAATCGTAGCTGGATGAATAATGTGTGTAATGGCTGCTTGGCGATTTGATCGATTCCATTTTTGCGGAAGATGACAGTACCGGTTTTACTGTCTGTAATTTCCTGGCATTGCGTACGCTTTTCTCAACCCGCTTTTTAATTTTTGCAGCCGCCCGCTCTGCTTCTTCCTCGCTTACCTGGGTGGTTGGATTGCCCTGTAAATCGACCCGCATTTCCCTGGCCTTGAGACAGGCCAGATAATCCAGACGGCGAGTAAAAATAACCACCGCCTCGCGCAATTTGCTGCGGGATATTCCAGCCTCATTAGCCTGGTCTGCATAAGCAAGAATATCGTCCATAATACCATTTTTTAACGGACGGATACGCTGAGTATTGTCAAAAGTCTGAGGGAATTGCTCACTAAGCCATGCCAGAGCCTGATTGCGTGATTTTTTTGATTGATTTTTCTGTGATTTGTTGATCACCGCTGTTCGTGGATGAAGCTCTTGTCTTCTCATTATGATACCTTGAGTGGATAATGATTCGAGAATTGAAAAAATAACCTCGGCCATCAACAATCGTTGATTTAATCGCGAGGAAGGGAGCCATTCTACAAAACAAAAAATTAAAAGTAAATTTTAATTACCCAAAAAATACCCTTAATGATCAATAAAATGTCTATTTTACCAAGAATATTTTCGCCTTAAGCCGTTTGTCATTCAGACTGCTTTTTCGAATTGTGATAAAAAATGCCAGGCCGGCTGATTTGAGCTGATGTCGCCAAATGCTATCCCTCAGTATATAATACTCAATAAGTTGGGAACCCAAGCGTTAGGATATAGTCCATGAGATGGTTAATGTCTTTATTAGCACTTTTTTTTCCCTGGCTGGTATTATTAATCTATGACAACCCCGGCGGGGCAATTGTAGCCTTGGTCATGCAGGCAACCCTCTTTGGCTGGCTTCCTGCAAGTATGTGGGCACTGAGAGTCGTTCGGGAAAATTATAAAGTCAAGAAACAGGCCAAACAGGCAAGAAAGGCGGAAAAAAATAGTCAAGGAGAATAAATGACCACTCGGGTTATTGTGAATGGCGCCTCAGGCAAAATGGGGCGTCTTGCCTGTGAAACAATTCAGGCCCAAGCTGAGTTCCAGTTGGCAGCAGCGCTTGGCCGTGAAGACAATCTTGAAAGAGCGATTGCAGAAACTCAGGCAACAATTGTGATCGACCTGACCCGCGCTGATTCTGTTTATAAAAATACAATGACAATTATCAGCGCCGGCGCACACCCTGTTATTGGCACCTCCGGTTTGCTGCCCGAACAGATTGAAGAATTGCAAACACTCTCTGCCGAACTGAAACTTGGCGGCATCATCGTTCCCAATTTTTCATTAGCGGCTGTATTGATGATGCATTTCGCAGCGCAGGCAGCCAAACTGTTCCAGCAGGTTGAAATCATTGAGGCTCATCATCAACAGAAGTTTGATGCCCCCTCAGGAACAGCTATTAAAACTGCGGAAATGATCGCGCAATTCCGACAGCCTGGCCCTGAAACAGAGACTTTGGCTCAGGAGTCCATTCTCGGTGTCCGCGGCGGCCAATGCGAAGGAATTCCCATCCACTCAATTCGTTTACCGGGTATTCTGGCCCGCCAGCAGGTCATTTTTGGCAGCCAGGGAGAAACCTTGTCCATTGTCCATGACAGCATCGATCGAAGTGCTTTTATGCCGGGTTTATTATTGTCCTGCCAAAAGGTGATGGAACTTGATCACATGGTCTATGGGCTGGAGAGTCTGCTGGGCCTCAGGTAAAGCGGAGACCACTGAATTCCCGGCAAAGACCTACCCGAATTCCCGCGGCAAAGACCTATCCGAATTCCCGCGGCGAAGACCGCGGGACCCATAACAGAGCTCATACATGGGCCCCGCAGTCTTCGCCGCGGGGATTCGGATTTAGCAGACCGGTATTAAGCGGTTAGCCTCAAATGCCATATTCCTGACTTTAATTATACTATCCAGGCTATTTTGATAAACGTTATCAGCCGGGTTTGCTTTTCTTAGATCGAGAATTGCATTATAAACATCCAATGTTACAGGATCGCGATTGGGATCATCAGGGCGATTTTCCAGATTAAAATAAATTTCAGCCAGAATCCGGGTCAGATTATCCTGCCTGCCAGTCGCTTTATACATAAAATCAATTCCTCCCGGCATCGCATTAACATATTTTGTTCGATTAAAAAAAGGAATATTTTTGCCTACGGCATAGCGCTTCTCTTTCCAAAAGTCCGTTTCACCAGTTAATGTTCTGATCTCATTTAAGAGTTTTTTTTGCTGTTCCGAACTTAGTCGTTGTGCAGCAATCAGGCAGGAAGAGTAGCCATTGAAAATCAAATGATTTTTATTGCCATCTGGGACATATTTAGATGATCCTTGTTTGAATTTAGCAATTTTTTTCACTTCATTATTGGTGGCATTCTTATCATCACAGGCCAGAGAATTTTTAAACGGATCCATTTTTTTCTGAATCGCCGCGGCAATGTCTGCCGGGTAATAGTTTTCAGGTGTTTTAATTCCTTCCGTACCCGGTGCATTTTCATCGGCAAACTCATGCGCATGGCGAGTTACATAAAGATCCGACACAATATCCACAAAATTGCCACGCTTATCCTTGTTGAACTCGTTAAATTGCGGCCATTCATTATAAATTTCATAATAAATCTGCATTGCATCCGAATGAATAATTTCCAGAGCCTTCCTATCCTTCCCGCTTACGCAGGATCCATAGCTGACACCGCCAATATGCTCAACTAATAAGTGTTCGTAGGAGCTTAGGGATAATTCTCGGCCAGTGTAATCCCGCAAGTTGGTTGTGAGGAACCCGGAGTTAAGGGTAGCTTCATAACTCCTGATTAGCTTTTCCAACGCAGGCTTTTTTGGTGTTACCGCTTTTGCGGCAGCAAGCAGTGCAAGACAGTCAGGATCGCTAGCCCCGGTCCATATAAATCGCTTCGCCACATTATAGGGATGGTTTTTCGTATAAACCGTGAATCCATGCGAAGAGTTATTCTGGATAACCCATTCACGCATTCTATCCAGATACTCATCCGGCACGTCGACCACTTCAGCCCCCGGCACAGGGCTGATTAAAGTCTGGATTAGAATGGAATACTTTTCATATCGAGTCTTGGCTATCTCTAGGATCTGTGCATAATTTCGTCTGGCATGCAATTGGCCGATTGGCTCAGGTTGTGATTTAACATCACGGGAAGCCAGATGGCTGCTTCGCAGCTTGGGTCCAAATTGTTTCTTTACATTGCAGTTGGTATCCAGAATAGCACAGTTATGTTCGGCGAGGTTGGCTAAGCCAGGAATTGTTCGCAAGCGGCTCGGCAAAAAATGAACTACATCCGCAACATTTTCGCTTTTATCGAGCGCCGCTTTGAGTAATTTTTGCTCGCTCAAGGGTAATTTAACAAACCAGCTGGGTAAACCGCGAATTTTTTTAATCAGCGCAGCAGTTGCTTCATCACTCTTTTCGCAGAGCTTTTTTGTCAAATCATTTAGCTTTTGCTCCACCTTTTCTTTATTATTCCCTTCGGAAATTAGCAAGGAGCGAAGAATCTGCTTGCGGTTCCCAGGCAACTCGCGATACCAGTCCGGCTTTTTCTTCTTGGTTCCATCAATGCTATATCCATCAATGATGGCTATATAATCATCATTACTTAAGGTCTTCGATCGCCATAAGTCAATGATATCGTTATTTTCACTATTGAGTTGGGTCACTGTCGTGCAGGTCTCTGGTGAAGTAAGGAAAAAAACCTGCTGGTAATAAGGAAGTTGCTCAAGCCAGTTTGGCAAATCCGAAAGATAAGTTTGCTTAATTTTTATAAGCTCATCTATCGTTTGCTTGGAACAGGAGGGAAGCGTATTTTCCCAGTTTAGGACGAAGCTGTCTTTTAATTGGGAAACTGTGCTTAAGGTAGCCAAATTCTGACGCCCTTTTTGCATAATGACATATTGCTCAGCTTTGTTAAGCAAACCTACAGCATCGCGGACGCGATACGGCCAATTCCAGTTATCAATCAGGGCATTGACCAGCATTCCGGTAAAATTGGTCAATATTTCCTGATATTTGTCCTGGTCGGCTATGTCTGGCAGCTGATTGAGTTGTTTACAAAATTGGAGATAGGCAGCAAGTTCCGCGGAGGTACAGCTGGAGGGGGTAATCGAGTTATAAATGAATTCAAACGCTTCTGCCAGAATATCTATTCGGCGCTGGTAAATCTTTTTGAGATCAGGTGTCTTTATATATTCCCTGGTTTCAAAATCTCCGAGCAGAGATTTTAAATTTTTCCGCATTTCAGCAGTTAATACCGTTCCTTTTTCAACCCTCAAGATTGTCGTTTTTGCCATTTTGCATCGATCCTTGCCTGCTTTAGGTCATTTTATTATTGATTAAAAAGCCAGACTTAACAATTTTTTGTTAGTCTTTTCAAATAGAAAATTATCTGCTTTTCATTTTTTCAAAAAGAAGACCGGTTTTTCAACTGATTTCTTTCATGTTAAGATGCTTCTTTTCATCAAAGAAAGGTTAAAGGATGACCCTCCTCAATACAAGAGATTACACCGGCTACTCAGACAGCAGCCTGGAAGATGCTATCGCTCAGGCGCTCGCCAAATCGGGAAAGGACCATGATCAGGTCAAAGTCATTGAGACCAGAAGTACTCAACCTCAGGATAGTAAACGGCATTACCAAGCAACCTTGACTACATTTAGTGAATAATCCTTAGCAATTGCTTATACAGGAGTTAAAGATGAGTGCTTCCATTGGGCATTTTATTGACGGTAAAATCGTACATTCAGAGAGTACAAACAAACATCAGGTATATAATCCAGCCCTGGGTGAAGTCATTGGCGAAGTTCATTTCGCCAGCCAGCAGGTTTGTGAAGAAGCCATTAATGCGGCGGAAAAAGCCGGTTCATCCTGGGCAGAAACACCCCCGCTTAAAAGATCACGTATTTTTTTCAAATTCCGTGAACTGCTGGAAAAGAATCAGAATGAACTAGCCCAAATAGTGACACGCGAACATGGGAAAACCCTGGATGACGCCAAAGGCTCGATTGCAAGGGCGATTGAGGTTGTTGAATTCCATTGCGGGCTGGTCAACCATTTACAGGGTCAGTTTTCAGCGGAGGTTTCAACTGGAATTGACAGCCATACGATATATCAGCCGCTTGGCATATGCGCCGGTGTTTCGCCTTTCAATTTTCCGGTAATGGTTCCTGTGTGGATGATGATACCGGCGATTGCCTGCGGCAATACATTTCTGTTAAAACCATCAGAGCAGGATCCTTCCGCCCCCCTTCGCCTGCTTGAGCTGCTAAGTGACGCCGGATTGCCTCCAGGGGTCGCCAATTGCATTCAGGGCAATAAAGATACGGTGGATTATCTGCTCAGGCACCCCAAAATAAAGGCGTTTACAGCAGTTGCATCGACCCCGGTTGCCGAACATATTTATACCGAGGCCTGCGCAAATGGTAAACGGGCACACACCTTCGGCGGCGCCAAGAACCACTGCGTGATAATGCCAGATGCGGACTTCGCACAGGCGGCCCAAGCGGTTACCGGTGCAGCTTATGGTTCTGCCGGGGAACGATGCATGGCTATTTCTGCCGTCATTGCCGTCGGGGACGATACGGCTGAACGCTTCCTTAAAGAATTAACACCGCTGGTCAATGCCATCAACGTGGATGCAGGCGATGTTGCGGGATGTGATATGGGGCCTCTGATTAGCAAAGTACATAGAGAACGGGTGCTTGAGGCCATTTCCCAAGGTGTCGAGGAAGGTGCGAGCCTGCTGATCGATGGGCGTTCCTATACCCATCCGCAACACCCGCAGGGCTTTTTTGTCGGCCCCAGCCTTTTTGATCATGTCACGGAATCCATGTCCATTTATCAGAAAGAAATTTTTGGCCCGGTACTGATTGTCCTTCGGGTTCAAAGCTTCGATGAGGCGCTTGCACTGGTTAACCGTAATCAATATGGAAATGGTACTGCGATATTTACCCGCGACGGCTATACCGCCCGCCGCTACAGCCAGGAGGTTCAGGTGGGTATGGTGGGTATTAACATACCCATTCCGGTTCCCATCGTTAACCATCCGTTCGGCGGCTGGAAGCAGTCTGCATTTGGCAATACCAATATGCATGCGCTGGAAAGCATCCATTTTTATACGCATCGTAAAACAGTGACCAGCAAGTGGCCAATAACGAGATTGAAGCAAAGCGCATTTGTGATGCCGACCCACGATTAACTGCCTATTGCATAAGGAGAGGCCGAATGGCGCGAATTGGATTTGTTGGACTAGGCCATATGGGATTACCCATGGCCATCAATCTGGTCAAGGCAGGGCATGATGTGACCGGCTTTGATTTACAGGCCGCCGCACTCGATGCCTTAATCGATGCTGGCGGCTTTGCGGCGAGAAAGCTGCAGGAAGCGGCCGATGGTAATGAAATTATTATTACCATGCTGCAGTCCGGTGCGCAGGTCGAACAGGTTTGCCTGGGTGAAACCGGTCTTTATGCAGCAGCGAAACATGCCACACACATCGATTGCTCGTCCATCGATGTCCAGACGAGCAGAAAACTGCATCAACAGGCATCAGAAAAACACCTTTTATCGCTGGATGCACCGGTTTCTGGCGGCGTGGCAGGAGCAAAAGCAGGTAGTTTAACCTTCATGGTTGGCGGCCGAGAGTATGCCCTGGAAAAGGTAAAACCTGTCCTGAATAATATGGGCCAGCGCATTATTTACGCGGGGAATGCTGGAAGCGGGCAAGCGGCCAAGGTTTGCAATAATATGATTCTTGGCGTGACTATGATTGCGGTTTCAGAAGCGTTTAACCTCGCACAATCCCTGGGATTATCTGCAGAAAAATTACATGAAGTAGTGAATTCTTCTTCAGGCCAGTGCTGGGTCACTTCGAAATACATGCCCGTTCCGGATGTCATACCGGACGTTCCGGCGAATAACAATTATCAGCCAGGATTTACAGTAGCAATGATGCTAAAAGATCTATTGCTCAGCCAGAAAGCAGCCTCTATGACTGGCCTGCATACTCCTGTATCTGAAAGGGCTACATTACTCTATCAGCAGTTCAGCGATGCCGGATTCAGCGATCTGGATTTTTCTGCCATTATTAAGGCATTGAACGGATAAGGCTTTATCATGAAAGAAGTCAACTTTTGGTCCGCCATAGCCGAGAAACAGGTCAGTTGGTATTCTCCCTGGACTAGGGCGATGGAGGGAGATTTCGGGCAGGGTTCTGTTCGATGGTTTGTTGATGGCAAATTAAATGTCTGCTTCAATTGTGTCGATCGACACCTGCCAGAAAAGGCGGAAAAGCCTGCCATCATCTGGCAGGGTGATGATGAAGACGAACAGCGGACACTCAGTTTTGCTGATTTGCATGAAGAAGTATGTCGTATGGCCAACGTCTTGAAAAAAATGGGCGTTGCTAAAGGCGATACTGTCGCCATTTATCTGCCAATGATTCCGGAAGCAGCGATTGCTATGCTCGCCTGTGCACGCATAGGCGCCATCCATACCGTTGTCTTTGCAGGATTTTCAGCGCATGCGCTCAGGCAAAGGCTTGAAGCAGCAGCCTGTAAATTATTAATAACCGTCGATGCTTACAAACGTGGCGGAAAAGCCTATGCATTGAAACAGCAGGCAGATGAAGCCAGTGCCAATCTGAAGCTCAAAACATTAATTGTTCGCTCAACCCACCACCCCATTGAGTTTGCTCCAGGCACTGACTTTTACTGGGATGAACTCAGGGGACAAGTCACTGCCGAGTGTCCACCAGAGTGGATCGATGCGGAAGATCCCCTGTTTATACTTTATACCTCCGGCAGTACGGGCCAGCCAAAAGGCCTGTTACATACAAGCGGCGGCTACCTGGTGCAAACCGTTTATAGTCACCAGCTTGTTTTTGGCTGTGGCGAGAATGAGGTGTTCTGGTGTACTGCAGATGTCGGCTGGGTAACTGGTCACAGTTATGTGGTATACGGCCCATTGGGTAACGGAACCACCACGCTGATGTTTGCCGGGATCCCTAATTGGCCAGATCCCTCCCGCTGTTGGAAGATTATTGATAAATATAAAGTCAATGTATTCTATACGGCGCCTACCGCGCTAAGAGCTCTGAAGCGTGCTGGGGATACCTGGCTGGCAGAAACCTCCAGATCTTCACTACGCTTGCTGGGAACAGTAGGCGAGCCAATTAATCCTGAAGTTTGGGAATGGTACTATCAGCAGGTCGGTGGGCAACGTTGCCCGATTGTCGATACCTGGTGGCAAACTGAAACTGGCTCGATTATGATCAGCGAGCAACCGCCCTACCATCATCAGAAACCAGGGGCAGCCTGCCTGCCATTACCTGGTATAACTCCTGTTCTGCTTAATGAGGACGATGAAGAGATGGATGGTCCGGCCCAAGGCGCTTTGGCCATAAAACACCCCTGGCCCTCCATGGCCAGGACCATTTTTGGGGATCATGAGCGCTACCTGAAAACCTATTTCAGAGGCGGTTATTATATCACAGGAGATGGCGCTAAACGGGATGAGGCAGGTGACTACTGGCTTTTGGGGAGAATTGATGATGTATTAAATGTTTCTGGCCACCGGCTGGGTACGGCTGAAATAGAAAGCGCGCTGGTGTTACATCCCGCAGTAGCTGAGGCAGCGGTCGTTGGCATTCCTCATGAGATTAAAGGAGAAGGGGTGTTAGCCTTTGTCAGCTTGAAATTGGGCTGCCAGCCTGGCGAGGAATTAAAGCAGTCTCTGGTGGAGTTGGTGATTAGGGAAATTGGCGCCATTGCAAAACCGGATGTTATCCAGTGGGTCGCTGATTTACCCAAAACCCGCTCGGGAAAAATCATGCGCCGCATCCTACGCTTAATCGGCGCAGGCAAGGCGTCTTCTATTGCTGATTTTGGCGATATTTCAACCCTATCAAATCCCCAGGTGGTCGAGGAGTTGTTAAAAATTAAATTGAGCTAAGAATATGGCTCTGCCATCACAGTGCTCGATTACATAAGGTAGTTATTGAACCAGGCATTCGCCAGACGGGATACTTCTTCAAGTTTTCCAGATTCTTCAAACAAATGACTGGCGCCTGGCACAATATCCAGCTGAGTATGGCAGGTCATTTTTGATCTTGCCTCGCGGTTGAATTTAATCACCGCAATATCGTAACTTCCCACTATTAGCAGCGTGGGCGCTTTGACCCGCGGCAGGTAAGCGAGGGCCAGATCAGGCCTTCCGCCACGTGAAACAATTGCCTTTACCTGATCAGGCTCTCTGGCGGCAGCCTCAAGCGCCGCACCGGCACCTGTACTGGCCCCAAAATAACCGATACCTGCAGTCATCGGATCCAATGTGTCCTGGCACCAGTGTTTAACATCAATTAAGCGGGAAGCAAGAAGGGAGATATTAAAGCGGAGCTCTCTGGTAAAACTGTCGATAGCTTCTTCTTTAGGAGTTAACAAATCAAAGAGTAAGGTGGCATGGCCCATCTCATTTAAAGCGCCTGCCACAAACTGGTTACGGATACTCAAGCGGCTGCTGCCGCTTCCATGTACAAATAATACAATGCTTTTGGCTGCTTCCGGGATAAACAAAAGACCATCCAGGCTGTCTTTACCACTGGGAATCGTAACAGCATGTTTTTTATTCCTGTCATATTTATTCATCTGGCTCACATTGGCAAAGCCCATATGTTTAATTCTAGAACAACATAGGACAAAAATAGGTGAAGGGCTGAATTTAAAACCTGGGTTCCGCGGCACCGACCGCCGAATCCCCGCGGCACCGACCGCGGGGCCCATGCCTGTTGAAGTAGTATGGTCCTCAGACAAGTTTCAATGTTGCAAAAAAATAGGGTTTAACAAGTCGTCATTAATAAGTGTTCCTAACATTAAATGGGCTTCGTGTGGGCCCCGCGGTCGATGCCGCGGGGATTCGATAGCTTTTAATTCCCAGGCACTTGTGTAGATAGCTATGGGCTTGTCCGCAGGGTCTAATGATTGAGCTCATACCACTGATTCAATTGAGCAATCAATTCCTCTACTCCTTCTTTCTTAAGGCTGGAAAACGTTTGTACGCTGATCAGATCAGGGAGTAAATCGTATTGCTTTTTGACTTTTAACATTGTGTTCTTGGCTTCACTTTTACTAATCTTGTCGGCTTTGGTGAGTAAAATATGAACAGGAAGCCCGCGATCCAGTGACCAGTTGATCATCATTTGATCCAGCTCTTTTAAGGGATGGCGACAATCCATCAATAATATCAGGCCTCGAAGGCATTGACGAACCTCCAGATAATGCGCGAGATTCTCCTGCCATTCCTGCTTAGTCTTTAACCCGACTTTGGCAAAGCCATAACCGGGCAAGTCAACCAGTCGGCGCTGTTCGTCGATGCTGAACAAATTAATCAATTGGGTTCGACCCGGCGTTTTACTAGTTCTTGCCAGCTGTCTAATGCCGGTTAAACAGTTCAATGCACTGGATTTCCCGGCATTCGAGCGTCCGGCAAATGCCACTTCATAACCGATATCCTCAGGTAACTGATTTACACGTGCTGCGCTTTTCAAAAAAACAGCCTGGTTGTATGGATTCTTAATCATCATGTGAATTTCATTTTGGGATTTTTGCCGAGGCAGTGTAACATTATCCTTTGCGATAGGGAATTTGAGTTCACTGTAAAAAATGTATGCAGCGAACTCTGAAGAGTCAGAACACTAGTCTTGGTGCAATATGAAAAAAATAGTCATTGCTGCAACTCTATTGATTTTTTCCACAGGGTTTGCCGCCACAGAGCCCCAGCCAGCCGCCAGCCGGCCTGAAAAAATCAGCTTATGCTCCGCCTGCCATGGAGAAAACGGCAGCAGCAACAATCCCTTATGGCCTAATGTCGGCGGACAATATGCCAATTACCTGCTTAAGCAGTTGCAGGATTACAAGGCGGGAAAAACCCGCGCCGATGCCAGCATGACCGGCATTGCAGCGAGTCTGACCGAACCTGAGATGGAAATGCTCGCCAATTATTACTCCAAACAACCCATTGTGCCAGGCAAAACGCCCAAACGTTATGTGAAACGCGGGGAAGAGTTGTATCGCGGCGGCGATTTTGACAAACACATTACCGCCTGTATTGCCTGTCATGGTCCCAAAGGGACCGGTAATGGGCAAGCGGGCTTCCCTGTGCTGTCGGGACAGCATGCCCCTTATACCATTGCGCAGTTAAAGGCATTCAAAGATAAAAAACGCAGCAATGATCTTAACCACATTATGCAGGATATCAGCCGGCGCATGAGTGATGAAGATATGGAGGCAGTAGCTTATTATATTCAGGGCCTGCATTGAAATTGCTGCATCAGCGGATTTCAGAGTACAATTGGAATCTGCTATCTTTTTTTGATTAAATGCGAGAATTTATTATGTTTAAAGCGCTTTTATTATCGATTTTGTTAGTTCCCGTACTCTGCTTTGCAGAAGATTTCACTGCCGGCAAGGATTTTGAAGTTCTGGATTCCTCAGCTAAAACAGCAACAAACCAGATAAAAGTAACTGAATTCTTCAGCTATGGCTGCCCCTGGTGCTATCGCCTGGAACCGAATCTGGAAAAATGGGTTGCACAGCAGGGTAGCGCGATAAAATTTAACCGTGTTCCTGTTGTATTCAAGCCGGATTGGGGATTTTATGCCAAAGCCTATTACGCAAGCCATTTGCTGGGCTTGGGTGACAAACTTAATCCTGTTTTATTCAAAGCCATTCAACTGGACAAAACACCGCTCAACTCCAATGAAGCAATGGTTAATTTTTTCATTGCCCAGGGCGTGGACAAGGATATTGCTGAAAGTGCATTTACCCACTCCACTACAATTGATATGAAGGTGGGAGAAAGCAATGGGCTAATGGCAAAATACCGCGTTAATGCAGTCCCTGCCCTCATAGTTAATGGCAAATATAAAATTGATTTGCAAATGGCAAAAACCGAAGATCGCCTGTTTAAAATCCTGGATTATCTGGTTGCCCAGAGCAAGGCAGGAAAAGCAGCATAGTACCAGCTGGGCTGTAAAGCCCGGCAATCCAGGAAATGAATATGTCCCTCTTGCGATTTGCAGTTATTGGAAACCCCATTCAGCATAGTCTTTCACCTGAAATACATCAGTCGTTTGCAGAGCAGATCGGAATTGAACTGGAATACCAGCGGATACTGGGAGAGCCCCTGCATTTTAAGCAGCAGGTTACTGATTTTTTCCAACAGGGCAAAGGCATGAATGTTACGCTGCCTTTTAAGGGGGAGGCGTTTCAGCTGGCAGACATTGCCACTGAGCGCTGCCGCCAAGCAAAAGCTGCCAATACCTTATGGCAGAATCAAACCAAGCTGTATGCCGATAACACTGACGGTATCGGCTTAATTAATGACTTAAAGAGACACACTTCCCTTCACAATAAGACTGTTCTGATTCTCGGCGCAGGCGGTGCCGCACGCGGCATTATTTATCCATTATTGGAACAAGGGATAAAACAGCTGGCAGTTTATAATCGAAGTACCGAGCGTTTGCAGATTTTAGCCAGGGATTTCCCGGATATTGCCCCTGTTCAGTACAATCAGCTCTCCCGCCCCTTTGACATTCTTATTAATGCCACGTCGATCAGCACCACCCGGCAATCCATAGAACTTCCTGATGTACTATGGTCAGCACAACCCTTCTGCTATGATTTGGCTTACCAAAGAAATGGACTCACTTCTTTTGTAGCCGAAGCCCAATTGAAGGCATGCCAGGCTTTGGATGGATTGGGAATGCTGGTGGAGCAGGCAGCGGAAGCCTTTGCGATATGGCATGGAGTGAAGCCCAGGACTCAACCGGTACTGGAGATGCTGCGTAGATAGTTAAGGAATCTAACCCATGCCAGGCAAGAACTCCTATCTGGATTGCTCCGCCATTAGCTCGCAAAAACGGTAAGACTACCAGAGTGGTCGAATCCCCGCGGCAACGACCGCGGGGCCCACATGATGCCTATTCAGGGTATCAGTCTTGTGCTTTTTTAGTCTCTTTTTGGCAACATTGCAAACTTAAAGAGCATTTTCGGCCACCAGACATGGGCCCCGCGGTCGTTGCCGCGGGGATTCGGAGACCAGAGTTAATCTTCAAAAAACTCCAAAACAATTTCCTTTGAAGCGAAAGTATCTTCATAGCCCATTTTCAAAAGCTCGCGCGTAAAAGGGCTTTCGAACAGCAGAAAGCTTAGCAAATCCCCTGAGTGGCTTTTCGCACCCAGCATGTTTAATAGCAGACGCAGTAAAGAAGGCATACTGTTATATTGGGCTTGCGCTACCGCGCCAATATCTGTACTCGGACGCAGATGCAGCGTTTGTACTGGCCGCCAGGGCGCATTTCTCTTTTTCCACAGCGAAAGAAGCTTGGATATCTCATTCATTCGATTAACCATTTCAATATCGCGATCCAGATTATCCAGAAAAAGTCCATTTAGCATGCTGCCGAGAATTCTGGCAAAGCCAATTTCGCCATTATGCAATTTTTCATGATGGAAGACAGGCAGCTGGCGTGTACCCAGAACTAAGATTTTCTCAGCCTTGAAACGAATCGCTCCGCGCAAAGGCGAAACCAAACCCATACTGCCATCACCGTAATGAAAATTCTCGATTCGAGTGGTCGGAAAAAACAAGGGGAGTGCACTGGACGCCAGAATATGCTCCATTTCAAGCGTTGCCGGCTGGCTTGTATGACGCGGATAATGCCAATCTTCAAAACCGTCTGCATGGGCTTGGTAAAAAGAAATCGTTTGCTGGGCATCATAGCAATAAGTAATGACCTCCATTGTCCCCAGCTGCGCATTCAGGATGTTTTCTTTTAAAACTTCAAAATCAATATTACTGCTGATGAATTCGCGCAACGGACTGGTATCGAGCAGATGTCCGGATTGTCTTTGCTTGATGACTAGATTGCTAACATTGCGAAAAACCGATTTACTCAACGCATAATTACTGGCATTAAAGATCTGCTGGCAGCAAATATTACTCCATAAATACTCCAGCTTTTCTGCGCCTTCAAGGAAATTACCTGCGTTTTCAGCCAGCACCGCGGCATTGATACTGCCTACGCTGACGCCGCTAATCATTGCGAAGGGCAATTCCCTCACATTCAAAATTTCTGCGATTGCTTTGATAACACCGGCTTGATACGCGCCACGGGCTCCGCCGCCGGCCAGATAAAGGGCTACTTTTGCCATATTCTTATTATTTATTAGATCCTGCTAGGAATATAGAGGAGAGCATGCAATGATGGCAAGTAAGAACGTATAAATTTATATACATTGAATATTAACTTCATTTTTTGTTAATGATTACTTGCTATATTAAAAACAATAACGGGTAATTAATTATGACGCATAAAGAATCAGAATTACTGGCATCAACTTCCTATCAGCAAGCACTGAAGAGGCTTAAGCAGATAAGGGAGCCGCTTGGTCCCCCCGAGCCGCCCAACAAAAAAGCCCTTTTGTTAGCGCTGCTTAAACGAATCCCATTACTCTCTGGGTTTCTTCACAGCATAGACGGTGCCGGGAATGCCCTCAGTAAACTGGCGATGGCCCAGGGTAATTTTTCAAGTGCGGTTCAAAACGCCAGCCGCGGTTTCCAGATTGGCGGTGCCGTTTTAGCAGGGATTGATTTTGTCCGCATCCCGCTTATTTATTTGGCTGCCTATATGTTGGGCGAAAAACTGCCTTTCAGCCTTTCAAAAAATGCCCGCCTGATATACTCAGCCGTATTACTTGGCATCGCCATTACCGCAGTGGCTTTTCCACCCGTTGCCCCGATTATGGCAATGACTGCCGCTGTATTGGGTCTGGGCCTTAGCCTGGTGACCTTAGGCAAACACCTGCATTCAATCTATCAGGCTAAAAAAGAGCTCAAATCCATTAATCTGGCAATTAAACTGGAAGAAACAAATCTGGAGAATTTGCAAGAACAGGCCACAATTTTTGAAAGACAACTAACAGCGGCCATCCAGTCCGACAATCAGGAAGAGGCCAGCCATCTGTCCACACAGATAGACAAATTGAGCGAGGACTTTGAAAAGCTCAAGCAGGCAATGCATAATTTGCAAAATCGTCGAATTTCCCGCGAAGATAAGCTTAAACGGCTAGGAGGGATGGGTATCACCGATAAACTCGTGGGTATTGCTGTATCATCCCTGGCATTGGCCGGCATTGTCCTAAGCCTGTTTTTTCCTCCGGCAGGGCTTGCCCTGATTGCAGCCAGCGCTGTAGCCGGCGGGTTATATGTGCTTGGACGCGTCGGTTTTCCCCTTCTCAAACAAGCCTGGAATAGTCTATTGGGAAAAGGAAAAGCAACAGGGGTAAAGATCGAAGCACAGGATGATGACAATACTGAAAACGAGCAAAAAGAACTGCTTGAGGAGAGCAAGCAAATTTCACCGGAACCAACGCCCGAGCCAAGCCATGATCTGAAGAGCGGCATGCCCTCCCACAGCTCAACCCTGCAAGCCGAATTGAATCTTGAGGGACCAGAATCCCCCAGTATTCTCAGACGTAAACTGGATCATCTCCATTGGGTAGATAACACCGAGCGAGAACTGGATAATGCGATTGAACACTCTGATCAACGGGCCATTCTGAGAACGTTCAATCAGATTGCTATTCACTTTCAAAACGACCAGCATAACGTAAATCAGAATACGATAGAGGATCTCCTTGAAGAATTTGAGTGCACCGATGCAGCCCTTGCTTTGCTAAAACAGGCAAAACAGGCTGTTATCGATCACCAACTGGATATATCCCCGACAGAGATTAATGCACTGCTGGATTCTGAACCGCTAAGGGTTGCCCTGCAAAAACGGCAAATCCATTTCCAGCCGCTGATCGATGCGCTTGCAAAGCAGGGTTCAGGAGAAAACGAGGGGGATGGCGATGCTGAGCGGGAGGGAATAAAAGAAAAGGTTAGCAATGGATTTCCCTAGCATCCTGCTTTTTGTCACAGCCTTGTTTTTTCACAATTATTTCATTGCAAACTTATTTAAACTCGTATAGGTTAAATAGATGTGCGTTCATTTGGCGATATTCGGAATATCGAACCCACTCACATTAATAATCGCAAAGGACTGATAAACATGCTGAAACTGTTTCGGAAGCAACCCCGGGCTTTTCATATGATTTTCATGCTGGAGATTTGGGAGCGTTTTGGTTACTACACTGTTCAGGGAATTTTAACGCTTTATTTTATTCGCTTTCTGGGTTTTAACGATACTGATTCATATTATACTTTTGGCGCGTTTTCTGCTCTGGTTTATGGAATGGTTGCTTTTGGCGGCTACCTGGGCGACAAGGTGTTGGGCACTAAACGGACTATTATTCTGGGGCTTATCACCCTTGCTCTCGGCTATTTGTCATTAGCCCTTGCCGATACCAATACTGTTTTTCTGGCTCTTGGCCTTGTCTGTGTTGGGAATGGACTTTTTAAGGCGAACCCTTCCAGCTTGCTGGCAAAATGTTATGCAGAGAATGATCCGCGTTTACACGGTGCATTCACTTTGTACTACATGTCAATCAACCTGGGTTCCACAGTGGCCTTATTCATTGGTCCAATATTTGCCAGCCGCTATGGTTATTCTTATGCTTATTTCGCCAGCTTTATTGGCCTGATGCTGGGTTTGGCAAATTATTTTTTTCAAAGAAAATTTGTAGAACACATCAATACACCGGCCGACTTAAAACAAATTCCCCTCTGGCTATGGATGGGAATAGTAGCCGGCATAGCTGCTATAACTTTGCTTTCCTCCTATCTTTTGCAGCATGTCAATATTGCCAAGGACCTGGTCTGGGTTGTGACTGCTTTCGTCGTGGGGGTTTACTTTATCTATATGCGCCGCGAGCACCAAGCCAGCTTCATGCGCATGCTGGTCGCATTTATTCTGATGCTGGAAGCAATAGTCTTCTTTACTTTATACCAGCAAATGCCCACTTCCTTAAATCTGTTCGCTGTAAATAATGTCAATCCCATTTTATTGGGATTCGCTATCGATCCGCAAAGCTTTCAAGCCTTGAATCCAATCTGGATTATTGCCATGAGCCCAGTATTGGCAATTTTTTATGGCAAATTGCACCATCATGGTATTTCGTTCTCAATTCCTTACAAGTTCGCAGTGGGAATGCTGTGCTGCGGCCTCGGTTTTGGACTCCTGTATTTCACCCGTTTCATGCATGATGGCAATGGGGTGGTTTCATCCTGGTGGTTGATTGCCAGCTATTTTTTCCAAAGTACAGGGGAACTCCTGGTTTCAGCGTTAGGAGTTGCGATGGTTGCCGAACTTGTTCCTGCCGGGATTGCCGGTTTCGTAATGGGCATGTGGTTTCTCACCTCTTCAGTAGCTGGATTTATCGGTGCATCAGTAGCATCCCTCACTGCCCTGCCAGCCCATATTAAACCCGGGATAGCCTCACTGGAGATTTACAGCAATGTGTTTGCTGGCATCGGTCTGGTGACGCTGGTTATCGGAGCCGTCATGTGGCTGCTTGCAGGCAAACTGAATCAGTTTATTCAGACAGCCCCTGGCAAGACCTGCTCGGAATCCGAGTCTGAAATAAGCAAACAAAATTTAAAACTTTTACAAACGTCCTGATTGCATACAGGGCAATAGTGAATTGCCCTAGTATTTTTTTGTTGAATAATCAGGTAGCTTTAGAGGGTGTTTCAATCTTCTCCAAGGAAAAAACATGCATAATTTTATTAAATTCTCGTTGCTCAGTAGCGCCATTCTCTTTGCTTCAGCCTGTGGCATGAATTCACCCGATTATCTGGATACCCCTTCTACACCCATGACAGCCGCACAAAAAGCGATTGATGGAAGAATTATTGGCGGTCTCATTGCTTTAAATCAAAATGAAATTGCAGCGGGGCAGCTTGCAGAAGCGAAAGCGGTTAGTCCTTCTGTTAAAAATTTTGGTCAGATGATGGTTAGAGAGCATGGCGCTAATCTGTCCACCACTGAAATGGTTGCTCAGCGGACTGGAATTACGCCGATCAATGGACCAGTTGCTGCAACGCTAAAGTATAAAGGGAAAATGGAGCTTGCCAAACTGAAGCGTTTAAATGGTCCTGCTTTTGACAAAGCTTATATCGCTGCGATGGTGAAAGGCCATGCAGAAGCATTAAAATTGATTGATACCAAGTTAATGCAACAAGCGGTTAATCCCATGCTGCGTGCGCATCTTGAAAAAACGCGCGCTCATGTAAGCCAGCATTTACAGGAAGCACAGGCGATTCAACAGTCCATTATGTAAACCCCCTTTTTTGCTGGGCTTTACAGCCCAGCCTACCTCTCCAATTTTTCCCTTTCTATCGATTTTCTGGTTCAAAATGAGTACAATGCTGACTTTTCCAATGGAATTGATCATCAATGCATACCCTGCAAACAACCTGGCAGAAACTGTCAGCTTATAATCTTGCCCCTCTTTGCCTGATTGTTTTATTTTTTGTCGAACCTTTAAGCTCTACCGCAAAGAGCATATTTCTGGGACTGTCGGTACTCGCTATTATTTTCACTCCCCATTACCGGGAAAACCTCTCTGCAGTATTTCGCAAGCCATGGAGTTTGCTGGCCACCGCCTTGTTTTTTCTCGCTTTGCTGGCAAGCTTCTGGAGTCCGGCCAGTATGGGAGAGAAATGGCTGGTTATTGAGAAATACAGCAAATTTGTATACCTGCCCTTGCTAACACTAGGGTTTACCGAAGCTGATACACGCAGAAAGGCAATACACGCGTTTCTGGCCGGTATGCTCCTAACCGGCATACTCTCCATTCTGCAATCGAAAAATATCATTCCCGGGGGCCAGGTGAATGCTGATGCCGTTTTTCGAAATCATATTATGACCGGCATCATGATGTCTTTTGCTGCTTATTTATCGGCTTTTTACTTTTTCCAAAGCAAAACAGCGAGCCGCTATGCGTATGCATTAATTTATTTGCTGTGCAGCTATCAGGTTCTTTTTATCAGCACCGGACGCACTGGCTATGTAATTTATCTCTTATTAATGGTTACCTTGTCTTGTCAGCTTTTCAGCAGGAAACAGGCCCTCATAGCAATTGCCCTGATTCTGGCATGCTTTGCAGTCTGTTATAAATTAAGCCCGGCTATGAATTTTGGCATTCATCAGGTGAAAGCGGAGCTTGATTATTATCATGCCTATAAGGACACCTCTGTGGGTTATCGTTTGCAGTTCCATAATTTTGCCAAACAACTATTCAAACAACACCCCTTATTCGGCAACGGAACTGCAGGGTTTACTTATTCCTTTAAACTGCATAAACCTGTACCTTCCTGGGATCGACGGCTTCTGGAACCGCATAGCCAGTATTGGCTGATTGCGGTGGAATTCGGGGTGGCTGGTATTCTTTTATTTGGCGCCTTTTACTTAAGCTTGATTAGTGTAGCCAATCGATTGAAAGAATACCGTTTCACAGCATTAGCTTTGCTGTTGGTTTTTGCAGTGGGGAATATTTCTGATTCCTTGTTATTTTACTCAGGCTCGGGTTATTTCTTTATTGCCTTCATGGCATTGTGCCTTGGTGAGTCCATGGAGAATCGGCGGGGGTAGCTCCATATCGAATCCCCGCGGCAGCGACCGCGGGGCCCATGCCTGTTGGAGTAGCATGGTTCTCAGACAAGTTTCAATGTTGCCAAAAAATAGGATTTAACAGATAGTCATAAACTAGTGTTCTTAGCATTAAGTTGGCTTCGCGTGGGCCCCGCGGTCGAAGCCGCGGGGATTCGGTTTCGCCTACGCCCCAGGGATTCGGTTTCGCCTACGCCGCGGGGATTCGGTTTCGCCTACGCCTCAGGGATTCGATGGGTCTGCACCGTGGGAATGCGATTCATCCGACTCCTGGGCTTCCGTAGCCTCCAGAATAGCCTTCTTTTCATTAAATAGCATATCTCGTGTGGTTTTCGAGAAATCCACCGCTGCTTGCTGCGTTTTACTAAAGAAAAGTCCACGCCCGCTCACACCTCCGCCAACAGCGCCTGCACTACCGAAGAGAAAGGCTGCAACGCCCATGGCTATAACTGTTCCGAAACCAGCGCCTTTAACTGCACCGATGACACTGCCTGCACCGGCTCCGACAACAGCTCCACCCGCATGGCCGAGAATAGAACCAACGGTCACCCCTACTATAAGCCCAACAGCAGCGCCAATAATCGCTCCTAATAAACTGCCCGCAAAAATGCTGGCTGCTATCGCAAACTGTTGCATGGCACTGGGCTTTATTGCTTCTTCCTCAAAGGTTTTTACTGCGTCCATGAAAGAATCAATTGCTGCCAGCCTTTCTTCAGCAGGCAATTTGGGATCAACGACTTTCTGATAATGTTCACTGAATGCCTGCATCAACTCCCTGCTTTCGACAAGGATTTCGCCAATTCTTTTGGTTTCGCTCTCTAAATTACCCTTAAAATAAGCATTGCATAAACGGCTGTGCAATACTGATTTAAATCGGTTGAGACTCGCACCCACAGGCAGTAAAGGATTTTCACCCTGTGAATTTTTTAGATCGTGATAGGACTGCGAAATATTAGGCAGTAGCAACGCATCTATTTCTTTCAAGGTATTGAACAATTCATTGTTCTCTGCACGAAGCTGCTGATAGAACTTCTGTAAGTATTGCTGCTTGGGTGTCGGGCTGCTGATATCTGCATGCAGATTATTGAGTAGGTTATTCTGCTCAGAACGCGGTAAGCGGCAGAAATGATTCAGGAACAGCGTTTTTGCATGCTGTTGCTTGGAAAGCATATTATTGGTAATAAATTCTTTCAGCGATGCGCCCAATGCATTAAGATTGTTTTTGGCATCATGCGGGATGGGTGCGCCAACCCGCTTGGCAAATCGAATTAAAACCTCCGGTTTGTTTCTGTAAGTCTCTATTGCTGTGTCTATTTCCTCTTCTATTTTAGCAGCTAATTTATCCTGGCTAATCATTGAAAATCGCGCTAAAACATGAAAAAACTCGTTCCCTTCCATTAAGGCCGCTGGTAATTTTTTATGATAAGCCGGAGGGCCGCTCGAAGAAGGTCTATAACGAATTAAATCCAATAACTTGTTTACATGGATTTTTCCATCCAGATGGCGGTTAAAGAGGCGGAAATCACCTAAAGAACCGCCAAAATCAATATGTGCAGCCCGTGTATTATTCCTGGCTGGGATAATATACGATTTGCCTTCAACTTCTACACAATACTCAATGACATTATCGGAAATAATTTCATAATCACTCATGCCTGAAACCGATTTTAACAAATTAGTTTCAGTATCATATTCATGCACTTTTTGTTTATAATAAATCTTTGAACCAATTTCCATTCGTTCAAAGGGCTGCCCGTTATGAGGCTCCTCTGTCCAAAGCACAAATCCCTGATAGCTGCCATTACTGATAAGGGGGAGATAATTTTTTGGCCCGGAGCGCTTTATTGGAACTGCACCAATGTTTTCATAATGCAAGTCAGGATCATCGGGAATTGCCCTTAAGGCCAGACCTACCGTCAGATCCTGATATCGGCCTGTGCGGATCATCACATCAATGGCAGGATCATGCTGTAAATAGGAAGGGCGATGCTGAGGTAAGACCTTCCAGTTAGGTACCGTGTCTTTTAAAGGCTCTTCGGTGGGCAGATGGTAAGCCAAATGAGCGTCTACAAATAAATCTCGGTATCCATCAAACACTTCTGAGGCAATATATACGCCGTCACTCGCAGTAGGAACATAACTTACATTAGCAATAACATCAGGATTTTCGCCAGTTTCACTGGCAATGAAGCGCATTAACTGACTGGAGAATACTTCGCAGATATTTTTATCTTCCTGCGGGTCTTTTTTTAAATAGGCCAGTACCGGTTCTTGATTATCTGCAAAATTAACCTGGTATAAACCGCCATGCAATCCCGCATCATTTGCACCGCCCGTTTTTCCTCTTAAAAAACGCCAGTTCTGCAACCGATATGCAGCGCTCGACTTTTCTTTATCATATCCATCAAAAGCGGTCAGTTTGGAGGGCATAATCAGTGCATCACAATTGAATATTACACTAATTATAGAAACACTAGCTTAAGAAATTATTAGCAATATCCGCTTTTGTAATAAAAACGAAATATTTTAGAAAATATAGCTCTGACCTCTTGCGACGAAGCCAAGAAACCCATCTGCCTGGGCATCCGGCAATTTGCAGGGGTTATAGTGATATAACCACATTTTCTTTTTCAATTCAGCAGGAATAGTAACCAATTCTTTATAGTGTGCATGTACACCACTCGGGAATGTCTGCGTTTCACAATCATGGAAAATTAGGTCGGCCTCTTTGTAAAAATGCATCATTTGATCAGGTACATACTGAGTATCGGCGGTAAAGAAAATTTTTGTGGAATTATATTCAAACATTAAACCAAAACAAGGCATTAATGAATAATCATTAAATACGTGAATCATTTGCACTAACTTGAAAGTAATTCCCTCCCATTCAAAGGTGCCGTATTTATTAATGGAATGTACATTAAAATAGGTCTGCAAACTGGCTCTTTGATGAGGCAAGGTACTTAAACCTCCCGCCAGGGATTTTGACCATAAATCACCAATAATCGCCTCTGAAGCAAACAGCCTTGGTTTTCCCTTATAGCGATCATCAAAAAAAGTACTTAATGCAAACCACTCCAGTCCTCCGATGTGATCACTATGCAAATGACTGATGTAGACGCTTCGAATGTCATGGTAGTCAATTTTTAAATCATATAAGGCAAAACGAACGTCGGAACCCGCATCGATTAAAAGACTTTCCCCATTCAACTGCAGTAATACATTGGACTGGAAATTATTATGTCCCACCGTAAATGCAGAGCCTGTTCCTAGAAAAGTCATTTTAAGTGACATATTTGCTTACCTTATGGATCTAACTACATTACTGGGTCGAAGGAAAATCTGCTCCATTTGCAGCCAGGGTATTAGCCGGCTGCCCCTTCGTACTCCATTGATACACTTCATAATCATCTACCGTTTTGCCGTTACTTACAAAACCGCTGGTATCCTCTGACGGTTTTATGGAGGTCTTTGATATGGCAATGGTACCCGGCTCCGCATGTTTTTGCATATGCCCCGCTATATCGATAACCTGATCAGTAATTTCTTCCAAAGGTAAACGTTCGTCATAATAAATTACACCTGCATGAATACCGCAGCGAATGGCGAAATCCCTTGAAATCTGCTTGATCTTTTTATTAAAGTCCTCTAACTGAATTATAGAAGCCTGCGCGGCATTCACGGCATTATCTACGGTATTAAAACAAGCCATTACCCCGTCAGGTGTCCAGGCTGCCTTTACGCAGCCATTTTCATCCAGATTTTTCTGAACCATTCTTTTAAATCTTAGAAAATCCAGTTGGATAAGGGAGCGATCTTCCTTTGTTTTCATGCCGGTTGAGTCAACCACATCAATGGACAAAAAAGCAAAGTATCTTGACATCGCCTCCAGCTTCTTTTTAAGAATCATAAACTCCTGATACAGCTTTTTTGAAACCCTTTTGTTCTTAGTCGTATTAATCTGCTCGAGTTTTTCTTCCAATGCAAGATATAAGCTGTTATTTCGTGCAATTTTGTTTTGATTACGCCATGCCAGCAACTGTTTTTTCTGATTAAGGTAATAGGCATACCTTCTGATACGCTTATGAAGGTATTTAACATTCGATGACAAAATCAAAAAAACGATAATTTTAATCAAGCCGGTCAAATCATGTTCTTTGTTAGGAGGAACTATTGACATAATCACTGCGTCGATTGGTTTTGAAACAGGCTGCTCAATTTTTTCAAGTGCAGAAATGTATTGGTTATTCCCCCACTCCGGCTTCCATTGCTTCAAATAGGGAATCAGGAATAATAATATTGCAGCAAATAATGCAATGCGTACTAAAAGTAAAAGCAGAGATACTGTTCTTAATAAGAAAACAATCATTCTGTTCCCCTTAAAATCACTCCAATTTAAACAATTAAATCATGCGTTCTGAAAATCACTTCTCCCTCTTCAATCCATGCTTTGGTAATGGAATATTCCGGCAGCTCAATCCAGGTTGTCCTGTCATTGGTTAATGGCTCCGAGGCAAACAAAATATTGTTTCGTCTATCGAAACCATGCATTTTATATACGCCGTCATAAACCCCATATTGCTCACCGAAAGTAACCCAGAGACTATGATACTCCAGGAAGGCTTTCTGCACCTTGCTGGTATTACGGCCAAAATCGTACACAAAGCGCGTAACAATAAGGTATTTGCCATTCGTAACAAAAAGATTGACCGGTGAAGCCAATTCAATACCGCAGTGCTGACGCACTTCACGGATAATTCTCAAGGTCTCAATTAATGCATCCCAGGCTTCATCAAGCGGAATGTCACGGGTGTAATCCTGCAGCTGCGACAGGTATAAAGCATACATCCACTCGCTATCGGTTGTTCCCCTAATTTGCGAAAAAATCTCTGGTTTGATGCGGTTCGCCAGCGGTTGCTGCATTAATGATAAATGCTCAAGTGTGCCATTATGGGCAAATGCAAGCTGAGTATTTTCCAGCTTGAAAGGATGTACATTTTGTTCGGAGACGGTTTCGCTAGTGCTATATCCCACCCCCCTTACATGCCCAAGAAAGCAACTTGCCGATATTTTTTTTGATAAGCGGTGCAGGTTTTTATCAAAGAAAGGGAGTTGAGTGGTTTTATAATAGAAAGGCTCGTCTGGACTATAGGAGCTTTGAGACCAGGCGCAAAAGCCAAGGCCAGCCAGATTCTGGATATGGTGCATCAGCTGGGGAGCATAGCTTTGATGGGCGAGAGAGTTGTCTGGACCATAAAGCAAATCATAAATGGGGGTTTCCTGCTGTCCCAGATATATCAGTACCCTGCACATATATTTCCTCACTTTAACAAATCGTGGTATTCGCTATCAATTCGAATAAATTGACGGTTTACTATATAAACCGAACGGGCAATGCCACGATGAATATACTGACTAATTAAATAGAAAAGTTCCGGCCGCGCTTGCTGTAATTGGAAATACGCCTCATCGTCCAACTCCAGGACGATACTTTTTTCACAAGTCACATAATTAGCATGTTTTCTGAATTCAGCCAGAAAAAAATTCTCCATAAATAGTTCACCCACTCCAAATACTGCAATTGCTTTTTGCAATTTGCCGTTTTCTTTAAAGAAAAGCATTACCGCGCCAGAGTAAATTAAGGCAAGGCGGCGATTATCAGAGTTATCGGTTACAAAACGATAACCTCGATCATAGCAACAGATGGACATGCGTTTAAGCAAATACATCAGTTGCTCTCTGTCCATTTCGCGAAAAAAACTTAAACGCGCCAAATGCTCCAGATCCAAACCTTCTATGCTTAATGTTTCCCCTCTGGCTTGGGGATTTGGCAAATGACGTGCATGGGCACTCACCCAGTATTCTTCTGGCAATTGCCGGAATAATTGGGTCATGTGATTAAAATTGGCAACAATTTTTTCTGCTGTCTGAGCAGCGATTGCCTTTTCTATCTTATAAGCGATTTGCGGCGCAGCGACCCGCAGCATCAGCAAAACATCCTGCGTCAGCACAAAGCAAAAAGTATCGACTTCGGCAATGATATTTGCTGTAAAAGGGGCATGCGCCAGAAAAGCGACTTCCCCAAAAAACTGCCCCGGTTGCAAAGTAGTCGCTTCCTTGGTGTAATCGCCAGGCAAGGCAATCCATACAGAGACCAAACCATCTCTGATTAAATATAAATCACCGCCTATCCTCCCCTGACGAAGAATCGTTTTCCCCTGGGGAAATAATTGCTCCTTAATGTAGTCAGAAAGGAATAACAGCTCATCCTGGGTAAGCTGTTCAAAGAAAACCATTCTGGATAATGCCTCAAATTTATTCTTGTCCATGATTGCTGTTAATAGACCCTTAAGTGCAAGTATAGACCAGTGCGGATAACTGTTTAAAATCAATATGGTTTCCGCGTCATTTCCAGCAGAGTACTTGCAGTGTAATATGTTGCCAAAAATGATTTAGAGGGGTGTATAGTGAAACGATTCCTGGATTCTTACCTGTTTTCTCTGATTCTAATCCTGGCGCTTCTCCTGGGCGGGCTGTTTGCCTATTTTTTTAAGCAGCAGGTCATTTACCTTAAACCTGCAGGCGACATTTTTCTTAACTTATTATTCACTTCAATCGTTCCCCTGGTTTTCTTTAGCATTACCTCGGCTATAGCACGCCTGGGCTCACTGGAACGCCTGAAAAAGATAATGTGTAACATGGTAGTGGTATTTTTATGCACCAGTGCTCTGGCTGCCTTATATGCTTTGATGGTCGTGAAATTATTTCCTCTGGATGCTTTGCCCAATTTAGTGTTAAACACTACGCAACCGTCTGAACCAGTCAATTTAAGCCAGCAAATTGTCAGTATTTTCACGGTACCTGAATTTTTCCAATTGCTTTCTCATCAGCATTTGCTATCGCTCATCCTTTTCTCTCTGCTAGTCGGCATTGCCGCGGCGGAGACCAAAGAAAAATCCGGGCATTTTATTTCATTTTTACAGACAGGAGAGACTCTGTTTATGCGGGTCTTTTCGTTGATTATGTATTTTGCCCCCCTGGGCTTTTTTGCCTATTCTGCTTCCTTAGTCGGCGAGCTCGGGCCACAAATTTTTGAAACTTATTTTCATATTGCGCTTACTTATTACATTGCCGCCGCGCTTTATTTTTTTGTTTTCTTTAGTCTTTATGCCTATCTTGCAGGGGGGAAGGGCGGATTGACGATTTATTGGCAAAATATCTTTCTGCCGGCAATCACCAGCCTGGCCACCTGCAGTAGCGCTGCCAGTATTCCCGCAAATCTGGCGGCAACACGGAAAATGAATGTGCCGCTCGAAATTTCCGAAACGGTCATTCCCCTGGGCTCGCTTATTCACAAGGACGGTTCAGTTATTGGCGGCATGTTTAAGATTGCATTTCTGTTTAGCCTTTTTCAGCTTGATTTTAATTCGGGCTCAGCGCTGATCATTGCTTTTAGTGTTTCACTATTGGTGGGGACAGTCATGGGGGCCATTCCCAGCGGCGGAATGCTGGGGGAGCTGCTTATCTTGAATATTTATGGTTTCCCACCCTCGGTGTTAATTGCGATTGCAGCCATCAGTATTATCATAGATCCGCCGGCAACACTGCTGAATGTTACCGGAAATAGTGTCAGCAGCATGCTGGTGGCAAGATTAAGTAATGGGAAGCGATGGCTGTTGACGGGGGAATGAAATTAACCCAGTCTTTGGCGAACAGCTTCATATAAGGAAAT
Source organism: Legionella birminghamensis (assembly GCF_900452515.1). Classification (NCBI taxonomy): domain Bacteria; kingdom Pseudomonadati; phylum Pseudomonadota; class Gammaproteobacteria; order Legionellales; family Legionellaceae; genus Legionella; species Legionella birminghamensis. The sequence continues at coordinate 3,387,297 of NZ_UGNW01000001.1, forward strand.
TGCTGCAGCGACTGAAACATTCAGGCTTTCAACACTGCCTAGCATGGGTATGCCAAAAAGACCATCGCAATGCTCGCGGGTCAGGCGGCGCAAGCCGCTGCCTTCTGCCCCCATCACCAGCGCAACAGAAGCTTTTAAGTCGAGCTGATAAATACTTTCCTGCACTTCGCCGGCAGCCCCATATAGCCAGACACCTTCCTGTTTGATTATTTCCATTGATCGAGCCAGATTAGTGACTTTAACTACCGGGATGGATTCAGCGGCGCCACAAGCCACTTTACTGACCACGGGCGTGATGCCGGCACTTTTATCCTTGGGAATAATAACAAAATCAACCCCGGCCGCATCAGCAGTACGCAGACATGCGCCGAGATTATGGGGATCAGTCACACTGTCAAGGATTAGAATTAAGGGCGGCTTTTTACAGGCCGCCACCAAATGCACCAGATCACTCTCGCCAAACTCTGGTAATCTGCCAGTTATTGCCAGAACGCCCTGATGGGACAAGTCAGGATATTGCTGCTTCATTTTCTGCGCTGAAACAAATTCCATTGGAATACCGGCATGTTCCGCCAGCTTTACCAGCTGCTGTATACGGTTATCCTGGCGTTCCTGGCTTAACAACAGCCTGTGGACAGGACGATGCGGGTGTTTTAACAGTGCAGTTACCGCATGCAGTCCATAAACCAATTGATCAGCCATGATTCTTTTCCTCTTCGGCAGGCTCAAAATCAATCTTTCTTTCATCCAGATCAACCCGCGCAACCAATACCGTCATCTTGTCTCCCAATCGGTAAGTCTGCCCTGTCCGCTCTCCAACCAGACGATGTTTTACCGCATCAAAGGAGTAATAATCATTGCGAAGTGAGGTGACATGGACCAGGCCTTCGACGTATATTTCATCCAGCTCAACAAAAATTCCAAAGCCAGTTACCGCAGAGATTGTTCCATGGAAAATCTGACCCAGTTTGTCCTGCATGTACTCGCATTTTAACCAGGAAACTACTTCTCGCGTCGCTTCATCGGCTCTTCGTTCGGTCATTGAACAATGCTTGCCTAACTTACTCATCTCATCATGCGAATAGCTGAATGATTCAGGGTCCTGCTTGTCTAGCAAATGACCAATAGCGCGATGAATGAGTAAATCGGGATAGCGGCGTATTGGCGAAGTAAAATGAGTATAGGCAGGGTAAGCCAAACCAAAATGCCCCTCATTCTCTTCATGATATTGTGCCTGCTTTAAGGAACGCAGCATAACGGTTTCAATCAGATGTCTTTCATGCTTGTCATGAATCATGGACAGCGTTTTTTGGAAGTCCTTGGGACTGGGTTTCTTCCCGCCTTCAAGACGTAACCCCAGCTCGCCGAGAAACTGCCTCAGCGCAGCAATTTTATCTTCATCTGGCGCAGCATGTACCCGATACAGACTGGGAATTTCAGATTTTTCAAGAAAACGGGCTGTGGCCACATTCGCTGCCAGCATACACTCCTCGATTAAACGATGAGCATCATTGCGAACAACAGGTACGATTTTTTCTATCTTGCGCTTGGCATCGAATTCAATTTTGGTTTCGGTGGTTTCAAAATCCATCGCACCCCGTAATTTTCTCGCCTTAAGCAAAAGCAAATAAAGCTCCTGCAGGTTATCGAGCATGGGCCAGAGAGCCTGATGCGCTTCATCGGTATAACCCTGATTAAGCCAGGTACCTACCTGGTTATAAGTCAATCTGGCATTAGAGTGAAAAACTGCTCGATAAAATCGGGAACGAACAATTTTACCCTCAACACTAATTGACATTTCAGCGACCATGCACAAACGATCCTGATGCGGATTTAACGAACAAATGCCATTCGATAGCGCTTCGGGCAGCATGGGCACCACTTTACCGGGAAAATAAACGGAATTACCCCGTTTGCTTGCTTCCTGATCCAGTGCCGAGCCTGTTTTGACATAATGGCTGACGTCAGCAATAGCCACATAGAGCTGAAAACCGCCTTTCGGCTTTTTATAGCAATACACGGCATCATCAAAATCTTTGGCATCCTCACCATCAATCGTGACAAAGGGAAGATGTCTTAAATCAGTCCTCCCCCTGATTTGCTCCTCGGTAACACTCTGGGAAACACGGGTCATTTCTGCCTGGACTTCTTCAGGCCAGTCAGCCGGAATGCCATGCGCATGAATGGCTACTTCGATTTCCATCCCCGGGGCCATATGATCCCCAAGGATATGAACAATCTTCCCAATGGCCTGATTTCGCTTGGAAGGAAAAGCGATAATTTCAGCCAGAACCATTTGACCATTTTTTGCATCGGCAGAAAATCCCAGTGGAATCGCTATGTCCTGGGTAAGCCGCTTGTTATCGGGAATAACAAATCCTACGCCATGCTCGGTAAAAAATTTACCGACCACGCTTAGATTGACATGCTCAATCACTTCATGAATTTGCCCCTCAGGGCGGCCGCGCCGATCGAAACCGGATTGATAAGCCAAGACAATATCGCCATGCATAACCCCACGCATCTCAGTGGCGGACAATACAAAATCATCGCCTCCATCATCGGGTATAAAAAACCCGAAACCATCGGGGTGCCCCTGGACGGTTCCACGCTGAAGATTAATGCGTTTCAATAAACAGAAACGATTACGGCGGTCTTGCATAATCTGACCATCACGCAGCATCGCCTTAAGTCGATAGCCTAGAACCTCCTGCTCACCTTCCTCTTCAACCGCAAGGCGGGTTAGGAGTTGCTGACGCGTCATTGGACGTCCGTATTCTTCCAGAACCTGCATAATATACTCGCGGCTGGGAATAGGGACTTCATATTTTTCTTTTTCCCTTTTAAAGTAGGGATCTTTTGATTTCTTACTCACAATTTTTTCAATTTAATCAACATTATTCTCAGTCTATCATTTATTGAGACTGATCAGGTAATTTAAATCCTCGACCACCCAGGCTAGCAGACAGGGAAGCAAGGCTCATATTTTCAGCAGCCCAGAAGGTGCCAGTATTTTTCTCCGGGGCTTTAACACCAGTCCAGCTACACACAGCAATCGTTCCTTCACAAGGAATCTGCTGTTCATGGCCGGGTCTGGATTCGATACAACTTAATTCGAATTTCTTTTTATCCAGGCTTAAGGCAGACCAATTGCCGGCAGTGAGGCGGCTGCTCCAACCCGCACTGGCATCAGGTTCTGAAACCGGATGGGTTATCCATAAATCCGACTCAGATAAATTATGAATCAGAATAACTACCGGCTGTTTGTTTTTCAGGATAACGGTTTCCCCCTGCACCGCAACAGGCTGGCAAGTCGCCGGGAAATTCTCCGCTCGACTGATCAAAGAAGGCAATAAAAGCAACGCAGCGACAATTAATCTCATTACTCATCTCCTGATTTTTGCGTCTTGGTGAGAAAGGACTTCTGGTCCCGGCTAAATTGACATTGAAGCAGACATTTAATGTCAACAGACCTCAATAGTATCATAAATTTTTAGACTATACCTCTTGCTTTAGCTAAGCTATAGTGACTAAAAAAATTCACCCGTTTTTATTTATCAGCGCTCGCTCACTAAGGTTAACAATGAAAAAATTCGCACTGGCGATTCTACTCCTGTTCAGCAGCGTTTTGCAGGCAGAAACACTAACTGTTGCCACACTTCCCTATGCGCCCCCTTTCGAAATGGCCGCCGATAAATCCGATCATTTTTTTGGATTTGATATCGATATCATGGAGGAAATCTGCCGCCGTATTCAGGCATACTGCAAATTTATGCCCATGACCTTTGAACAATTAATGGTTAGGACATACACCGGAAATGTCAATCTCGCTATCGCAGCGATTACAATTACTGATGATCGTAAGGAAAGCTATTTGTTCAGTTTACCTTATCTTCCCAGTAGCGGTCAACTTTTAACCAGCTCTAACTCACCTATCCAGAACCTCAATGATTTGGCAGGCAAGCAAATTGGTTCCGAAAAGGGAACAATCTTTAAAGGTCTTTTACTGGAAAAATTTAATAATAATATCCAGATCAAAGAATACAGCACGCAGCCTGAAATATTTCAGGCTTTGGGCAATAACGAAATCGACGCATTGATTCTGGATGAAGGCTCTTCCAAATATTGGAGCGCGAATGGCGATTTCAAGTTAATAGGTCCGGAAATGAAAATCGGTATTGGTTACGGGATTATGGCGAACAAAAGGGAACAGGCCCTGATTGACCGTATCAATAAAGCATTGCTAAGCATGGAAAATGACGGGACTTATGTAAAAATTTACTCCAAGTATTTTGATCAGGCTTTGTAACCCTCAGTACATAGGTCAAGTCCCCTTCGAATCCCCGCTGCATCGACAGCAGGGCCCATGTCTGGTGCCGAAAATGCTCTCAGAGGAATCCAACATTGGCGAAAATAGCAATTAAAAGCCGTCAGGAACAAGTCTTTCAAACATTATCCTTCAATTAGCAAAACCGGTATTCTAAATAGGCTTCGTGTGGGCCCCGCGGTCGTTGCCGCGGGGATTCGGATGGTCGTTGCCGAGGGTCGGCTGGTCGCGGCCGCGTGATCCATGTCTGAGTGATCCTCACAAATTTTAAACAGCCAAACTTCAGCTTTTATCAACCCGCAAAACAAGGCCAGACTACACATTTCTACCATACATGCTACACTAGACCCTTTTTTACGTTCCAGGTTTTGACATATGACTATTGATCTCGATGCGCTTTTTGCCCTGCATGGGGAGTCCATTGAGCGTTGGAAAAAAGAATCGCTTCATTTAATTCATCAGGGATTTTTTGCTCTGGCGGAAGAAAATCATGCCTTTAACTTCCAACTGTGGAATGCTGAAGATCGCGCCCGCCGCGATGATCAGGGCTATCAATATGTCTATGAGGCAAAGAGGGAAATTGACGGGTTCAATCAGCAGAGAAATAATCGAATGGAAGCCATGGATGAATGGTTGTTTACCCATTTGTCACCAAGTAATGCCACTAACTGTCCTGTGCATTCCGAGACACCCGGCATGATTATCGATCGCTTGTCTATTCTGGCTTTAAAAACCTATCACATGGCCTTGCAAACAAGACGTGAGGACGCTGGCGAGGCGCACCGCCTGTTATGCCAGCGAAAACTGGATACATTGTGTCTGCAGCAAAAGCAATTGCAGGAATGTTTGCGGCAATTAATCCATGAAGTGAAAACAGGAGTACGTACATTCAGGGTTTATCACCAGTTTAAAATGTACAATGATCCTACATTAAACCCATGCCTGTATGAGCAGAATTAAGCGAGGTGCTGGGAAAATTGCTAGGCGGATTGACAGGTTTTTTGAATATTGTGGGCGACATAGGTGAGTTTAGTGCTTTTTTGGAAATGTCATCGTTTGGAGTGGGAAAGGCTAACATGGACGCTGAACGACGATGCAAATTACTCTTAGGGGAGTCAGAAGGTCGTTCGGCACCCCGTTCTGATCCCTGCTCCGATCCGGGGCTAGGCTCTTCCTCTTTATTATAAGCTTCATCTTCTTCATATTCTTGTGCGGGCGGATAATTTTTCGACTGCATCTCCTGCAGTTCGACATCTGCACCCTCTTTTTTAGCGATTTTGTCAATTGAATCACGGCCAAATCCGCGAGCCAGGGCTCTGGCCCCAAGAATCACCGAGTGGATAGCCGAGCTTATCACACCACAAACAAGCATAACCGGTGTATCGTGATAATGGCCATTTTCATCAGCATCCTGCAAAGGATTCAATGTAAAATCAGTTGCTTTAAGCCCTTTGTTAAATGAACAGCAGGAGCGTACAAACTCAAACCAACTCTGTATGGGATCCTGGGGTGACTCATAAAGAAGCAGTTCATCCTCAAAAACGGCTGATACATCCTCATCTTCTCCCAGTTTCTTTGGGTTCTGTAATTCGACGCATTCTTTCAGAAAATCGGAAAGCCGTAAATAAGGATCACGCTTCTCTGGGGTCTGCTCAGTACGGTACTTATGATTTTTATAGATGGCGTAAGCTGCGAATCCGATTAGAAGGGCTATCCCTGAAGACACGAAAGCGATCATCAGAAAGGGCGGAAATGCGATTGAGCCCAGCGTAAGGAAGGTCGCAACAGAGAAAACCATGCTTGCCAGCGCACCATAGGCTGCCAGGCCCTGTTTTAAACCTGCCAGAAATGCGGAGGAATTGGAAAGTAATACTAAATTCTGAAGGTATTGGCGCCGCTTGCTAAATCCATTCAGTATTTCATAGATTTCCTCTGTCAATTCCTGTTGTTTTGCTTTCCATTTTTCATATTTTTCCAGGTGATCCTTTTCCAGGGAGGATAAAGGTTCAAACTCCATCTCACCTGACACATGATTCATGCGTTCGACAAGACCGCCGTAATAAGCTGAGTTTCGCTTGGAGAGTTTCAGGGTCAAGGCCTCAATCTCGGCAAACTTCTGAGTCAAGAGATCGCGGTATTCCTGGGTGTAAAGCGCCAATTCTATCTGAGCCTGCTTGATAACCAGCCTTTGCTGAAAATCATATTCTTCATACATGCGGGTAACAACACAGGTCACACAGTAAATGGCACTAAATACCGTCATAATGACGAAAGAGGGAATGGATAAGGGGCATAAACTCATCACCCCCAAGTAAAGATAGAGGCTATCAATAACGCCGCCATAAGTGGCAGACAAAAGAGCCATAATCCGCACCTGGGTTGTCTGCCTTCTGACTGCTTTGCGAAACTCTTCAATTTCGTTGGCAGCCAAATCTTTTCTCTCCTGAATCATTGCCAGATATTTGGCATTCAGGCGCATCGACTCCTTGCGGATGCTAAGCATATACCGGTACCAAAGCCGGTTTATGGAAGCCAAAATTCCAAACGTTAGCCCTAAGGGCAATATCAGGGGGTTAAAAGCCTTGCTATGATCAAAGGCATTCGCGACCTGCATTAGGCTGCGTATTCCCTTATAGGCGTTCTTTAAGGCTTTCATCACATCGCGCATGTAAGGCCAAAGGGTGGCAACACTGCTTTTCAGCCAGTTTTTGTCATTTTCATCAAAGCAATTACCCATGACAGAGAGGGCAACAAGACCAACTGATTGGGTGACGGCAATAGAGATCCCTGCTGGTGTGAGCAGCCAATCATGCATTGCATCGGCGGAATTTTGGCTGGAGTTGGTATACGCCAGATCAAAGACTAACTTGTCATTACTGATGGAAAGGTTCAGGGCATCAATCACTGCGAAAGCAGTATAGACATTGCCTGAATCGTGAAGTTTTTTGGCCAGCGACCGAGCCTGCGCATCTAGTCTGCCGGGGATTGCAAGCATGAAGGCGATAGCTTGCGAAAACCCTTTTTCATATAGCTCTTCAGCATCAGGTTTTGACTCTTCTTTAACTTTTTTAAAGCTTTCAGACTTCAACTTCATGCTCGTTAAATGCAACGGCGACGATGCTGCGCATTCTACCTAATTAGAGGGATAATGGCAAGAATATTTTCACATTGACTGCAAAAGATACAAAAAGGAGGGACAATTGACAATTCTATCACATTATATTTTTTTTACAAACTATTAAACTATTCAAATTGTACTGTTTTTGATTTTCGAATTAAAAAAAATTTCAAAATCTTTATAATGACGAAACAATAGCCATTTTTTAAAAAAAGTCAATACAAACAGTATATTACATTCGCAATAACCGCATAATCCCTGCTGCGGCCAGCGCTGATGCGGGAACAGTTAATAACCAGGCGCTGAAGATCCGTCTTATAGTCGCCCACTCTGTGCCCGATACGCCTTGTGACTCTATTAAGCCTACACCGGCGATAGCACCTGTCACTGTATGGGTGGTGGATACTGGAACGCCATATTCCGTTGCTATAAAAATGGTAATTGCAGAACCCGTTTCTGCCGCACTGCCTTTCAGTGTGTTTAGACGGGTTATTTTATGCCCCATCGTGCGAACAATACGCCATCCACCGGCAAGCGTTCCCAGGGCAATCACCAAATGGCAGGAAATAACAACCCAGAACGGAATATAAAAAGTTTCACCCAACCAGGAAGCTGAAAACAATAGCACCGCTATAATTCCCATGGTTTTCTGCGCATCGTTACCTCCATGCGTCAGGCTAAGAAAAGCAGAAGACGTTAATTGCAGCCATTTGAAAGCCTTGTGCGTCTGTTCTGGATGCTGATCTCCTGCAGCCAGCTTGTAAATACTGGTAAACAAAACACCGAGCAGCATACCTGCAACAGGGGAAATAAAGATACCGGCGAAAACCTTGATAAAACCTGGTGGTATGAGCGCTGTAAAGCCGGCTTTTGCTACAGCCGCTCCCGCCAACCCGCCAACCAAAGCGTGAGACGAACTGGAGGGCAAACCATAGTACCAGGTCAGCAAATTCCAGGAGATGGCGCCGATTAAAGCCGAAAAGATTAATTTTGCATCCACAATAGAAGTATCAATCAGGCCGCTGCCGATTGTTTTGGCCACCATTAAGTTAAATACCAGAAATGCAATAAAATTGAAAAAAGCGGCCCAGCATACCGCCTGACGAGGGCTCAGAACGCCAGTCGCCACAATGGTGGCAATCGAGTTGGCCGCATCATGAAAGCCATTGGTAAAATCAAAAACAAAAGCAATTATAATCACCAGAATTATAAACCAGGCTGCAGAATCCATATTATTTCCTAGTCAGTGAACTTGTTTGCATCTATTTGTTGGGGCTTCACAGCCAACCTACTCCTGCATCTCTTTTGTGAATTAAACCTCATTCTCTTTAGCAATCGGTGTAATCCTGACTTTGGCGATTCGCGCCCCTTGCATCTGCTCGATCCTCGCAACAAAATCGGCAAAGACAATGGTTTCACCGTCGGTCGGAACCGAGCCCAGCTGATGTAAAATCAAACCGGCAATCGTGGCCGCCTCTTCTTCCTGCTCTTCCGTCAAGGTTAATTCCTTGTGTAAAGCACGCTCTATGGTGTAGAGGGGACAATCCCCTTTTACTGTAAACGAACCATCTTTTTGTTCCACCCAGGCATCCTGGGTTTTGTGGAATTCATCTTTAATCACCCCGAGAACCAGGTGCAAGAGATTATCAAGGGTAATAAATCCAATAATTCCCCCCTGACGACTGACAATGAGGGCAAAGTGCGGCATTCCTTCCTGGAATCTGCGAAGTAAAACCAATGCGGGCATGCGATAGGATACTCTGGGTATAGGTCTCACCAACTTCTGCAGATTGAGCATTGGGCCTTCTTCAGTAGTGTGCAGTAAGAGTTGCAAATCTTTGACATGTAAAAGACCAATAATCTTTTTGGTTTTTTGATCAAACACAGGATAACGACTGTAACGATAACGATTCAAAATCTCCAGAAGGCTGGTTTTCTCAATAGGATTAGGCAATTTAATCATATCATTAGAGGATTGCATGACATCGTCTGCCCGCAGATCAGCCAGCTCTAAAGTCTGCGCCAGAATATTGCTTTCCTGGGAGCTGAGTTCGCCATGCTGCTGGCTGGAACGCAGGATCAGTTTGATTTCCTCACTCGAATGCGATTGTTCACCAGGATGGACGACATCCAGCCCGAGCAGTCTCAGAAAAAGATTAGAAGAATAATTCAAGGCCCAGATGATCGGAAACATGAGCCAGTAAAAATAATATAAAGGGGCTGCAGTCCATAAGGAAATCTGCTCACTCTGCCGAATAGCCAGGGATTTTGGCATTAGCTCGCCCACCACAATGTGCAAAAAAGAGAGCAGGGAAAAGGCAAATATAAAACTGACAAACTCAATCAAACCCTGGCTTTCAATACCCAGCTGATGCAAGACAGGGGCGATTAGTTCAGAAAAAGCCGGCTCCCCAATCCATCCAAGACCAAGTGATGCCAAGGTAATCCCCAGCTGACAGGCCGAAAGATAAGCATCGAGCTGGCTGTGGACCTTGGCCAGTATACGTCCGCGCCATGGGTATTCTTCCGCAATAATTGCAGCACGCGTTGTTCTCAAACGAACCATACCAAACTCAGCCGCGACAAAAAACGCGTTCAGCAGAACCAGAAGAAAGGCAGCAGCAATTAACAGTATGGTCATGATTATTAAATATAATAAGCGGTTTTAGTCATTAGTTCAGAGACCATGGACATTATTCTTTTAACTGGCAGGGGTAGATCCATGGCCCCGGCTTCAAGTGCCTCATGGGCATGATTCGCTTCATCGCGCTCCATCTCTTCAATAATGACCCGGCTTTTATTGTCTTGAGGCGGCAATCGTTTTAAATGACTTTTGAGATGTGCAGAAACCTGATTTTCTGTTTCAGCCAGGAATCCCAGACTCACTTTATCACCCGCGAAACCCGCGAGAGCCCCTAACATCAGCGAACCCAGATACCAGAAAGGATTTAAAAGGCTGGGCTCGCTTCCCAGTTCTTTTAAACGCTGTTCACACCAGGCTAGATGATCTACTTCCTCGCTGGCCGCCTGCTTCATTTGTTCGCGAACATGGGCCAGATTGGCTGTTAATGCCTGCCCCTGGTATAAGGCCTGGGCACACACTTCCCCTGCATGATTCACCCGCATCAACCCGGCCACATGTTTTCTTTCCTGCATGTTTAAATGCGGCTCCATCAAGTCTTGTGCCGGCGAAGCCCTTGCTGCTTCGCGTTTTTCCGGAGGCAAGAGAGTTCGAATTGCCGTATCAATCTGAGTAAGGCATTGATCAAGCAAGTTGAAATACCGCATGATATTGTCCAGTTGATAGTTCGATTATGTATTATGTTAGCCTTTTTACCGCTGTAATACGAGTCCAAAAAAGCTTGATCCATAAAGCGCACCAAGCATTCTACAGAAAAAATACTGGGCTAAACTATATGAATAGCCCCACTTCTAAATATGACCATGGATACCGACGCACTTAAGAAGCTGAAAGAAAAAAGAGGAAACTCCTCCGGGGAACAGGATATTGATGCCCTGTTCAGACAGACTAATGAATTGCAGGATCAGGAACTTGCAAAGAAAGAAGAGCAGCGCGAGAAATACAATCCCTTTGCCGAAGATGAATTTGAAAGCTTTAACCCCGATGAAAATTAGTGAATTTTACTAGTTGGAATTATTTGACTATCATTTAAATGTAGGGGCATTCATTGAATGCCAGAACTTAAGATAGGGAGATCTCTATGTTAGGATGGGCTCTTATTTTTCTGGTGATTGCGATTATCGCAGGCGCCTTTGGATTTGGTGGAATTGCATCAACAGCAACCAGTATCGCTAAAATTTTATTTTTCCTGTTCCTGGTTATTTTCGTTGTATTACTGATTTTGAACCTGTTTGGCGGCGGCGGAGCGCCTCCTCCGGTTTAATAGCACACCCAAAAGACACCTTCGGGTGTCTTTTTTTATTCAGTTATGAACTCCCGCACACGCAACTCGTATCCGCGGCCTGGCCTCATGCCTACACAAATGCATTAGAAATATCGAATACCCGCGGTTAATGCCCATAGCTATCTACACAAGTGCATGAGAATTAAAAGCTATCGAATCCACGCAGCCGCGGGGATTCGGGCGGGGAAAACATTTGTGTAGGGGTCGTTGCGCGAGTTTAGTAGGCCTGCACGGGGAAACCTTAGCGAAGCTGATCAAGCATTAAAAAGCATTTGCAGCTGAGCCGTTAACTGCCCATACCCCGCCTCGATATTAATGTAATTTTCCCTACCGAGAAAATAGGAAAGAGAACCATCGTCCTGCGCTTTATCCGATTGTAATGCGACATTAAACGCCAGACGTTTCAGCCGGGCAAATTCCTCTTCCCGGGTCACAAAGAAAAAATTGCGAAAATTGGAATTGCGCAGGTAGTTTAAGGCCTTTGCATCCAGAGCCAGTGGGTGTTTGGGAAAATACTCGCGGATGGAATAGCCCTGATTATTATGAACAGCAATCACTTTACCTGGAGGAATTAACTCAAGAATCGTTTTGGCAAAACGTTTAACTTCCTGGTGTGCAGCCAGTGAATATTTCCCATATTGTGATAAGGTCTTCTTTATACCCGTATCAGTAAATATACGGTTGGGATCAAATTCATAGCGGTCTTTTTTGATGTAAAAAACAATGTTGCGCTTCCCTGAATGACGCAGGGTAATTAAAGTACCTCCATTGGAATCGACATAGAGCTTGGCCGCCTGCAGCGCAGTATTTTCATTTTCATGCAGATGCACCAGTGTTTTCCCTTGACCTGCCTGCTTGATAATTTGAATTTTAGTTACATCACCAATTGTGAACGTATGAATTTCGGTATGAAAAATTCCAGTAAACAAAAAATAAAGATAGCTGAAATAAATCATGATAGGTCCATTAATTTCCCAATGGGCAAATTTTATACTTTTCCTCGTAAAAAAGCATTAGGAAAATGATGAAAAATTCAATTGCAAATGATTATCATTCCTGTATGATTAGTGATTTTTCATTTAAATGGATTTAACATGAGTTTGCCTGGCATCTGCCTGCTGGCCCTGTGTACATCCTCTTTCGCTTTTTCACCCCATTGTGGAGTCCACACCTGGCATGACATCCGTGCCTTCGAAGGCAATTGGAAAATTAGCTTACGAATGATTAGCCAGGAGGGAGCGCTGGTCGATTCATCCTGTCAGCCGGTTAATGAATTCAAAATTAACCCCGCCCAGGGATTACGATATGGATTTGGCTTTTCAGGCGATGCAAGTTTTGATATTGCCTACACCATTACAGCCATTAAGGAAAAGCCCGGTTTTGAATCACAAACCTGCGTTTTTGTAGTAACCGCAAATGGTCCAGCCCAACCGGACATTCACGCACTGGCTTATCATGGGGCGCACTGCGACTGGAAAGTGGTGCCTGGAATCGGCGAAGATTTTACGGTAAGTTAGGCTGTAGGCTGGGCTACGCAGCCTGGCAGTCAGTTTTAATTTAAAACAGGAGAGAATATGTCTCTACTGAAATCAGGATTTGCCGGTATCGGTACTGCATCAGGAGTTGCCTGGCCATTTTTTGGCCTTATCGTCTCTATTTTCGTCCTGACAACGGGAGGAGGTTTTGCGCTGGCTTTAGGGGCTGTAAGCGCTGTACTTTTTGTCTTGGTCTCCATCCCTGTGTTCTATTGGACTTATCAGCATTTTAAAAAAAAAGAAGATAAGCTGGCGGAGCGATTTATAAAATATTCCCAGGAGTTTTCCGATCAACTCTCCCAGCTGATTGCTCATGCGCAACTTGCCTATCAAAAACAGTGTGAAACTGAGCCTGAATTTAATCAGGACTTTTATAGTTTTCTCAAAAGAAGGCTGAAAGAAAAAGCCTGCCAGCCGGAGAGGGATTGCACCTTCATCCTTGAATTCATGGCTTATCTAAAACAGGATAAGCAGCAATGGTTGCGCATATTGACCCTTCGCGGTGATGAAGGTAAAAAGGCTCTGAAAAAGAATCTTGATGAGTACCTGCTGCTTGTGTTTTATTCACAGCAGGCAAAGGTTTTAAGTGCCAGTTCAAAAACAGAGGTCGCATTTACTGTATTCACCGGTGCTTTTGGTTCTGTGGCGGGCTTTTGCTCGGGATTTTCAGGCCTGCTATACAGCATGGGCTTATTTGCCGGATTTGGCAGTTTTCCGGTTCTCGGGCTGGGCATTCTGGTTTTTGCCATTGGTGTTGCTATTTCTGCCGCCTCTCTGGCAGTGGCGGTGGCTGACGGGCAGGAGCGAACAAAATGGTTATATAAAACACTGAAGACCTCTGGCCGGGATTTACAAGAATTGCAGGATGAGCCACTGTATTCTTTTGAAAAATCAGAGCAGCAACAAGAGCCCCCCCACTATCGCAGGCTAGGCTGCAAAGCCCAGCCGCACAGGCCTCCAGAAGAACACAGCGCTGGGTTTTACAGCCCAGCCTACAACTAAGGTACAATATTATGCAAAACCAGCAAAAAATTACCTGCCCAACCTGCGGCAAAGCAAATACCTGGACCCTGGACAATACCTATCGCCCTTTTTGCTCTGATCGCTGTAAATTAATCGACCTGGGCGAATGGGCAGCAGAAACGCGCAAAATTCCTGGGACGCCGGTTTATCCGCAGCCGCAAGATGAGAACGATGACTGATTAATACCCGGGGCTTTATAAACATCTCAAGCTGGGCTAAAGCCCAGCCTACAACTGACGGTTAACCGGCCTTATTTCACCGCAGCAATTGCCTTAGCAATATCTGGCAGTATATTTGCAGCTCCAATTAAATGTTCAACACCAGCCTTTTCCAGCTTGGGTTTTACCCTGTTATTGGCACCGGACAGAATTACCTTAACCCCACGTCGGTGAAGATTATGAATTGCTTCTTTCAAGGTCTGCAGACCGGTAATGTCAATGAATGGCACCCAGCGCAGATGAATAATGAGCACCTTCGGATCCGTATGGGTGGCCGCCAGGGCGTGCTCAAAGTTTTCCACAGCCGCAAAAAAGAAGGGACCTTCGACAGTGTAAACCTGAATTCCCGCCGGCAATTTATCAATGCCATTTTCCTGTAACTCCTGCTGTATATCTTTTTCATCCGCTTCGCGGACTTCGACGCTTGCAGCCATTCGGCGAACAAAATGCAGCACCGCCAATATCACGCCGATATTTACCGCAATCACCAGATCGGCAAATACTGTCAATGCGAAAGTAACTAACAAAATAACAATATCAGCACGAGGCGCCTGCTTTAGCATCTTAATAAAATGACGTGCCTCACTCATATTCCAGGAAACTACAAACAGGATAGCAGCAAGAACTGCCAGAGGCACATTCACTGCCAAAGGCGCCAGCACCAGAATTATTAATACCAGCATTAAGGCATGAACTATCCCGGATAAAGGGCTATTTCCACCATTGCGAATATTGGTGGCGGTTCGGGCGATAGCGCCAGTTGCAGCGAACCCTCCGAGAAAAGGCGCAACCACGTTGGCTATTCCCTGTCCCATCAACTCCTGGTTGGAATTATGTTTGGTTCCCGCCATTCCGTCAGCTACGACCGCAGAAAGCAGGGACTCTATCGCACCCAGCATGGCAATCGTAAATGCCGGGCCGATCAATTCTATAATTCTGGCACTGGTGATTGGCGGAAAATTCAATGAAGGCAGCCCCTGGGGAATACCGCCAAATGCTTTGCCAATCGTATTAACGCCGTCAAACTGGAAGATAGCCTGCAAAGTGGTCGCAATCACTAAAGCAATTAATGGTGCGGGAACCCGTTTCAGGAAAGATATCCGCGGTGCCACAATAAGGACTACTAATGAAAATACGGCAAGCACTGTGGTGGTCAAATGCAACTGTGGCAGAGCCTGGATTAGCTGCCATAGCTTTTGATGAAAATGTTCGCCCGAAATAGCCGGCAAACCAAAGAAGTCCTTCCATTGCCCCACCCAGATGATGACTGCGATCCCGGCGGTAAAGCCGACAATCACCGGATCTGGGATAAATTTGATGATAACCCCCAGACGGGCAAGCCCGAGAAAGAAAAGCATAACGCCGGCCATGATCGTGGCTATTTGCAGCCCGTCAATACCATATTTTGCAGTGATACCGGAAAGAATGACAATGAAAGCGCCGGTTGGCCCGGCAATTTGCAAACGGCTGCCGCCAAATACTGAAACGAGAAAGCCGGCAACGATAGCAGTATAAATTCCCTGCTCCGGTTTGGCGCCGGAAGCAATGGCAAAGGCCATCGCCAATGGGAGGGCAACTACACCGACAATAGAGCCTGAAATAATATTGGACAACCAGAACTTCCGGTTTAATAACCCGGCACGGTACGCTTCAAGAATGGCAATCATGAATCACTCACTGGAATATAATTGTCCACAATTATATCCCATTGAAGAGATTCAGAACAGCGGCTTAACAAGAGATTATGCCGGGAGTGAAATTTTCTGGTGAATTTTACCTCTTGTCTCCTGATAAACAGCGAGGCAAAGTCCGCAGAATAGCATATAACTGACGGCATATAAGAGGGATCCAAGCGGTGGAGAAAAGCTGCCAAACATGGACTGGGTCAGGTAATTTTTGGCATTTAGGCTTTGGCCTTCTCTTTCAAAGTGAATTAAAACCTGCAGCTTAAGCCCAATGATGTGAAACATATACAGGGCAAGCGCATTCGCGCCAAAAAATTTAAACGCTCGACACCAGTTCTGTTTTTTCAGTATATCGATCAACCAGTAACATAAACTGAAGGCAAAAATAGCCAGGCCTCCTGTCCATAAGACAAATGAGCTGGACCAGAGACTTTTGTTAATGGGAAATATAAATCCCCAGCCCCAACCGATAAGGCTGAGTATCAGGGCAAGGAAAAAAAGGGACTTCAGCCTGCTTTCCTCTTTGGCAGCTAGCAAAATGTGGGCCGTTATACAGCCAAGCAAGGTGGTGCCGATTGCCGGCAGGGTCGACAAAACGCCTTCAGGATCATAAAGCGGCTGGTATAAATGGGCCGCGGGAATCAGCAGCCTGTCGACATAGGCGGCAAGATTGGCTTGCGGGCTGAGATTACCAGCCCCGAATCCTGGAACTGGAAAATAACACATGAAAAGCCAGTAAGCGATTAAGATAACGCTGCCTATAAAAATCTGCAAACGGACGCTGGTTGAAATCTCTAAAAGGGCGGCAACCAGATAGCAAACGGCAATCCGCTGTAATACCCCTGAAATTCTCAAAGTCTCCCAGGCAAAATGATTCGGGAAAACATTTAAAAACAAGCCGCATAAAAACAGGATAATACTGCGTTTAAACACCCTATACAGCAGCTGAGCTGATGTTAATCTTCCTTTACTGGCAGAGAGGGCAAATACTGTTGATACCCCCACCATAAACAGGAAAAATGGAAAAACCAGATCAGCCAGGCTGCAACCATTCCAAGGAGAATGGTTAAGAAATGCATAACTTTCTGCGTTGCCGGGGCAATTAACGATGATCATCAGCGCGACTGTTATTCCGCGAAACACATCCAGGGATAACAGCCGTACACGATTTTCGGCAGGGAGGGTCGAAACGGTCAATCTATTTATCCTTTTGGATGAGGCTTTGCTTGAATTTGACTATATGTGCATAGGCCTCGTCAATGCGCGATTCCTTAATTTCCCCAGATTTTACTTTAGATTCAATGATATCAATAACCTGCTTAGGATCCTGTGCCCTATTTGTAATCTGGTTACCAAAAATAAACATATCCACACCAGCATTAATCGCCAGGGGTAGAGAGTCCTCCAGGCGATAGTGTTCGCTGACAGCTTTCATTTGCATGTCATCGGTAATAATTACGCCATTAAACTGCAGTTGCTTGCGCAAAATACCGGTTAATATTTTATAGGATAATGTCGCAGGCAAACCGCTTTCATCCAACTGCCTGTTAACAATATGAGCCGTCATAATCATTCCACAGGCGGAGCCTCTGTTAAGCAAATCACGATAAGGCGATAACTCATAGGCCTGCCAGGTCTGTGTCACATCGACAAATCCCAGGTGAGAATCTGCCGTTGAACTTCCATGCCCGGGAAAATGCTTGTAGGCACATTGGACACCTTTCGTTAAAAAATTGTCGCCCATAATATTGGCATAGTAACTGACCTGGGCAGGGTCCGCTGAGAAGCTGCGGTTCAGTTGGCCAATTATTGGGTTTTGTGGATTAACATTCACATCCAGAATAGGCGCAAAATCAAGATTGAAACCCGCTTTTTGCAAGATGTCTGCCATTGTTTCTGCCGCCTGGTTAGCCTGGATTTCATTCATTTGCCCGATATCAGCAGCTGGAAAGGTTTGGGGGAAACCGTAGGTCTCTTTTAAACGATCGACATAGCCCCCTTCATAATCGACTGAAATAATCAGGGGTAGCTGCGGACGCTTCTGTTTTTGGTTGGCTGTCTTGGTAAACGCTTGTAAATCAGAATTTAGTTTTTTAACTTGAGCCGGGCTTTCGATATTTTTATCAAATGCCTGGGTTTTATAGTTGTAATCAAAAAGGATCACCCCCCCCAGATTGTAGCGCTCAATGGCTTTTACAATAGGTGAATTGCTATCTACAGTTTTGCCTTCGAAGCCCACAATCAACATTTGCCCAATTTTATCGCGCAATGAAATTTCATCTGCAAAAATGGGTGAGCCCAGCAACGCGCTGAATAAAATGAGGATGGACAGTTTAAATTTCACACTTAACTCCCAGTCAAGAAATGGCAAAAATGCGAGCAAATTATATCAACAGGAACAAAAAAATACAATTAACACCCACTTGAATACATATTTTAACCATACAGATAATATATTATACTTATAGGGCGTAAACCAACCACTCCGCAAATTATGCCCAGGAAAAAAGATACGCCAGACAAAAAAATCCGCCAGGTAGTTATTGCACCGGCAGCGCAATTGTCTGCTGAAGAACAAGCCAGGCTTCAACAATTAATGAATGAACGGCAAGCGTTAAGCGACCAACTGGCAGTGATTAGCAGCGAAGCATTCAACATAGCACCCAGGCTTTATGAAGCAAGCAGCTCCCTAAACGAATTTAATACCATTCTTTCCAACTCAGCAAAAAATAACAAGCGCCTCCAGTTGCAAATGGAACGGCTTGAGTCAAACCAACTAACCGGAGAAGATCAGGCGGAGTTTATCAGCCTGATTGAAAAACAACAGCAACAGCTGTTAAGTGACAAATCAGCTTTACTGGATCAATTTCAAACCAGGCCTGAGACGCTTGATAAGGAGGGTGTCGCCTCTTTCGAAGAAAAAATTTCCTTCCTGGAGCAAACTATTATTTCTGTCAGGAATAATACGGTGAGCACCCAACAGCGACAGCAAATTGCGCTCCTCTTATTTCCCATTCAAAATAGGCTGTTGCAACAGGCCATTTCCGACATCCAGCCTCCCTTTAATCATTTAAAATCACTGGAAAAAATACCCGCTACTGTAATTATAAGAACTGCCCATGAGTTATATGCCCAGGTGAAAACCCATATTGAACAATTGCGAAATCGCGTTGGCGAATCAACAGCTTCCAGCGACTTGAAACGAACTATCCAGGAAACAGACAATGCCATACTACAGTTCGAACAGGCAATGACCCAATTTCTGAAAGCACAGGAACGGATACAAACCTCGGAAAAGGCGGGAAATGACGATCATATCAGGCTTGCGAATATCCATTGGCAATTACAGCAGAAAAGTTTTGAGATTCGTCAAGGGATTAAGCTGATTGATGACAAGTTGATTTTGGAAAACAAGGATGCCGCTATCAGCAAGGCACAAGGGCTAGCCAATACTAAACAACGGCAACTGAGACAAACGCTCAATATTATCCAATTATATCCAATCCGATCCCAATTTATTCAGGAGATTAAGCACTTATTGGCTAATTTTGAAAACAGCGAAGAGATAATCACTTTAGATGTTCAGCTAACCAGCTCAGATGAATTGCAATGGCATAATCGAAGTGAATTAGTACCTGGACTATTAATCCAACGGGACACTCAATTAACAGTGTTGCAGCAACAGCTCGAGAAATTTGATCAAGCACTTAGTAACGTAGCACAGGCTATTGAAACTGAGAAACAACGCCTGCTCCCTTTTCAAAACCACTTCACCAGAGCGCTGCAAAACAAGCTTTGCTCGTCCAGTTGGGTATACTCAAGGAACGAAAAAGTCTGTTGCGCAGCTTTAATTTAATATTAAGCCTTGACTACCTCAACCTGCCCCCTGAACATCTGGTAACCAGCCTTTCGGATATCACTAACCTGTATCGATGGGGGGATCCTCTGTCTGAAATCAATAAATTTATCAACAGAATGGAGGCTGAGACAGCTGCGGCCCGGCAGAATTTTATAAATAATTACCCAGAATTTAATTCCGGCAGTGATTTCCTGGAATACAGGGGAAAACGCTATAACCGGGAAGAGATGATTTCACTGCTAATCAAACATAGTGATTTTCTGAAAAGGCTGCCTCCCTTTAAAACGGCCAATTCAGATATTAAAGGCCTGATCGCCACAGGTGATACAGGAGAGTTGCGTAATTACATCGATGTGCATTGCCGTGATTATCTGGATGCCTATACACGATTATCGACAGCATTTCAAAATGGGGCCAATGAACAAATTGATTATCCATCTCTCCTACAAGCACTCAGTAAAATCAAACCGGCATTGGATTCCATTACTGAATTAGCAGATAAAGCACAGGAGCATGAACGAATCATTATACAACGAGAGAAAGAAGCCGCAGCAGCCAGGGAAGCGGAGCAGGAACGGCAAAGGCAAAGGCAATTATCTATCCAACATACCGTAGAGATGCTGTCTGCACAGTTAAAGAGGCAGTTGTATAAAAATATGACGCTCGCCCAACAGGTGAAAGAAATTATATATAAGCTCGAAGGCAAGGAGCAACGGGTCGGCCAAGACAAGGATGATCCCCGTATTACAACATTGCGAGCTATATCACAGGAAATTTTTCTTCCTTTTGAAATTAAGCTGCAAGCACTTAATCAATTAATAGTGCGCTCTTCTGAACATCTGACTGTGGACACTATGGAAGAAACCAAGGCCGATTTACTAAGATATGTTCAGGAGACTAATCAATTAGTCAGTTCCATACCCAGACAAATGACTGAGCAGTTAAGCGATAAAAACCTCGAAGCACTTTCTCTCAAAAAGCAGAATGCCTTCCTTCGGTTTATCGATCAATGGCTAATCCGCCCTTTTTTATCCAAGCGCTCTGACAGTTTTTTTGCTACAAAAATGGAAAAGAATTTACATGGCTTTCGCGAGATGTTTCTACCGCAAAACCAGATTGATCCAACTCCGGAAGGCGAAATAGAGGATATTAAAATCCCGCAGCGAAACTGAAACAGGTTATTGCGTCTCCAATGCCTTCTCGATTAACCCAGCCTGTTTTATATTCTCGGAATAAAGCGCTTTAGAGCTTTCAAGATAATTTTTTAAAGCCGGATGCGAAGCAAGCGGTTGAAAATCATGCGCAATAAGTCTCAGCGCGCTTCTTGAATTAGTAATGACCAATTGGATATACATCCTGTCCACTTCTACCCCATCCATCTCAGAGAGCTTTTTTACTTGCGCTTTACCGACATTACGCAGCTTTAAAGCGGTTGCTGCGTCAATGGTTGAAATCCCCGTTGTTGTGCCCAAATGATAAATTGCTTTTAAGTTATGCCTGGCCTGCTGATCCAATTGCAGGGCAAATTTCTGGATCATCGTATTGGTGGATTTCTTATAGGCTGATTGAGCTAATAAGCTCTGATTCTCGTTGAGAACCAATAAGTTGGCCATTACGGCGCCATCCTGTTGTTGAAGCAGTGGTCCTAAAGCCGGGTTGTTCTGGCTTACAGCTGCTATTTGCAAAAGCCCCAGCAGAAGCAGGAAAAACAGAGCGATTTTTGATTTCATGTTCTAATCCCAGCGACTATTCACAAAGACTCAGCCTAATTGTAATTATAGCCGGCAGCATTGATCGCACTGCAATCGCTTCAGCGATGATCTCTTCAAGCCGGCGCATCATCTCTATTGTGCTTTTACGGGCGTTTTCACTGATTCCAGAACCTTTATATCATCAGCAAAGCATTTGGTTTCGCCGCTCCAGGGTAAAACAAATTGATCACAATGGTATTTAACCATTACGTGCCGGTTATTTTCCATGGCTGCAATCGCTTCATCCACCAGATCGGATTTGAATTGCCCCAGGGTAAAGTTAAATTCCCGGCCTGTCGCGCCACTGGCATTATCCAGCCCGCCCCGAATTAACTCCCCTTCCCATGTCCCCCAATAACGTCCTTCTTTGGCTACCTTAACAATAATGCCTGATTTCTGACCGGACTGAACCGTCCAGCATCCGGTCAGCATGGGGATAGTTGCCAGAAGTACTCCGAACAACATCTGTTTACTCATCCTCTTCTCCAAGATTTTGTAATGGTTATTTGCTAAGTATAGAAAATTTCTATGAATTTCTGATAGTGTATTTAATAAAAATACCTAACTGCGTTAGGACCGTTCGGCCTGAGGCCTGAGGAATCCCCTCATTTTTTCATTCAAAAAATACGTACCTTATCAGGTCAAAATGACTTTAAACAGTGTCGTTTATCTACACAAGCGCATGAGAATTAAAAGCTATCGAATCCCCGCGGCTTTGACCGCGGGGCCCACACGAAGCCAATTGAATGTTAAGCACACTTGTTTATCACTACCTGTTAAACCCTATTTTTTGACAACATTGAAACTTGTCTGAGGACCATGCTACTTCAACAGGCATGGGCCCCGCGGTCAAAGCCGCGGGGATTCGAGTGCATTTGTGTATACCTATAGGCCGGCACCGGGGGCTGAGTAATCCCCTCATTTTTTCATTCAAAAAATACGTACCTTATTAGGTCAAAATGACTATAAATAGTGTCGTTTCGGCGTAGGCGGAAATCCATCTTGCAAACAAAGTTAGGAATTATCTTGAGAAATAGATTTCCGCCTACGCGGAAATGATTCGATAATAGATCTGTTTGAGCCATTGTTAAGTCATACGCTGCCTATATAAAAATGAGGGGGTTCCTCAGACCCAAGGGATTCAGATAAAACGTTGTGAGTGACTCACAGGATTCAATATAAGAATCGGGTCTTACCAGAATGATCTGGTTTGAATAGATTTGACTATTTGTCCAATAAGCCAGTTGATTCGGCGCCGAATGAATTTGAATCATTTTTACATACTCAGGCAAATTAAGCGGTACTTCAGACTCTCCGAAGATTAGTAAGCTATATTTCGTATAATCCAGAAGGGAGTAGAGCCGTGTACGATGGCAACCTTTGAACACTTCAAAATCAAATAAACGTGAGCCGTTAATACCTGCTTCTCCATAACGGATCCCCATTCCAGTAATATTTCCTGCTCTTTTTTCGACAATTGTTACGTAATCCCGGGCATGGTTACCATTTACAGAATATTTGGTTGAACGAACCAGTTCACCTGAGGTCTCAATGACGCTTTCTGCAACCGGCTTGCGCTCATCCTCATAGCTTTGTAAAAGCGCGGCAGGGAAATTTAAATTAACCACCATGTTTAATTTCCACATGAGATTGAAGGCATCCCCAAGACCTGTATTGAGTCCCTGCCCGCCATTAACGGAATGAATGTGGCAGGCGTCGCCGGCAAGAAAGATGCGATCATGGATGAAAAAGCTTCCCGCCACTGATTCTTTGACAGAAAATTGAGAAAACCAGACGATCTCTTTAAAACTTAATGCATGCGGCTTTAGTGCCAGGTTAATCTTGTCAATCGCCTCTTCCAGGCTGAAATCCCTGGTATCCATTCTCACATAAAAGCGATCGAGATTTCCTTCTCTGGGAATCCAGGCAACATCCGAGGTTTCCGCCTGAAAGACAATTATTTCAGGCACCTTGGGAAAATCGCTGTCGATAATACCGTCAATAACTGCCCATACCAACTGAGGCCGTATAATTTCAAAAGGGATATTAAAATGCTCACGCACAAACGATCGCGAACCATCCGCGCCAATGAGATAAGCGGCCTGAATTCGCTGGCCATTGGAGAGTTTCGTAAGACAACCCTGCTCATTGATCTCAATGCTTTCAACAGTGGTTGTACGTTTTACTGCCGCTGCTGTATTGAGAAGCCTGGTATCCAGCAACTTTTCCAGATAGGCCTGTCCAAGCATAAGAAAATGCTTATGCAGACAGCCTTCAAGCTCATCCCACCAGCTTGACTGGCGCGAAATAAATTCGCCATCTGCCCATACCGAACTGGTATTGCATGGCTTTCCCAAAGGATACAGTTTGTCAAATAAACCGATTAACTCAAGAAGCTGCAAACTGCGGGCATTCAACGCATCCGCCCGTCCTACTTGCAAAGGCCCGTCTGATTTATCAACGATCGCTATTCTCATTCCGCAAAGCTGTCCCAAATAGGCGCACAGAAGTCCCACTGGTCCTGCGCCCACGATCAGGACGTCAACAGTTTGTACACTCATTGATGAAACTCCAGGCCGGGATTAGTAAAGGGGGGGTTACTTAAAACATGCACCCGCTGAAGATGCCGCGGGGATTGGGAAATAAATGCTTCCCGTCCATGCAGCAAGGAAAAATTATCCGCAATAACCACATCCCCTGTTTGCCATGCATGCGCATAAAAATGATCTGGCGCATAAAGGGCTTTCCTCATACTCCGATGAAATTCTACCAACTCTTTTGATTCAAGCCCGGAAAACTCAAGCTGCGGAGGGTTCACAAAACGGCCTCTCCCAGCCGAGGGAGGTTCATTATAACGAATCACAGAATAGTCTTTATAGGGGTGCTTGCTAATAATTGGCGATATTGTTTTACTGTTATAAAATTCCATTTTTCTTTGATATAAGCCGGTCACTTTCTCCCAAAGATTTTTCGTTTTAGACGGTGTATTTTTCAAGGCCAGGATGGTATTGGAAAAAGTGGTTCGCCCCCCTTGTCCCGCCAAGGGTGCTTTTACACAATGGAACATCTGATATTCAGGGACTTGCGGTCGATACATCCCGTCCCAATGCATAGGTACATAACTATGATCAAAGATATGATCTGCTGGATTGTCCTGCTCAATCAACTCGAGCACTTTCCCAAAGGGCCAGACACTAATCTCCCCCCAAGACTCACAATAGCCGGCAAAATCCGCAGCGCTTTTGAACGCTGAAAAACCTCTGAGCAAAACGAGTTGTTCCCCCTGAAATAACTCGCGCAGATGCGAGACATCCAGATCTTCCACACGGAAATTCTTATGTATCGGTTCAAGTAAAATCCCAAAGGGTTTAAGCCTCGTCATTTTACAATTCATGAACCCTCCTTGACGCGGTCAACAACTGATAATGGCTGGGATGGCCATCCAATGAATAAATTAGTTTTGCACCTAAAGCCTCAGCTTTTGAGCGCCTGAGCAATACATATCCATCTTTTGTTTCAAGAGCGACCCCATGCCATGGCGTCATCCAGCTTTCATTGCCGATCAGGCGAATCCCCAACTTAGCCGCCCCGCAGCTTTGAGGGTGAATCGACAACCGTACAGCATCAGGGAAATACTCTGCAATTAATTCACTCCATGCATTACTCCTTCGAATCACCTCATAGGCTTTGAGGCGCGATTCTTTCTGAATAGCCGTACGGCTTTTTGTTTGTCCGGCATATATTGAATCTTCAAACAAGAACCGTGTTATCCCGCGATACATACGATTGGCTTCTTGATCATCGGCGTTAACGACAGAATGGGCACCGCTTTGGATCTTTTTCTTCAGAAAATCCAGGGAATTGCCATAACGTTCCATTAGCTTGCCGCGCATTTCGCTAAAATTGAGCGCTTGATAGAAATGATCCAGATTGAAAGTAGATATATCACGAAGAGACATCTCATTAATGAGCCGTTCCAGCCCATGCTGATAAGCTGTTACATTGGTTTCCCTCATTCCTACCACATCACTAAATACTCTTCCATCGGAACAGAGGATTATTTTAATACCCGGCGAATAATAAGTTTTTATCCGCTGGCAAAGATTGCCAAGAAAAGCCAAAGAAAGCCGTTCGGCCTGATCAGGCAGGGGCCCCAGCACTTTTTCAGGGTTTGGCGATTTGCCAGGAAATGCCGGTAACACAAAACGAACCGGTTTATTGGCTTTGATAGCGGCAATAATGCGGGGTAAATAAATAGGCGAACACTTTTGGCAATCAATATCCAGACATGATTTGCCGGACTCAGGGACACGGCGAAATTTCATGATGTCTGCCAGAATTTTTCTGGCGATAAGGGTTGCAGATAACCTGGGTAACTCAAAATTTTTAATGGGAGGGTTTTGGGTTATGATGGAACTGCGGGCTGTATTTTTCATTTTAATCTCCTGATTACAAAAAAATACAGACTTTCAACACATAAATAAAATAACTGGTTCCAATCGTTGTGATAAGGATTATTTATGTCACTGATAATGGATGATATAAAGTATTTCATAACCGTTAGTGAAACACTCAACATAACACGTGCTTCCGAGATTATTGGTATTTCTCAGCCAGCATTAAGCTATGCCGTGAAAAGACTAGAGAATGAACTGGGTGGACAGCTGATTATCAGACTTAAAAATGGAATTCAGTTAACCAAGCTGGGGGAAGAGTTTATACAGCACTCCCGCCGTCTCTTGTATGAATGGGAGCAGGTTCAAAATTTGGCCAAGGCCGAGCTCGGCCTGGTGCAGGGCAGCTATACCATTGCAGCCCACCCCTCAGTAGCCCTTTATACCTTTGAACATTTTATGCCTAAATTGCTGGCTGATTTTCCAAAACTGAATTTTAATTTTATTCACGGTCTTTCAAGGGAAATGACCGAAAAAGTGATTAGCTGGGAAGCTGATTTTGGAATTGTAGTAAACCCGATCAAGCATCCTGATCTGGTCATTAGTCGGCTTAGTAGCGATGAAGTCACTATTTTCCATGTTGAGGGCGCAGCAAATAAACTAATCTATGATCAGAATCTTGCCCAATCTCAATACATCCTAAAAAAACTTGGCCAGAAAAACCGTTTTGACGGTGTGCTAAACTCGGCAAACCTTGAGATCGTAGCCAAGTTAACTTCCCTGGGACTCGGCTACGGATTCCTGCCAACCCGGGTAGCTTCACAATACAAGCAACTTCAAAAATTAAAAGATGCCCCTTTATTTAAAGATGAGATTTGCCTGATATACCGCCCGGAAAAACATAGAACCCTGGTGAGTAAAAAAATTATTCAGATTATTAAGCTATCACTGAGCCAGACCTCCTAGATCCAGTTCACCTGATAGGAATACTTTCCCCAGCTTAATTCGCCTCGGGTGTTCCGCGATATTGAAGTCACCCCGGCTGGAGTACCGGTGAAAATAATATCGCCTGCTTTTAAAGGAAAGAAATGGCTGATATAAACCAGCAAATCCTCAGGCTGCATCATCATATCGCTTCCTTTTGCAGCTTGACGAAGATTGCCGTCGAGTGACAATTGAAATTCCGTCTCCATATAGTCTGGAAATTGGCAGTAAGGAATCCAGGGGCCAAGAATCGCAGCATCCTTAAACACCTTCGCAGTAGTCCAGGGATGCCCTTGTTTCTTTAGCGCGGATTGGCGCGCCCTTAATGTCATATCAAGGCCGAGGCTAAGATCTGAGATAGCATTCACTGCATCCTCGCGGTTCATGCGATAAGCATCGCAAGCAAGGCGAAGCACAATCTCGCATTCAGGTTGCACGGCAGTGTCCTCCGCTGGAAAATCAGCAACGATTTGCTCACCCCAGGCACTAGCCTGTTTCAAGACGCTGGCCGGTTTTAAAAACAGCACAGGCTTTTCTGGCAGCGCTTCGCCAAGTTCTTTGGCATGCTCAAGATAATTTTTTCCCACGCAAACTATTTTATCAATAGACATCGAGTGTTCCTTTAAGCTTACCCCATCTGATAAGCATTATTATCAATCAGTATTTCAAGACTATCTAATTTTTCAGCGGAGTCCGTTTTATTGAAAAACAGGCCTCCATTAATGGCGACTGCAATCCCATACAGAAGGCCAAACCCTAAAATGGCAAGCCCGAAATTGCCCAACACCCGCTTCCAGCCTCTATGCTTGTCCAACTCCTCATGACCCTTTTGAATAGCCTTCTTCGATTCCCTTCTAAAGGTGATATAAGCTTCCTCGCTTGGATGGGAAAAATAGGTTTCTGAGAGATCAGTGAGACTTCGATGAAGCGCATCAGCCGCATCAGCCGCAGTTATATGCTTATCCTTTCGCAATTTTTGTGCTTTTTGTGAAATAATCTGCAACTGCTCAGTAAACGCTTCTCGCTTTTTTTCCAGGTTTACTGAAAACAATATGCCTTTCTTAATCTCAAGGACTTCTTTATCTACCACAGCCTTGAGTAATCGATCAGGGCTTGAAACCTTTGCAATCTCCCGGCTCTTTGCAAGCTGTTCAGTAATCGCTTTGCTGAGCGGAGACTCCTCATGGCCGATAGAAACCAGCGTGACGGGTGAATCTTTTTTCTTGATTTCGGAGAGAAGTTTCTTGATCAGCTCTTCTTTCTTTGGGCAGGATACATCATACATAATCACAAATTGGGCGTTAGAACTTTCATTTAGAGCGAGAAGGGCAAGAATGTTTTCTAAACCCTCAGCAGAACACGAACCAGAAGTTGGGGCGCTGGAATGACCAGAGTCGTTATAAGTCCAGTCCTCGTCTACTTGATAAAATTTAAACTTTTCATCCTCTGCATCAATTAAAATCCCAGTTACATTAATTTCTTTTTTAGGCACGGACTTCTCCAGCACAGCTAGTTTTGGCCAATAATAACGCAGGTCTGATAATTGGTAAACCAGAATCAATAGTAATGGAATTACTGTCTCAAGATATCTCAGGATAAAACCACTAATTTCGCTTCCATACTCCGAATTTTTTTATAGTCTGAGAAAATCAAATCACGCTCGCCGGACAAGGCCACAATTCCAATGCTGCTTAAGTAATCAACAGTATGAGGTACGCGATCCCCGTTCTTAAACCAAATGTATTTATCCAACAGAGTGGGTAATTCAGAAACCCCAGCAATCGCTTCAACATTGGATATTATTCCCTCAGCGGGTGACTTCAGAAAAACAGGGATTACCGATTTTTTGAACTGATACTCTTTGGTCAGAACATCGCCATTGACATAGGCTTCAACTAATTTATCAGCCTGACTGCTACCGGTCGCTTCGCGAGCGAATCGAACAGTCGGCCCGCCACATATTCTTGCGCCTGATTCAATAAGCCGTGGTCCATTTGCCGTTAGCATAATTTCAGTGTGTGCAGCACCCCAACGAACTCCTAAAGCGTCCAGGACCTGTTGAGTATAGGCAAATAACTCCTTATGCCTTTGATCGCAGTAAGGTAGAAATTCTACATAATCGAAAACTGTTTTACGTCCATGAAACGATGTTTTATTGTACTGTATCAAATGTGCCAAATAATGCTTTCCATTGGCGCTCACAGTACCGACCGCAAACTCTGTACCCATTGCCTGTTCTTGCACAACAACCGTTTCACTCTTTTTACCCGTCGTTTTAGAGGGCTCCTGCAACACTTTTTTAAAAGCCTCTTTCCAATCCTGGTTTACGTTAATATGAAACACCTTGTCGCTGCCAGCAGACAGGGGCGGCTTAACTATTAATGGGGAATGTTGCAGTCCATTTTCCCTGATCCATAATTCCACTTCTTTTTCTGACGCAGTGTTGATTGTCTTGAGGTGCGGCACCCCAGCTTCCTCCAGAGCAGTTTGCATGTAGGCCTTATGTATCCTATGCAGCGATCTTCTAGGATCATTTGAAAGATGGGGCGTTAATGCCTGGGTCAATTGTTCCGCTAGAGCTACACCTCGTTCGTCGCCTGGAATAATAGCAAGGGGATTATAGTCTCTAAGGATTCCTACAAGATTCGGCTGATCAGGAATAATGGAAATGAAATCGGAGGTTTGAACTTCCAGGCCAAAACCTATCTCCTCGAGCGATTTAAAGGTAACCGCAACAGAAGGTATGCCCCTGGATCTAAATGCCGGCGCTAAATCTATTCCCGATGATAATGGATCAACAATGACGACCGGTCTATTCATGTATTGTATTCCTTTATTCTGATGAACAATCGCCAGGATTTAGTAAAATTCCTGAAGAGTTATTGCGTCTTAATTAAACGAGTTGGGGTAATGTCATTCGCTTCTAAGTTACCCTCAAGTGCGGGTAAAATCAATTATACCCGCACTTGAGGGTAAACCGCTTATAGATAAGTTTTGGGCAGTGTTATTCGAACTATCAAGGGATTTTATTTCAAATAATTGTGTGAGATGCTCTGTACCGAATACAATTGAAGCAAACCGATTATGATGAGCACCATGCAAACATTTCAAAATAAGACAGTTGTAGTTACAGCAGGTAACCGTGGAGGCGGTCTGGCTATTTCCAAAAAATATGCGGCGAATGGTGCAAATGTTGTGATGATTGCTGAAAAATCTGATTTGATCACACCCCAAGTTGAGCTTTCGGATAGTACAAGGTTAATTGCGGTTGATTTTGACGATGAGCAGCAAATAATTGATGCTGTTAAGACCATTATTGCTGAATTTGGTTCCTTAGATGTTCTTATCAATAACTTCAGTATTTTTAATTTCAAGAAGATGCAGGATACCACTGCTGAAATGTTTCATAGTGTGATGAAAAATGTATTTGCTACATTCTTCTTTTCAAAGGCTTGTGTTCCTTATTTAAAAGAATCATCCAATCCACATATTATAAATATTTCACCCCCCATTAACATGGAGGCGGCCAAGGAAGCTTGTGAGCACCATTTATTATTTTCAATTTCTAAATATGGGATGAGTTTTTCCACTCTGGGAATGTCCGAAGAACTCAAGCCCTTGGGTATTGCAGTCAATTCTTTATGGCAAGAACGACCCATTGCCACAAACACATTGATGGAAAATTTTGCTAATACGGTTGTCCAGGGTAGTAACCGTCCTGAAGTTTACGCAGAAGCTGCTTACATAATGTCACTTAAAAAGGCCTCGGAATTTACCGGAAATTATTGTATTGATGAAGAAATCCTTCGCGAAGCAAACCTTGATCCCTCAATCTACGCCATAAATCCCAGCGCAACACCGATAAAGGATATTTTTCTTCCAGGTGTTGATTATACGTTACTGCAAGAGATATTGTAATTATAAGTTTGTGTAGACAAAGCCGATGAGTAGCTAAATTGTTATAATACCCATATAAACCAGAAAGTGAGGCCTAGGGACAAATGGAAAATTTATGCTATTTATATGATTTATTAGATAAATTTAATTATTGGCATTTTCTTAAAGAAACTGTTTGTAAGAACAACTTTCGAAAGGCTATGTTTCTTATAAGTTGGATTTTCATAATCTTATTGGGTTATTTATCTTTAACAGTTAATGAAGCGATTTTCCTATTATTAGGACTAGCAATGTTTTTCCAGATCTATACTGTTTTCCATACAATGGACAGAGATTATGCATCATTAATTCCACTTAAAAATCACAAATTATTAAACCACCATTATCGCAGCTTAAGGTTATATTCAATTAAAAAAATTTTACAGCAAGATAGAGTCTATGAAAAAAATTTTCTAAATAAATCCTTAGCAGAATGCGAAGCCTTTTTGCTTTTAGAAGCTAACAGTAGTGCATCTTATTATAAGAACCCAATAGCAGGGGTTATCCTGGTTATTGCTACTATTATACTTGGTAATGCCATTTGGGAATCAATAAATAAAATGCATATTTTATTTTTCTATTTTCTAACCCCAATGTATTTACTTATATGGGTTTTACCCACGTTTGAAAGTCGCTACCAGAAGGTACGTACAATTAAGTTTTTTTTATATATATTTAACAGTGAATTAGAATACAAAGAGATTGATTCAATCGGAAGAAGCATCCCTAATTGCAAGGAGCCAGCCCACAACTCTAATTGACTGATTTTATTATTCTGATCAGTAAAGAGTAATCCATGAATTTGGTGCGCCTGATTTATATTAAATAATATATTTTACAAACATAGCTGGATATGAGAGCTTTCTTTACATGAAATTTTAATAAAATTTTTTGCAATAAAGTCAGTGATTGCAATAATATAACCATGAATACATTAAAACGCGACAACCTATACTCCCATATGAAAGTCGGCCTCGTTTACCGGAGAGAGGACTTGTTGCCTTTTTCAAGCAATTTGGATAGGGACCTCAATGCCTTAGTAAAAGCAAACAAGCTCAAAAAGCCAGCAACCGGTTTATATTACAAACCAAAGCATTCCCGTTTTGGATTACTACCACCGACTGATGAGGCACTTGTTAAAGGTTTTCTAAATAAACCCTTTCTTATGTATTCATGGAATGATTACAATAAATTGGGCTTAGGCCTAACACAGCTTTATAACCAAGTAGTTGTTTATAACAGTGAACGCCATGGGGATAAAAGGCTTGGAAATCGAGTTTTCTCTTTTAAACGCCCAAATAATGGTTTCCCAACTAAGCTGACTAAAGAATTTTTATTGGTGGACTTATTAAATAATGCTAAGTATTTAACGGAAGATGTAAGCCAATTGCAATTAAAAATTGCTAAAAACCTCGATCAGTTTGATAAAGTCCAGTTGATAAAACTATCTGCCAAGTATGGCAAAGTTGCCACCAGAAAATATTTACATACCCTCCTCGGAAACTAATATGTTTTTACACGAATTACCTGATGCAAAAGATTTATTCATGGTTATTTCCGAAGAGAGAGGCATAAGCCCCAGTATTGTTGAGAAGGATTATTGGGTTATGCATGCCTTGTGGGGATTGCAATAACAGCACGAGTTTGAGTTAAAAGGAGGAACGTCATTATCTAAAGGTTTTAATCTCATCAATCGATTTTCTGAGGATATTGATGTTCAAGTACACCCCGAACCAGAACTCAACCTGAAGATTGGCAAGAACCATGACAGGACAAGTCACATAGAAGCAAGAAGCACATTTTTCGATGATGTATCTGACAATTTGGCAATACAAGACCTATCTTTTAGCCGTGATCACGAATTTGATGATAAAAAAATGAGAAGTGCCGGAATCAGGGGTCACTACCTCTCTCATTTTGAGCCTCTTAAAGCCTTAAAGGAAGGTATTTTATTTGAAATGGGATTTGATAGAACAACGCCATATGAAGAAAAAGATATTAGCTCCTGGGCTTATGACAAGGTAATAATGTCCGGCATTAAAGTCTTTGACAACAGGGCATTAAAAGTAAAATGTTATTGCCCGGAATATACTTTTGTAGAAAAGCTACAAACCATCTCCACAAAGTATCGTAGACATAAATCTGAGAAGATCAACTCACCGGTTAATTTTATTCGACACTATTATGATGTCTATATGTTACTACAAAATGAAAGGATACTTAACTTTATCAGTACGAAGGATTACAAATCATACAAGGCTGAAAAATTTGGTCGAGATGATGAATTAAATCTATGCAGAAATCCTGCTTTCTTATTATCAGAAGCTGGCGAGCTGGAAACCTTTTCCAAACTTTACGATCAAAAATCTGAAATATATTTTGGCAATCACCCTCAATTCAGTGAAATTCTTGAACTGATCAAACAGTACATCACTAAAATATAGGGAGCGAAGTACACGCCAGATCGCCGTGCAGAGGCACTTGACTCGAGTGAATATGAAAATATTCAGCATGATAATGATTCAGTTCAAACATGATATGAAGGAAAACTGTATAGTTTAAATAAAAACAAGATTATTAGCATATACTGTACACATATAGGAGAAATCATGGCCGAAATTATGTGGCATATAACTCGAAGCTGATGGGCTTAAAAGTAAACTATTGAGCGAGGGTGTAAATAGCAGTTCCCATTAAGGATATAAAGCAGAAAATAGCTCTAACATCTAAAGTTGGTGACTAGATTATTTTTCAAGATAAATGGAAATCGAAAAAGACCCAGTTTATTTGGCCATAAAAGCCTTATGGAGTGTGGCTCCCCGGACAGGACTCGAACCTGTGACCTAATGATTAACAGTTATAAAATTACGGCTTTTAAGGTCTTTTACCAGATTTTAAATTCTTCTAACATCCCTTTGTTTACGAGGGCTTTTGCCATTTTTTTGGTATAAGCTCTTTTATTATGTTTTAATTAATTCTTCGACACATGTTCGACACGTTTTAGAAAAGCATAAATTGGAAGTCAATATTAGAATCACAAAATCAGCCCTTGATAAATTACCCAAACCTGTTTCAACCACTCCCGGAAGAACGGCACAAAAGTGATATTATGATGATTCCATGAAGGGGTTTGGCGTTAGGATCACTTCTGGTGGAACAAAAGCCTTTTTTGTTGAAAAACTGATAAAGAATAAACTTTCTCGCATTACACTAGGTCGCTACCCAGATCTCACGGTTGAAATGGCGAGAAAAGAAGCGCAAAAATTACTCGGGCAAATTGCAACAGGTTTGGATCCAGTTGCCGAAAAGCGCGCTGAAAAAATGCGGGAACTATCATTAAATGATGTATTTATTGATTACGTAAAAGTGCGTAAATCACTAAAACACAATACGCTCTATAACTATAAAAAAGTCTTAGGAACTGCTTTTGCCAATTGGGATAATAAGCCGTTCCTTGCCATTACAAAAGACAAGGTCGCAAAACACCATCAAAAGTTAGGCCAAGAACGTGGAGAAGCCTATGCCAATTTAGCCATGCGCCTACTGCGAGCACTTTTTAATTTTGCTGCCGGTCAATATGAAGATAGCAAAGGCCGATCGTTAATTACCGAAAATCCTGTGAAACGTTTATCCCAGACTCGAGCCTGGTATCGAGTTGAGAGACGCCAAAGTGTTATTAAGGCACATGAACTAGCACCTTGGTATGTTGGTATACAACAACTTGATAATGAGATTGTCAGGGATTACCTATTATTAATTTTATTTACTGGCTTACGTCGTCAGGAAGCAGCCACTTTACGCTGGGCTCAAGTCGATTTAAAACTAAAACACTGACGGTTCTCGATACTAAAAACCATGAACCACATACCCTCCCGCTTTCCAACTACTTGTTCGATCTGCTCTTGGCACGCAGTCATAACAAAATCAATGATTACGTTTTCCCGGGCAATGGTGCTGGAGGTTATATCATCGAACCTCGAAAGCAAATGGCACATGTTATTAAATCATCTGGTATTCATTTTACTGTACACGATCTAAGACGCACCTTTATTACCATTGCTGAAGGAATTGATATTTCAGCTTATGCCTTAAAACGCTTAATGAACCATAAAATGAATGGGGATATTACAGCAGGATCGTGACTGATGTGGAGCGTTTAAGAAAACCCATGCAACAAATTACAGATTATTTCTTAAAATGTATGGGCATTCAACCATCCGCCACAATATTAGCAATCCAGCCATCACAGAACGAGATATAACAGATTTGTGTTAAAACTTATTTAATATATCGATTTTCATTATATTGTAAAAGTTTTAACACAGGTAAATAAAATCATGGTGTTCATTTTTTTATGTTGTTCATATTTATTGAACACAATAAATATGAACATGTGAAAAAAATTGCAGGGACATCAGGGACAAGTGGGGCACCCACGCCATTACTGGTTTGGAGCAGTCCCTCTCCCATTTTTCATTGGTGGGATGCATGGGCCATTGTATGTCCAATGATAAAAGTATTGATAAATTGAGAGATAAAGAGCTTAAAACTTGTTATTCTCTAGCGCGATCGTCACATTAAATCAATTTATTTGTCACAAATAATGGTATATAATTGTGACATGAGTGGAGGGGATATGCCAAATTTTCTTGCGGAAAAGATAAAAAAGCGCATTCATGACAAAGGTGACGGGTGGTGTTTTACCCCTGCTGATTTTTCTGATATTGCCAATAATGATGTCGTGAGACAAACATTATCACGCTTAAATAAAGTTGGTTTTATTGACCGACTAGCACATGGTGTTTATTACTTACCTAAGTATCATGATTCTCTAGGTAAGCTACCACCGAAAATGGAGGCTATTATCGACGCCATACAAAATGCTTATCATATAAAATGCCAACCTACAGGCGCTTATGCAGCTAATCTGCTAGGCTTGAGTGAACAGGTACCTACCAATATAGTGCTCTTAACTAATGGGCCTTCAAAAAAAATTCAAATTGGAAATAAGAAACTTATTTTCAAAAGAACAACCCCCAAAAATATGGAAACAGCTGGAACAATTACGGGTTTAGTTATTCAGGCAATGAAATATATTGGAAAAGAGCATATTGATACAAAGTATCTAAATCAGATTAGAAGTCGTTTATCTGAAGAGCAACTAAAACGCATAAACCGAGAAATACATTTGGCTCCAGCATGGATTGCCAAACTGATAAAGTCTGAAGTGATTGGAGAATAAATTGAATAATTTTGCAAATTTACCTGAAAGTGAGAAGCAAGCATATTATGAATTTACCGCTGATAAAAAGGGGTTGCCAGAATATATTATTGAAAAAGACTTTTGGGTTTGTTGGAGTTTAAAACAATTATTTTTATTATCCGATATTGGCGAAAATCTCATATTTAAAGGCGGAACCTCTCTCTCAAAAGCGTATCAATTAATTGAACGTTTTTCAGAAGATATTGATATTTCAATTGATAAAAAATATTTAGGGTTTATCGAAGAACGAGATCCTGAACAAGTGTCTTCCAAAAAGAAACAACAAGCACTCATTAAGGAACTAGCTGTTGAATGCTCTGAGTTCGTGCAAAACAAATTAAAAAATGAGATTGTTTCTCAATTTTCTAAGGAACTTAAATCCGTAGATGTTAATTGGTATATTGAAATTGATCCTTCAGATGTTGATAGGCAAACACTATTATTTTATTACCCAACATTATCTAAGCCCACAACTGACTCATATATTCGCCCGGCTGTAAAGATAGAATTAGGTGCAAGAGGTGCGGGCAACCCATTTAATATATGCAATATTTCACCTTTCATTAAGGAAGATATTACAGATGCAAATTTAACTTCAAGCATAGAAATTAAAACATTATCAGCCGAAAGGACATTTTGGGAAAAAGCTACCATATTACATATGTATGCAAATTGGCCTGAAAATAAACCATTGCCATTAAGACAGTCCAGGCATTTTTTTGATTTTTATAAACTTATTAAATCTAATATAAAACAAATAGCGGCGCGAGATTTAAGTTTGCTTGAAAATGTTGTTGAACATAAAAAAATTTACTTTCGGGCTGGATGGGCAAATTATGATGATGCTAGAAAAGGCTCTCTAAATCTTATTCCTTCAAGTGAAATGTTAAAAGCTTTTGAAAATGACTATAGACTGATGAAAGAAATGTTTTATGGTGAGCCCGTAAGTTGGGATGAAATTATTTCTCAAATAAAGAACTTTGAAACTGAATTCAACATCTTATAAAAAACATCATTAGGCAAAGATCAAACGATATCATTCAATAACAGTTCTTTGAATTCGAACTTTTTCCCTTGACAATCTTTGAAGGAATACGCAATATTTTTTCCAAGCTTGAATTATAAGCTTTCATAGCCAACAAAGGCTAATGAATATCAATGGCTTGTCCAAGTATAGACGGATAGGCATTTGAGTTCATACACAGGGACGTGCAGGTCGGCATTATGCCGAATGAATAATCAATTGCGGAGATCCCTATGTCTGCTCAAAAATTATCCCGTTTACATCTATTAAACGAATTTGAATCTGCGCCACATTCTGCGCTTTTTAATCAACAAACAATCGCTGCGGTATTAAGCTGTTCCACCCAATTACTTGAACGTAACCGTTGGTCGGGTGGTGGTGTTCCTTATTTGAAAATCGGTCGTAAGGTATTGTACCGAAAAAGTAATGTGTTGAATTTTCTCCAACAACAAAAAATTTATTACTCAACTAGTGACGAGGGTCAGTTACAGCTCGTTGAGAACGCATAAATTTAAAATTCGTCAGAATGAATTTGCTTCATTCCGATGGTTTGACTGTTGTTTGGAGAATAATGTATGTCACAAAATCATGTTATTGAATTACCCAATACACCGAGGCTGCGCCCAGTTTTTTGCGACTATGCTGGCGGTCGCTTTCGATTAACTGCTGAGGGATTAACCTTTATTGGTATTGATAAGGACGGCAATCCACTACCACCTCGGTGGATATGCGCGCCATTGTATGTCGTTGCGAAAACACGCGATGCCCAAAGTGGCGAATGGGGTCGTCTTTTGGATGGAAGGATGATGACGGAATCACTCACCAATGGGCAATGCCCCTGGCTTTGTTACAAGGCGATGCGTCTGATGTGAGGCGAGAATTGGCAAGATTAGGATTGAGTATTTCACCTAATAGAACTGCTCGCGATTTATTAGCCTCCTATTTACAAGTCTTTCCAGTAGACGCACGTGCACGATGTGTTGATAAACTTGGTTGGCATGGCGATGTCTTTGTAACAGCATCCCAATGCATCGGGCAATCAACTGAGAAGATTGTTTTCCAGAAACCAATGCCATTGAGCCAGCTGTGTCTATCAATGGTAGCGTTGAAGAATGGCGCGACTCAATAGGTCGGTTGGCATCAGGCAACTCAAGATTGGTGTTTGCCATATCTGTAGCATTAGCCCCTGTACTGGCAAAAATTGTTGGCGAAGACTCAGGCGGTTTTCATTTCAGAGGTGCGTCTTCATCAGGCAAAAGCACTGCATTGAGTCTGGCTGCCTCTGTTTGGGGAAACCCACAATCCTATTGCCGTTTATGGCGCAGCACCACCAATGGCCTTGAAGGCTTAGCATCATTACACAATGATGGATTATTGATTCTTGATGAACTCAGTCAAATGGATCCCAGCGAAGCAGGAGAAGCAGCTTATTTGCTAGCTAATGGTCAGGGAAAAACACGTGCTTCTCGTACAGGTACAGTCAGGCAATCATCCCGATGGTCTTTATTTTTCTTATCTGCTGGTGAAGAGTCTTTGACAGCACTCATGGCAAAATCAGGGCAACGCATTAACGCTGGTCAGGAAATCAGGCTTGCTGATATTGAAGCGGATGCAGGTTACGGTATGGGGATCTTTGAAACAATTCATGATCAACTAAGCCCTGCCAGCATGGCATTATCGCTAAAGAAATACAGCAGCCGATATCATGGCGCAATCGGTATGGCGTGGCTGAATCAAGTAGTTTCCAATCGACAAACAATCAGCCGATATATCACCGATACCATTCAAACCTTTGTTGATGTAGTCATTCAGCCTGATGCAACAGGTCAGATAATCCGTGTTGCCAGACGCTTTGCATTAGTTGCTGCTGCCGGAGAACTGGCCAGTCAATTTGGTCTGACAGGATGGCAAAAAGGCGAATCTATTCATGCTGCGAAGACTTGCTTCATTGCATGGCAAGAAGCTTTTGGGGTTGATGGTCACCGCGAAGATCGCGCCATTATGGCGCAAGTACGTGCCTTCTTCGAATCTCATGGTGCCAGCCGCTTTGATAATGCCAACTCACCTAACAACGACAAGATTCTCAACCGAGCAGGATTTTATCAAACAGATGATGAAGGGTTTCGAATCTACATGGTGTTAACCGAGGCGTACAAGAATGAGCTGTGCAAAGGCTTTGATCAACGCACCGTGACAAGGGTTTTATTGCAAGCCGGCTGGCTGAAACCCGCTCCGGATGGTAAAGCCTCACATAAGCCAAGGATCAAAGGAGTTGGCACCCCAAGATTGTATGTATTTACCGGTAAAATTTGGGGAGGTGAATAAAATTGCCTATACCACCGGTTTTTATGTTGAGCACCGAAGGTGCGAATAAGGCTTGTGAAGTTTGGTAACCAGCCTGCTGGTTAGCTAACTTCACCTATCTTGCCCTGCATTTTGAAATTTATTTTGGAACCGTCTTTTGGTAATTATGCGTTATATAACGATTAGTAACGAAGATAATCAAGAATAAACAGAAATAAATAATAAATTACCGAAAGTTACCAAAAAGGGCTTGCCAGTGACTGAAAAAGTCATAAATAAATAGAAATAAACGATAAAACTCAAAGGATTGATTAGCCATTTTACAGAGAGTAGATCATGAAAAAATCCTTAACAGAAAACTTAACGACTTCTAAACAAGGTCAACAAAAAACGAACTCCAGGAAAAATAAAGTGGAGTTTCTTGCGTTACGCGAAGATATTTCCGAAGCCTTGGAAAAAGGATGGTCGATTACCATCATATGGGAAACTCTTAGGGATGAGGGAAGCTTCACTGCAACTTACAATACGTTCCGGTTGTACGTATTGAAATACCTTAATGGTCAAAAGCCAGGGTATTCGCAAAATAAATCTGTTGAAGTTCGAGCTAAGAAGTCAGTTGGGAGTTCCAGTAAGACAAAGGATACCTCTACCCCCTCATTTAAATATAATCCTATTCCAAATATAAAAGATTTATTGTGATCGTTTAATTTTGTGCGACAAGAACAGTGCTTTTGTTAATATACCGAAACAATTATTTGTCCCTTATGCCCCACCTTCAACATATAAGGTGGGAATGCATTTAGCCCTTTATTTATGCGGGTGCCCCAGTTGTCCCGATTGTCCCGTGTATTTTTTATATGTCTGCGAATCAATTATTATTTTGTTTAGGAATGATAGTTTGATTTCCTCGTTTGCAAGCAAACGGCCTACTTGCTGATCAATTTAGAGAATATGCTATATTTGAACTATATTCGATAAATTTGTATATACAATTACCTTTTATTATTCATCAGTTAAGGGATTAATATTTTATGAGTAAGCATCATTATATCCCACAATTTTACTTGAAAAGGCGGCTAAATCCTAACGGGTATATTCATTGTTACAATTATATTTCAGATGAGTTGGTTAGTTTTCAAAAAAAATCTGTAACAGATATTGGCCAAGTGAAAAATTTATATAAAGACTTAGAAGTTAATCATTATGCCACATTGGATGGAGAAGCTGACAATGTAATAAAAATTATAGATGAGGTGTTAAGGAGAATGCTATGAGCAATGATTTTTATATCGCCAGAAAAGAATCTTTTGATCTATCAAACTTACAAAAAAGTGAAAATTTATTAATTGTTTCTTTTAACATCAAAGTATTAGATAAATTTAGCAGTAACCCAGATTATTCTATTAATCTTAATAACGATGTAGGCGTTTTGAGTTCACAAACAGAAGGATGGAGCTTACAAATTGATGTTAATTATGATTGTGGTTATTTGTCTACTTGGTTATATAAATTAAGCAATCTTCCTGATATTCAAAAAAAACATTTTGAAACTCACAATATTTATGCCCGTGAATTGAGTCCTACAGCATATAGAAGATGGGTGGAGGGCAAACCCTAACATGGGTAGATCGAATACTATCGACGTTGTTTGGGTGCATGACAAATTTATGATGAATACTCAGGAAATATTAAGTTATGTGGCTATTAGCTTGATTATGGCCTTTACTTATTAAGGATGATGCGAGACAAAATGTTGAATCAATAAAACTAGCACTAGATGACAGAGATAAAATACACCTAGCAATCGGAGATACTGTCTTTAAAAGCAAGCCAAATTTTCATTAAAAGACAGTATGCATCAAAACAATTTAATTTGAATAATCGCTGGATTTAACTATATGAATAAGGAAATAGAAAATGGCATCATTTTTTTAATAGAAAACTTTTTTAGAAAGAATTCATTGTATTTAGTTGGGTCAGGAATATCTATTAAATATGCTAAAACCATCTCTGCTACAAAGTCCGCTATAAAAACAAGTATTTTTAATAGTGGCTCGTTCCCAGTAGAAATAAATAAAAATCCTAGCGATTTGCAAAAAAGTCTAATAGAACAACCATCTTTTGCTGAAATCCAAGAAACGATACCATGGCTTTATTTTAATTGCACTCCAAATGCCAGATTTGAAAACGAGTACTTAAAACACATACTCCCGACAATTCCTGAAAAATGTCCAGAATATGAAATTTTTAATTTTTGCCAATCTGGTGATATTTTTGATTTTAATCATGATGGATTAAGTTGTCGGTTTATAAAAAATAAAAATATTTTAATCCAACATCCTCATGGAAAGTTTCCTTGCCATGCTGCAGATTTTCTAAATTCTTTAGATGATTTAAGCCTAGATTATGACTTAAAATTATTTGAGCATTGGGAAATACATCCCCCCTTAAAAGAAAAGGAAAGTATATTATTTAGCCACCCATATAATTATTTAAGAAATAATTTCAACCAATATGACAATATTTTTATTATGGGCTATTCATTTTGTGATGATGGAAATGATATGAATGACATGTTCTATTTTCACTTAATTTCGGAATTAGCCTCACGGTATCAGAAAAGATTGTATATTATTAATCCTAGTTACGAACAGTTAGCAGAGAGACTAACCTCAGAAATTGAAGAAATATATTGTTGCCCTATTAAATGGAATATATTTGCAAATGTTTTTCTAAATGAAATTGGATGTTACCCTTTTATTAATTTTATAAAATCTATAGGGATTGCAAATCGTTTGCTAAGGGATGAAGAAGAAACACCCTTAAGTTTAGAATTAGCCAAATTAAAATTGTTGAATCCATCTCTCTGGAAGTTATATTACAAGCAAGCCTGGAAGCAACATAAAGAAAAAAGGGATTCCTTTTCTATTATTAATCTTATTAAAAATTACTATTCTTTAGATGAGCAAGAATAATTTTAGCCATGCTTCAAACTTCGACACATATTCGACACGTAAAATTTAAGGTGTGATTGATTTTCGCCAAAACCTAGACTGGAATTGGCTCCCCGGACAGGACTCGAACCTGTGACCTAATGATTAACAGTCATCCGCTCTACCGACTGAGCTACCAGGGAATAAGGCGGAATCATAAAGAGATCCCGCTTAAGAGTCAAGGGTTTTTATTCGCTTTTTTATTTTTTACAAAAACGGCTTAGGCGATCAAGAGCGCTGCTTAGATTATCCATGCTGGTGGCAAAGGATAAGCGTATGCAGCCTTCGGTGCCAAATGCAGAACCGGGGACTAGCGCCAGGCCTTCTTCCAAAAGCAAATGCTCGGCAAACTCCACGTCATTGGCATAGCCTCTTTTCTCAATTATCGCCTGGACATTGGGGAAACTGTAGAAAGTCCCATCCGCCGGGATGACCTCAATCCCCTGCATGGTCTGCATGCGATCGACCAGATAATCATGGCGCTGATGAAACGCTTTAACCATACGGTGAACCGTTTCATCGCCGCCCGTTAATGCAGCAACGGCCGCTTTTTGCGCGATGGAACAAGGGTTTGATGTGGATTGCGATTGCACAGTTTTCATGGCATTAATTAATGCAGACGGGCCTGCAGCATAGCCAATGCGCCAACCAGTCATTGAATAGGCTTTGGAAACGCCGTTTAATACAATCGTCCGCTCGTATAATTCAGGGCAGGCATTGAGTATATTGCAAAAGGGCTGTGACCAAATTATATGTTCATACATGTCATCTGTTGCAATCAAAACCTGGGGATGTCTTTTCAGCACTTCAGCCAGGGCTTTTAATTCATCCAGGCTATAGGCCACTCCGGAAGGGTTGGAGGGACTGTTTAAAATAAACAAGCGGGTTTTAGGGGTGATCGCCTGTTCTAGCTGGGAAGAAGTAATTTTGTAGCGCATTGCCGGGGTCGTTGGAATAATTACCGGAACGGCATCCGCCAGTAATACCATATCCGGATAGGATACCCAGTACGGTGCCGGAATTAATACTTCATCGCCTTCATTAAGCAGCGCCTGGCAAAGGTTATAACAGCTTTGCTTTCCACCGACGGAGACAAGGATCTGATTTAACTGGTAGGCAAGCCCATTGTCCCGATTAAACTTCTCCCGAATGGCCTCTTTTAATTCGCTGATACCATCCACTGGCGTGTACTTGGTAAAACCCGCATTAATAGCCGCAATGGCAGCATCCTTGATATGCTGGGGGGTATCAAAATCAGGCTCGCCGGTGCCAAGATTAATAATATCCATGCCCTGGGCCTGCATTTGCGACGCTTTGGCAGCTACTGCAAGCGTTGGCGAAGGCTTTACCTGCTTTACTCGATTAGCCAGTGTAATTTGCATCAATCACTCCTATTTAAAAATTACCGCAAATTGGGATAACTTATCCGCGACGTGTTCACGGAATCCATAGACTCTGCGAACAAGCCGCAGAGCGTAGGCAGACTGTTCGTCTCTTCTCTACGTATATCCGTCAAACGGCAGTGACGGTTTAGTCAAGTTGTAAAAAACTTGCATCTTTTTCCACAAAATGTATAG
This sequence comes from Legionella birminghamensis, assembly GCF_900452515.1. Classification (NCBI taxonomy): domain Bacteria; kingdom Pseudomonadati; phylum Pseudomonadota; class Gammaproteobacteria; order Legionellales; family Legionellaceae; genus Legionella; species Legionella birminghamensis. The sequence continues at coordinate 3,431,214 of NZ_UGNW01000001.1, forward strand.
TTCTTATTATGAAAAATATATTTAAAATTTACTCAAATTTTCAGCCCGCAGGGGATCAACCCACGGCCATTTCCTCATTAATTGATGGCATTGAATCCGGGTTGGCCAGACAGATTCTTCTTGGAGTTACCGGTTCAGGTAAAACCTTCACGATCGCCCATGTTATTGAAGCAATGAAACGCCCTACCTTAATTATGGCACCTAACAAAACATTGGCCGCACAGCTCTATGGGGAATTCAAAGCTTTTTTTCCTGATAATGCTGTTGAATATTTTGTATCCTATTATGATTATTATCAGCCGGAAGCCTATGTCCCTGCCTCTGATACTTTCATTGAAAAAGACGCATCGATTAACGAACATATCGAACAAATGCGCCTCTCTGCGACCAAGGCTTTAATCGAGCGTAAAGATGCGATTATTGTTGCCACGGTTTCTGCCATTTATGGATTGGGCGATCCGGATTCCTATCTGCGTATGGTATTACATCTTTCACGCGGAGAACAATGCGACCAGCGTAAAATTTTGCGCCGTCTGGCAGAAATGCAATACACCCGCAATAATCAGTCACTGGATAGGGGGCAATTCCGGGTTACTGGCGATGTAATTGATGTTTTTCCGGCCGACTCGGAGAAGGAAGCCGTCCGTATCGAATTATTCGATGATGAAGTAGAACGCATTATGCGATTTGACCCGCTAACAGGCGACATTATCCAGCATCTCCCGCGCGTTACCATTTTTCCAAAAACACACTATGTAACGCCGCGGGAAAGGCTTCTTGAAACCATCGAACAAGCCAAGGAAGAATTAAGGATAAGGGTGGATGAGTTCACCCGGGAGGGCAAACTGCTGGAAGCGCAGCGTTTGCAGCAACGCACCTGTTTTGATATCGAAATGATGTTAGAGCTGGGCTATTGCTCGGGCATTGAAAACTATTCCCGTTATTTATCCGGGCGAAACGAGGGTGAGCCGCCGCCTACCTTGTTTGATTATTTACCGCCAGAAGCCTTGCTGATAATTGATGAATCCCATGTCACCGTACCGCAAATCGGCGGCATGTATCGCGGCGACCGCGCCCGTAAAGAAACATTAGTTAATTACGGTTTCAGGCTGCCTTCCGCACTGGATAACCGCCCGCTTCGTTTTGAAGAATTCGATAGCCGCTCACCGCAGACTATTTATGTGTCGGCCACTCCTGGCCCTTTTGAAAAGGAACAGGCCGATAATATCGCGGAGCAGGTCGTTCGTCCAACCGGCCTTGTCGATCCGCAGGTCATTGTAAGGCCTGTGAGGAATCAGGTCGATGACCTGCTCTCTGAAATCCGCCAGGTTCAGGCTCAAGGCGAGCGGATCCTTGTCACCACCTTAACCAAGCGGATGGCAGAGGATTTAACCGACTACCTCCAGGATCAAGGTGTTCGCGTCCGCTATTTGCATGCAGATATCGATACCGTTGAGCGGGTCGAGATCATCCGTGATTTAAGGCTGGGCGAATTCGATGTGCTGGTGGGAATCAATCTATTGCGTGAAGGCTTGGATATGCCCGAAGTCGCCCTGGTTGCCATTCTTGATGCGGATAAGGAAGGCTTCCTCCGTTCCGACCGTTCGCTGATTCAAACGATAGGCCGAGCCGCCAGAAATCTGAACGGCCGGGCCATTTTATATGCCGATCGCATGACGGGCTCCATGCAGCGGGCGCTTGATGAAACGGAGCGTCGGCGTAACAAACAATTAGCTTACAATGAAGCGCATGGTATAACGCCCAAAGGCATTAAAAAATCAATTGAAGATATCATGGAAGGTGCTTACAGTAATAAACGGAAAAATCAGATTGCTGAGCGCCAGCCAAAATACGAGCTTCTGCCGCCGGAACAGCTTGCCAAACGAATTAAGCAACTTGAAAAACAAATGCATACTCACGCCCAGAATATGGAATTTGAAATAGCCGCAAAAGTGCGTGATGAACTTCTGGCCCTTAAAGATCAATTAAAAGCATAAGTGACGAAGTAAGGAGGTATAACAATGACGATCAGCCTGGGTGACTTGAAAAAAATTCTTGATGAATTTTCAAAACAATGCTCAGAATTTGAAGCAGATAGTGAATCTGAGCGTCTTTCTGCGTCCCTTGCTTCCTTAACTCGACATATCGATACTGAAAAAGAAAAGCCAGTGGAAGCTTCCCTAAAAAATGAAGTTATCCTGAGGATTGATCAGTTTTGGCATTGGGCAACCAATAATATTGTTGACGAAAAGTGGCGCGAGAATACACAGGTTGGCAGCTGGATTGAGCTTCAAAATACACTGGAGAGAAATGGCTTTTCCGATGTATATACCCGGCATTATCCATTTGTTTTTGAACGCTATAGCGAGGAATTTAATAAGGCAGGAAATATATCCGCGGGCTGACTGATCCCCACAAAATTACCATTTTCTAGCCAACTCCTGTTCAATAAGATTTGGTAAGTTTTCATGGTCAATAACGAGCTCATGTATCTTGTCAAATTCAACCATCAATTGTCCTAAATAGAAGTAAGAGAATACCTTTTTATCCCTGACGGTATTAGCCTGAAAAACCCTTTGATAATTTTGGCTATGGGCAATCACGCCTATTATCCAAAACATCAGCTGAACAATAGCAGCCAATAACATTTTGACCCCCCAGCGATAAATGCTTTTAGTGCTTGCATAGCGAGCTGACAAACCAAATTGATGGCTTTTAACGTCACGAAATGATTGTTCTATTTGCATTCTTTTAGAATAATAGTTCACTACTTTGGTGGCGTTAAAAGTCTCTTTAGGTAAATTCGTTGCCAATATCCATGGCTCTCGTGCCAAACGTCGGTAATGATTAGAGCCGGCTTTATCATTCCTTGGAACTCGACTCAGACTTCTTTTTTCCCCAGGACTACGTTGTGTGGTAATAACGCGACATGCACGATTATGGTCTTTCATGATAAAGGCTTGATTGTAACTTTTCGTTTTCTCCGATATTTGGGGGACGAAGTCTTTTACTGTAGTCCATTCTTCATCAGCGCCAAGTTTTAGCATTTTTCCTTGTCTAATCCGAGTTAACCAGAACCAGCCCAATGACTCTATTGCTTTAAGCCAGTCTTCACCAAATCCTGCGTCCATAATAAAAATGACGGTTTTGTTCTTTGGAATACAGGGCATTAATCCCTGTAAAAAAGAGTGCGCTCGTCCAGATAATCCCCCGGAGCGAAACACTTCTCGATACAGGGGAATGCTTCTGCCTTTAAGCGCAATTTCTGCACTTAACATTTGAATATCATGATCATCTTTTAAATAACAAAGATCGATTAACACAGGAACATCTTCTTGAAAAGCAAGGTATTGAAATAGAAAGCTGGAAAGACCTGTATAAATTGCGCCGATTTCTTCATAAAGGTGCTTGTTCCCCTCAAGGCGATCCACTTTTTTAATTTTATGCTTTAATGAAACGTCGCCAGATAATCCTTTTCCTATCGCTGTTAGAGATAGGTTTTGCTTCTTCTGAAGAGAGCAAGCCACATCCATGACCGCCTGTAAACGTTTACCATGGATAAAAGGGCACTCTTCCATCAAATGAGTATGTAAAATATCAATAGCTTCCATCATTCATCCCAATCTGTTTTATTGGGAGGAATTAGATCATTACTCGAATTTAACTGCAATTATTTTTATCAAATTTGTGGGGATATATCAGTCCGCGGGCAGTATGCTCAGTCTTATTACAGCCACAGCAAGAGTTTTGGGAGAAGCCACAACCGATAAATTCACAATCGATAAAATAGAGCGCTACCCCTTCTTAAGAATTCTGCAAATGCAGGATCAGGTCGAATACAAAAAGATTCTAACACAGCAGCATAGTTTAAAGGGTTCTTTAACTTTAATGGCAAGCTTATTTTACATCCTCCACTTCCACCTTGAGGATGCTCAAATCGGATTACTTCCTGCACTGATCAGATGCCGGCCCAAAACTACGAAAGAGGAATGTGATTCTGAAATAGCCCTCTTCTCCGGCTTATACGGCTCCAGTGCGCTATATATTATTCAGATGACTTGCCTGAAAAACTATATTGATTACGCTCACGTCCTTAATCATCCAGCGACACAATCGCTAAAAGCATATCTTCCCGACTCTCGTATGGCTTTGCTGGAAGCATTGATTGGCTCTTCTAAAAAACCCGCTGAATTACAATTGACTAAAGCGTTTTTGCATGATCTGAAACTTTGGACAGGCGGCGGACGTTTCGAAAAAATAATACATTTTATCAAATATACTCTAGCCGAAATGGACACTCTCAAGCCGGAAAACCGCGAGAAAATCATCGAACAGTTACGTACTGGCAGCCTGCAACACTATTATGAAACACATCCACATAAATTGTCGGCTCCTTCCAGCTCAACTGGTACCGATGCATCTCCGCAGCAAGCTGCCGCTCAATTTCAGCCCATTAAAGCGCTTATTAAATTTTTTAGCCGCCCAGAACCCGTCCCGCAACGCGACAAGATTGCTGAAATAAATGCTTTATTCGATAATGCCTTATCCCGCTCTGAGAAAAAAGCACCCCATACCGAGCCTCAGAGTCCAATAAGCAGCGTTCATCGCCCTTATTAATGCCTCAGTAATTAGTGCCATTTCATTGACAAAATTGAATGGCATTAATACACTGAATTTTTATCCAAAATTTCAACACCTATGGCCGTTGATTTTTTCAACCCTTTCTCAGGGATCAGAGAAGCAAAGCACACACCTCATGCCCGGGCTTTGCGAACCTCACTTCGGCAAAAAGTAAAAGATACTTATTTTATTTTTGCTGGCAATGAGAATCACGTGGGCATTTATGATTATGTGAGTTTATTTATACCCCGGCTTTTTGAAAATGTATTACCCTGGCGAGGGGCTGTATTCTTTTATGCCCTGCGTGCCATAGTCAGTGGAGCAGCCACAGCCCTATTCTTTCCCATTGTTTTGATTGTACATAGCGTAGCAGCCCTTATTGCTGCAAACTATAAAAAAAGGGCTATGGAATTACGGGGCTATGAAATAGATAGCAGGCATGAAAACGGGCAAATGCACAATTTAAGTTGCGCCGAATTCCTGGCAAAAAACCAGCTGGATGTTGAAGACATTCAAGTAACCGTCGAAGCCCTGGATCCGCAGCTGAAACCCACCCTGATTCATACTTCGCATCAACTGAAATTCTGGCGGCACGCGCCAGGAAAAAAGAAAGAAGAAGGCACCGGTTTTGTTATCCCTCTGCAGCAAGCCCAGAAAGTTGGATTATTCAGCTTTTTTCAGTTGAATATAGGCGCTGTTGTCAGCAATATTGAAAAATGCAATGAAGTGAAGGAAACAGCGATTAATAATGAGTTGCTGAGCCAGTACACGGGATGATGGGCCCCGCGGTCGCTGCCGCGGGGATTCGGCGTAATGCTGCCTGATTACGGCTTAATGCTCCGAGGGATTCGAATGCTCGCGTGGTTCGTTTAAATTACGAATCCCCGCGGCAGCGACCGCGGGGCCTATCTAACCCTTAAATTGCCTCAACATTAGCAGCCTTAAACCGGCCTCGGCTTTGCCACCAACTGCTGATTAACGGCGGAGAGCACATTAACAGCAATCCTAAAACCAGAGTCAATTCATATCGGCTTGTACTGCCAACATTGATGTTATCTGGCGGCATAAAGCTGACAACCAATGTGGTCAGGGTGCCGATGATACCGATTCCGCAAACGAACAATAATCCCGCCTTTCCGCCAGGAATACGAAAAGCACGATGATGATCGGGGGCGCTGAACCTCAATTTAATCGCAGCAAGAAACATCATCAGATACATCAGCATGTACAGTTGTGCGGCCAGGGCTGTCAACAACCAGTAGGAGCCGTTCACGCTGGGCATGAATAAAAAGAGGGTAGATAACAATGTTACAATCACAGCCTGGGTAATTAACATGACAACAGGCGCATTTTGTCGATTAGTACGTTGAAACAGCTCCGGCAAATTACCGTCTTCTGCAGCCACCAGCAGCCCCTTGGTGGGGGCGATAATCCAGTTGCTCACACCGCCAAGGCCGCCCATAACCAGCATCAGGGCAACAACCGGCATCATCCACACCAGATGGTATTGGCTAAAAAACGCGTGAAAGGCCTGCATGATTCCCGCTACCAGATTGATTTCGCTGTTTGGCAACACAATTGCAATAGCCAGGGAACCCAATATGAGAGTACTTAGAATAATCAGAACGGAGTAGATCAGCGCCCGCGGAAATGCATGTTGTGGATTATTCACATCATTTGCATGCACCGTGGCGATTTCAATGCCGCAAAAAGACATCATAATGGCTGTTAATGAAACCCACATGGAGCGATCCTGCCAATGGGGGCTAATACTTTGTACATCAAATTGAATTTGTAAGGGATTTCCGCCTGCAAGCCATGCAGCACCCAAGCCGATAATCAAGCCCATCGGCAGCAAGAGCCCCGAGATAGCACAGATATTACTAAATAATGCAGAGGACTTCATGCCGCGCAGATTAACCAGAGTAGCACCCCAGAAAGAGCAGACGATCACCAGCCACAGGAAATAAGGGTTATCGGCCATGGCTGGATTAATCAAATAGCCAATGGTCCCTGCGACAAAGGACAGGATGGTGGGATACCAAATGACATTTTCAATCCATTGCAGCCAAATCGCAAGGAAGCCGGCTCTTTTGCCGAAAGCCTCTTTAACCCAGATGTAAATGCCACCCTGTTTAGCCCAACCGGAAGCCAGTTCGGCGGATACTAAAGCTGTCGGGATTAGAAAGAAAAAAGCCCCCAGAAAGAAGAACGAAATTAACTGGCTGCCAAACAACGCTGTTGCCGGCAAATTACGGATACTATCTACCGAGCCTACAGTAATCATTGTCAGACTAAAAATGCTAAGCGCATGCTTCTTACTCATTACATTCCTTCACTGCTGGTCTACACTTGCTGAAGCTATTATATTGGCTTTAGCTTAAGAAAATCTTAATTTTTGAATAAATTATGCTCAAAGCGAGCCATTTATTTCAATAACCTGCGATTAAATTATCAAAATGCTTCACTCTACGACACTCTTTCCCATTTGTAAATAATGCCTCCGTTGAATAATTTTTAATCATTCATGAAAAACTATTTTAAACATCACAAGTATTTAATGCTTATTGTTTATTCGCCTGTGGTTACAGTTATAATGAGTATTCACTTCTTTCGCCTGATTCTTATATGCAAAATACGCTTTTGACCCAGGTTTTTATTTTTCTGGCTGCGGCATCCTTAATCGTTCCCTTGGCCAGCCGATTCAAATTGGGCTCTGTTTTAGGTTACCTGTCAATTGGAATCCTCATTGGCCCCTATGGATTTCGGCTGATGGGGAATGCCGAACAGATTATGCATTTTGCCGAATTTGGCGTCATCATGATGCTGTTCCTTATCGGCCTTGAACTCGAACCGGCAATGCTCTGGCGTTTAAGAAAAGCTATCATCGGCCTGGGAAGCCTTCAGGTGCTAATGACCACACTGGCGTTCGCTCTCACTGGGTTGTTGCTAGGGTTTAACTGGCAGACCAGCCTGGCGCTAAGCATGGCATTTTCCTTGTCATCCACCGCTTTAGTCCTGCAAATGCTGGAAGAAAAGAATCTCTTGCGGACTGTTGAAGGAGAAACCTCTTTTGCCGTGTTATTATTCCAAGATATTGCAGTCATTGGGATGTTAATTGTCCTGCCTTTACTGGCTGTCAAATCCAATCTTCTGGCCTCCAGTGAGGCCCATGCAGGTCAACTTTTGAACCTGCCGGAGTGGGCCCGTGCAATTGCCGTCACCACTATCATTGGCTTACTGGTGATTTCTGGCCATTACTTTTCCCGCCACCTGTTTTCGATGATTGCCCGTACTAATTTGCGCGAATTATTTACGGCAACGTCTCTTGCGCTGGTAGTTGGCATCACTTTGCTGATGCAGACTATTGGTGCGTCCCCCGCCCTGGGCGCTTTCGTCGCCGGGGTGGTGTTGGCAAATTCGGAATACAAACGAACACTTGAAACCGATATTGAGCCGTTTAAGGGCTTGCTGCTGGGGCTTTTCTTTATTTCAGTCGGGATGGGAATGAATTTCAGTTTGTTTTCATCCCATTCCTCATCCATTCTGTCATCAGTATTGATGATAGTGGCCATTAAAGCCATCATTTTAGTTGCCCTGGGTTATTCCTTTGGCCTAACCAGGCTGCAGACTGTTGGTTTTGCCTTGTCGCTCTCCCAAGTGGGAGAGTTTGCCTTCGTGCTTTTAAAATTTGCCGCATCCATCAAGATAATTTCAGGCCAGGTGAGTGAGTTAAGCATATTGGTGGTGGCACTTTCAATGTCAATAACCCCTTTCCTGATGTTATTTTATTATCATTGCCTGGTTCCTCGCTTTATGAGCCGAATACCAACCCCGGAGTTTGATGCAATCAAGGAAAATCATCCTGTTATCCTGGCTGGCTATGGACGCTGCGGGCAGATTATTGGACGATTTCTAAGTGCACAAAAAATACATCTCACTATTCTGGAAAAAGATACGGAGCAAATTGAATTACTGCGGAAATTTGGATTTAAAGGCTATTTCGGAGATGCCTCGCGACTTGATTTGTTGAAAAATGCCGGCGCCGCGCATGCGCGATTGCTTATTATTGCCATCGCAGATCCCGAAGTGAGCCTGGAAGTTGCAGCAATGGCCAAGGAAGCATTTCCCAATCTGAAAATTTTTGCGCGAGCAAGAAATCGGCGGCATGCTTATGACCTCCATAAACTGGGTGTTGACTATTTTAAACGCGATACTTTTGATTCGGCGCTCAATATGGCACGGGATATTATGGTTCATCTTGGGCACAATCCCCGGCAAATGACCAAAAAAGCCCAGATGTTTGCTCAGTTTGATGAAACTTCTTTGAGAAAATCCTTTGAATTTTTTGATGAAGAATCCACATTGATCAGTTTTTCGCGGCAGGCCAATTGGGAACTCGAAAGGGTTCTACAGGCAGATTTGGAAACGGCACAGCAGGCTTCAGTGAAAGCTGAAAGCATGCCATCAGCACCGGCTTAAATCAGCCCGCTGTTTGCCGCTGTGTGATATTTTGATTCGATTTTCAATAATCGATATACTTCTTGCCTCTTTCATTGCGAAGATAAGCATGTTTCAATCCCTTTTATTTATTGTATTAATGAGCGTTAGCCTCCTCATCCAGGCAGCGCTGCCTGCTGACCCCATTCAGCGCTGTCTGGATGTAAGAAGACTTGCTGATTTCACCTCAAGACAAAAAATGGCTGCTAAAGAACCAGGTGTCCTGCGTTTTAAATTCCATAAAATCCAGGCAGCTGAATTGCCGCTCGTGAATCCTGCAGGCAATATGGATGAGATTATCAGCGCCTTAGCCATTCAGATTAGAAACTGCAAAAAAAGCCGCGGTGAATTTCAATCAGTGACGATTGCAGGTCATCGCTATACGCGTAAACAATGGTGCCTGAATTCCAACAGAAAAATGCTCGCGATTGCCAAAGCGGCTCGCGGCGATTTCCAAAAATTTCTGTCAGGAATCAAATCAGAATTTGACTGGTATAAAAGCGAGGGTTGGCCCGAAAATCACGCAGGATTTCAAAAGGGCGAGTTTCAGTTTACTGCTTATTATGCGCCTGCCGCTGTTGAGGCGCGCAGGAAACGGGAAAAAGCCTTTGTATACCCTATTTATAGCAACCCAGGTGTTGTGAATGCGGCTTTGGAATGCAGAAGATACCATTTGAAAATGCCTCTTTGCGGTGTTGATCCGCTTACCGGCATGGCACGTGGATTTTGTCTGAAAAATGCGGACGGAACTTACTCTGTCGCCCCGGATCGAAGCGAAATTGAACATGGCGCACTACACCCCAAATACGTAATCGGCTATGTGAAGGATCCCAATGACCCGGCTTTTTTAATGGTTGAGGGCTCTGGCTCCCTACTTCTTGACGGGCAGTTATTCCATATCAATTACAATGGTTCAAACGGCAGGCCTCGCACCATGCTTGGCCGGATTGTCCAGTGCTCGCAAGATCCGACCTGCGGCGGCAATCTTGACAGCATTGAACGTTGCGCAAAAGATCCCAAATGCCACGATGAAGCGAAATTACGCTGTAACCTGTCTGCCGAAATTAAACAAAGCGCCGCGTCAGAAAAGCTTATCCGAAAATACCTGGATAATCTTTTTGACCCTGAAAAGGCCGCCGATTTACGAAACAGGGATCAAAGCTATGTATTTTTTGCCAAAGAACATGGCGGACCCTATGGCTCGGAAAATATCCCCCTGACGGCCCATGCGTCCTGCGCAACGGATCATAGGGTCATCCCCGTGGGAATGAGCTTTTTGTACACTACTGGAAACACCACTTCATGGTGCATAGCCCAGGATACAGGCGGCGCTATTGTTGGAGCCCATGTTGATCTGTATAAAGGAGAAGGGGATCAGGCTGGTGTAGAGGCGAATGAAGTAAACCATACCGGTGCATTGTTTGTAGCCTTGCCGAAACGCTCCTGAGCTACAGGAACTGCCGGTCTGCAGAGCATCAGAACCTGCCTTACGGCCTACTTACTGCGGCTTGTGTCCGCAGTATCCAACAATCGTTTAATTGCTTTGATTGGCCAGACAGTATAATTTAGATACCGCGAACAAGTCGCGGTACGTAGCGGGATAGGGCCTAGATTGCCAGACCGAAGGATTTAATAAGCTTATTGAGCTTGTTCGTTGTAGCGTTTCACGCTGGAAAGGACTTCCTGCTTGGCTGGCTCAATGCCGGCCCAGCCATCGACTTTAACCCATTTACCTTCTTCAAGATCTTTATAATGCTCGAAGAAATGTTCGATTGACAATAATAAAGGTTTGGGTAGATCCTGGTAAGTTTCAACGCCCTCATACATTTTAGTTAATTTGTGAGTAGGTACCGCGACCAATTTGACATCAACCCCTTTTTCATCGGTCATCTTCAGCATACCCAGAATGCGGCAGGCAATAACGGAACCACTGATTAAAGGAACTGGTGTAACCACCAGCACATCGACCGGATCGCCATCTTCTGAAAGGGTATTGGGAACATAGCCATAGTTGGCCGGATAATACATCGCTGTTGCCATAAACCGGTCAACACATAAAGCACCGGATTCTTTATCCACTTCATATTTGACCGGTTCAGCGTGCATAGGAATTTCAATCACGACATTAATTTCATTGGGTATGTCACGACCACTATTAATTCGCATTAAGCCCATTTTATTCATCCAAAAAATTTTTTCGCAGGTATTATGCGCAAAAGCCGTTTAAAAGGCAAAATTAGTCGCTTATTAACAGGAAACTTTGAAGTGCCTGTCATCTCAGAGTATACTACTTCATTCAGCCAAATTTCAGGAAGACTATGGATTGCTTGTTCTGTAAGATTGCAAAAGGTGAACTCCCTGCGACAATCGTGTTTGATGGGCCTGAGATCATGGCCTTCCGCGATATTCGTCCTCAGGCACCGACTCATATTCTGGTCATTCCGAAGCAGCATATTGCTACTATCAATGACACTGACAGCAAAGATGAGCAGCTTCTCGGACGAATGATCCTGACAGCCAAAAATCTGGCTAAGGCAGAGCACTTAAGTGAAGAAGGATACCGGCTTGTTTTTAATGTGAATTCAGGTGGAGGGCAGGAAGTTTACCACATTCACTTACATCTTCTTGGCGGCCGTCAAATGACTTGGCCTCCAGGTTAGGACAATGTCAATGCATGAATTATATAAAAAAATACTAGAGGAAATTGGAGAAGATCCTAATCGAGAGGGCCTTAAGGACACTCCTAAACGCGCTGCAACCGCTTTCCAATACCTGACGAAAGGCTACAACGAGGATCTGCAGGAAATCATTAATGATGCGCTGTTCGAATCCGATATGAGTGAAATGGTGATTGTTAAAGACATTGAGTTGTACTCAATGTGCGAGCATCATCTCTTGCCGTTCCTGGGCAAATGCCATGTAGGTTATATTCCTAACGGAAAAGTACTTGGATTATCCAAGGTTGCACGCATTGTTGAATATTTTGCCCGCCGCCTGCAAATTCAGGAACGGCTGACAATGGAAATTGCCAGCTGCATTGAATCAATCACCCGCGCCAAAGGAGTAGCAGTCGTTGTTGAAGCCAAACATTTATGCATGATGATGCGCGGCGTAGAAAAACAAAACTCGCAAATGCTAACTTCAGTGATGTTGGGCGATATGCGTCATAATGTGAGCAGCCGGGCTGAGTTTCTGTCTCTAATCGGTAAATAAATCTCCCAGCAATATCATCGTCTCTCGGTCTCCCGTGAAAGCGGGAAACCCGTTGACATCCTGTTTTATATCTGCTTTATTCATCGAACCTCAACAAGACAAATTGGATTTTTTTTGCACAATTACTACATATAATTAATAATAGGTAATAGTTATGTTGGAGTAATGTATCATGGCCAAAGTTGATAAAACCTATGCAAAAGAAAACAAAAAAATAGCCGATGAGAATCTGGAAAAATTGTCAGGCGGCCTGAATATTCAGGTTATAGGATTTAAGGAACCCAAAAATACATCCAAAAATAAGGGTAAAAAAAAGAAAAGCCGTTGATTGAATACAGGGTTGACGGATTAAAAATGATTTCTTGTATACAATTTTGATATGGATCAAAGAATTAACAAGGTTGGTACTGGAGATAATATATCGTGACCAGAACACACAAAACCACCACCAAAGACAAAAAGATTACCGATGAAAATCTGAAAACTTGTCCGGTGGTACTATGCGTACACCCAAAGCCGAGATGAAAGGCTACGTGTTTGAAGGTAACCCAAACGCCTCTCCTTCGGGAAAGACTAAAAAAAAAGAAACGGCAAACTTCAATCAATAAGACCATTTTCTAGGTGTTGGAAAGCAGAAACGAATTGAATGGCGGAGGATCAGCAATCCTCCGCATTAATGCTAGAGATTGTCAGAGTGCTCAGATAAATACTCAGCAACCCCTTTTGGAGAAGCTTTCATACCTGCTTTTCCTTTTTCCCAGCCAGCAGGGCAAACTTCGCCATGCTCTTCAAAGAATTGTACCGCATCAATAATACGGATAATTTCATCGATATTACGGCCAATTGGCAGATCATTAACGATTTGTGAGCGCACCATTCCGTTTTTATCAATAATGAACGCACCGCGGAAAGCAACGCCTGCGACAGGGTGCTCCACGCCATAAGATTGGCAAATGGTATGCGTCATATCGGCAGCCATTGTGAATTCAACAGCGCCAATACCGCCTTGCTTGGTCGGCGTATTACGATAAGCATTATGCGTGTACTGGGAATCAATAGAGACTGCAATGACTTCAACGTTCCTTGCTTTAAATTCATTCATACGATGATTCAGGGCAATTAATTCTGAAGGGCATACAAAGGTAAAATCCAGGGGATAAAAGAAAATTAATCCGTAACGATCCTTTAATGCATTATGTAAATTGAATTTGTCAGTAATTTCACCATTGCCCAACACTGCAGGCACAGTAAAATCAGGGGCTTTTCTTCCAACTAAAACACTCATTCCTGCTCTCCTTTTCAGCACATCAATCAATGTGCATAAAGTTCTTGTTATTTTTCTTAAGAAGTTACCGCTTCACGTAACAACGCTTCCAGCTCACCTTGCTGGTATAACTCGGCTATAATATCAGATCCGCCGATTAATTCACCTTTTACATATAGCTGGGGAAACGTAGGCCAATCAGCGATTTGCGGCAAGGCCTGTCTGATATCGGGGTTTGCAAGAATATCAACATAGGCAAAATTGACACCGCAGGCATCAATGCATTGTACTGCCCGGGCAGAGAAGCCACATTGAGGCATTTTGGGACTGCCTTTCATGTAAAGTAATATGGCATTGTCTTTAATTTGCTGTTTTATTTTGCTAATTACATCAACTGAAATTTCCACTGATTATACCTACGAAAATATTAGTAAACCTTAATTATGGCGAAAATAAGATCAATTAGCAACCGAACTGCAATTATCCTCCCACGCCTGGGCCGCAAAAGCCTCAGAGAGGCTTTTGATTTCATTGAATATGTCCAGCATCCTGCTACACTTACTCATTCAACTTACTAATTGGAGAAACCATGGCTTTTACACTCCCTCCACTCCCTTATGCAATGGATGCTTTGCAGCCCCATATTTCCAAAGAAACGCTTGAATATCACTATGGCAAACACCACAATGCCTATGTCACTAACCTGAACAAACTCATTCCGGGTACCCAATTTGAATCGATGTCACTCGAGGACATTATCAAAAATTCAGCTGGCGGGGTTTTTAATAATGCCGCACAGGTATGGAACCATACCTTTTACTGGCATTGCATGAGCCCTCAGGGGGGAGGCGAACCCACTGGGCGAGTGGCTGAAGCGATTAACAAGGCATTCGGTTCTTTTGCTGCGTTTAAGGAACAGTTTACGCAAGCGGCCATCACCACTTTCGGTTCTGGCTGGGCATGGCTGGTTCAGGATAATACCGGGAACCTCAAAATTATCAGCACCAGTAATGCAGGCACCCCGATGACAGATAATCTCACCGCCCTGCTCACCTGCGATGTCTGGGAGCATGCTTACTATATTGACTATCGCAATGCCCGCCCGGATTACGTGAATGCATTCTGGTCATTGGTCAACTGGGATTTTGTGAACCAGAACATGCGTTAACCCAGGAGTTCATTTTTAGTTTAAATGCTGCTATTTTAGGGACGATCGATATCAGACGCTCGTCCCGATATCCCTGATAAATATATCTGCATGTACCATGCAGCAGCGAATAAACCAAAAAAAGGAATATAATGGCCATTATAACCAGTTACAGTCCAATGCCTGTTTCATTTACTCATGGAGAAGGAGTATGGTTGTATGATGAGAATGGAAAAGCCTATTTAGATGGCTTGAGCGGCATTGCAGTCTGTGGACTGGGGCATGCCCATCCCGATGTCACCCGAACAATTCAAAACCAGGCTGCCAAGCTGATTCATACCTCCAATGTTTTTCATATCAAAGAGCAGGAACTTCTTGCTGAACGCTTGACAAAAATGACTGGTATGGAGCAGGCATTTTTTGCCAACTCCGGCGCCGAAGTCAATGAAGCAGCTATCAAACTGACTCGCTTATTCGGTCATAAGAAAGGAATTGAAACCCCTTCCATCATTGTGATGGATCGCGCTTTTCACGGCCGCACCATGGCGACGCTGACCGCGTCAGGGAGCCGTAAAGTACAGGCCGGCTTTGAACCCCTGGTGCCCGGTTTCATCCGCGCCCCTTTTAATGACATTCAGGCATTAAGAACCATTGCAGAAAACCGTGACGACATCGTCGCAGTCATGCTCGAACCCATACAGGGTGAAGGCGGGATTTTTCCAGCAGAGGATTCCTATTTACGTGCCGTATCTGAATTATGTAAGAAACACGACTGGCTATTAATACTGGATGAAATCCAGACTGGCAATGCCCGTACCGGGAAATTGTTTGCATTCATGCATGCAGGCATTAAACCGGATGTTTTAACTACCGCCAAAGGTCTTGGTAATGGCATGCCGATTGGCGCCTGCCTGATGAGTGGAAAAGCCTGCGACTTGTTTAAACCGGGCAACCATGGCTCAACCTTTGGCGGAAATCCACTGGCTTGCGCAACAGCGCTCACTGTATTGGAGGTTATCGAAAGAGATAATCTTTGTGAAAAAGCAGCTCACAATGGCATACAATTGCAAGACAAGCTCATGCGCAGCCTTCACGAGCACCGGGGAATACGGGCAATCCGCGGACGAGGATTAATGCTGGGCATTGAAATTGACAAACCGGCGAATGATGCGCGCGCAATTGGACTGGAAAACGGCGTATTGTTTAATGTGACCGCCGAAAACGTCATCCGGCTTTTACCGCCGCTGATTATCAATGAAGAAGAAATGGATGAATTGGTAGAACGTCTGAGTAAAACGATTTACCAGTTTTACAGGATGTAAATCCTCCTTGGCCACTTGGACTCCCCAGATGGGGAGTCGACCGACCTTTACTGCAAGGGAACCTCTTTACCTGAAACAACAATACTATCAAGCTGCTGAATATGGAGATATTCACAGCGCATCGCCTGTAAAATCTGCTGCAAGGTTGAGAATTCATAGCTGAGCTGAAAATACAACTCTGCACTCTGGTTTTCCTGCAACTCACCAACTGTTAAATAGGCGGCCTTTCCCATGTTCGAAAAATAACTGAGGCTGACATGTCTTTTTTCAGCCATACCGGGGAACAAGCCACAGAACAATAAACTCTTATCCCCTACGTCCCGCAATAACTCTACCTGTTTGTGTTTTTTTGACTGCATGGACTCAAGAAAGTCCAGCGCAACAACTGATTCGATGAGTTTTGTTCCCTGGGAAAAACGCATCAATAAAAAAACAAGATAACTCTCTGTTGATTCATTTAAAATCAAATCGGTTGTGGCTTGCGCTTCATTGACCAATGCATGCCATTGACTGAGTTCTGTAGGATGCAGTATCAACTTCTTCATGAATGGCTTCCTTTTTTTGTACTTGTCACTGAAAGTTTAGCAAAGGGCATACCAAAAGATTAAAATTAAGGCGCTAAATAAGATAAAAAATCATACTGACCCCGTCACCACAACAGCATCATTTTTGTGAGCACAATTCAAAAATATTAGGCATTTTTTTATTATTTATCATGAAGTTATTTTAACAACCCCTATTGTAGAGCGCTTTTTTTTTCCCTAAACTAAAATTTTTGCCTTGCTTTGGGGTCTGCAGTGTATAAACGTTTATTCGCGCTCCTAATCGGCTTTCTTTGTCTCAACCTCTACGCCAGTGATCAATCCACTTGCGATGGAACAGTTGAGAAACCATGCTTAATTCAAGATACAATGCCGGATTCTACCTCGCTCGGTTCCATGCGGGATCTATCGCAAATCATACCACTGAGAAATAAAGACAGTTTTGAGTTATGGGTTTCAGCAAGCGCTAATCCCAATTTAAAAGGCTGGCTTGAATTGGCGGATTTCATTGACTTGAAAAGCAGTTTTATGGCCAATCCGCGTATTGTCCTTGACTTGCGACAGGAAAATCACGCTTATCTGAATGGCAATTCAATTACGCTTTGCGACACTCACAACTGGATAAACCTTGGCAAGTCCACGGAACAGGCTGAGCAGGCTGAGCGCGATTGGCTATTGACCCTTGGCAGTGCTGCGGAAATTTCCGGCATTTTAACGCCTGAACAATTTGTCGAAAAAAATTATAGCTCAGGGACTACTGTGCAAGTTGAATCCCTGAATAATGAAAAACAGATAGTCAGTAATCTTGGGTTTACTTATTATCGCATGGCGGTCAGTGATCACCAGGCCCCTGGTGACAAGATTGTTGATGAATTTGTAAATTTCATAAACCATCTTCCCCCTCAGGCCTGGCTGCATATTCATTGCCGTGGAGGAAAAGGGCGTTCAACAACCTTTATCGTGATGTATGATATGTTGAAAAATGCTCAGGACTTCAGTTTTGAAGAGATCATAGCACGGCATGCAGCCGTACCACCTTATTATGATCTGGCCAATACAAGCCGTTCAGATAGCGAATTAACCCATTTTTTCGAGGAGCGCTATCAGTTTCTGCAACGCTTCTACCGCTATGCCCAGGATTATCTCCAGGGTTATTCAGGGAGCTGGACGGAGTGGAAGGCTTTCGAGACGGAGCGCTGCTCCTCATAGCGAAGTGTCTACACAAATGTGTTTCCCGCTCCGCCCCCCCGCGGCTGTGACCGCGGGGCCCATAGTGGGCTTAAATAATAGCTTAGAAAAAACTACAATCCTGCCTGAAGTAACGATTGAATGAACTGCTTAGTAAACTGGGTCTCCGAATAAGATTCATTGGGCCCCGCGGTCGAAGCCGCGGGGATTCGAAGGGGCTGCGACCCCAATGAATCTTATAGGTACCCATGACCTAGCGGACTGGGTGCAAGTCAACCTTGTCAAAGGTAGAATAATCCACCCGTTTATCGTCCTGATTCAAACCAATAGGCAAAACAAAACTACTCAATAGTGCACGCCAGAAATCGGAGTAAAGATAATTTTGTAAGGGATGCTCCGCTTCTATCGGAAAGCAGGGGCCGTGATTTACTTCCAAAAGCCAGACCTTCGAATTGCAATCCACCATAAAATCCACGCCAAATAAAGCAAACGATTTCAACCCATTGCTGGTAAATGCCTGGGGATAACGCCTTGCTAAAGCCTCAGCCAACTGGCCAATAATATGTTGTATTTGCGGATAAAGCAGGGCAAAAAACTCAAAACGATCCGTTGGAATCTGGATGACGTTACTTTCCTCTTCATGCAAATGCTCATTTGTCAAATGCGGGCGCAAATCTTCAAACCGCCCTGGGGTATAGGGATGGCGGGAAACATTAAAATACCCGCGCGGAAATAAATAAGCACCTGCATAATTACTAAGTACCAGAAACATGCGGATACTGTATTTGCGATCATCACGCAATAAATGCGGTGGGTTAATATATTCCTGTAATACATGGTCGCCGCCCAAACGTCGATTGGTCGAAAAATGCCTTTCCAGATCACTAAGCTTGCTAAATATTTTAATGAATTGCCCATTATTTAGCAGAGAAGGCTTTAAAATCCAGACAGGTGACGGCTGCTCCAAAGCGGCCTTGTTAAGAAACTGCAAAACAAGAGGCCAGTTCTGATCGTTAATCAGGAAAGTAGGCATCATAATTTGCGGACAAAACTCTGACACCAACTCGGCCAGAGAATGCTTAAACTCCAAACATTGGGCAGCCTCTTCATTGAATTGCAGGTTGGCATCACTAAAATTTGCCATCCACTTGAATCGTGCAGGCTTCCATCCTGCTTCAAGGAGATAATAATTCAAATTAAAAAAAGTCGGTGATTTTGTCTCGCTAAATGTAAACCGTCCTGCTTTTAGTCTATTCATTAAGCAATTCCGCTCCTTCCTTTACAGGAGAAAAAACTGATTGGCTAACCAAACCCGGTTTAATAATTAAAGAAGATAAAATACCGGTGAGCAAGCCCCAGAATGCGGCGCTAAATCCCAGAAAATCGAGGCCCGATGCGGAGACCAGAAAGGTAAGAATGGCCGCTTCACGCTGTTTGTCATTCTCCAGCGCTTCTTTAAGGTTTGAAGCGAGGGTACCGAACAAGGCCATACCAGCAACTGCCAAAACCAAATTAGAGGGAAAAGCGGCAAACAATGCAACAATCGTGGTGCTGAACAAACCCATCAGCAAATAAAACAAGCCAGCGCTGATTGTAGCGCGGTAACGGCGCGATGCGATAGGGTCCGCTTCTTCATTGGCACAGATAGCCGCAGTAATCGCCGCCAGATTTAAACTGAATCCACCAAAGGGCGCCATCAGTAAATTCCCCATTCCCATGATGCTGACCAACTTAGAAACGGGCGGATGAAAACCGGCAGCTCTGAGCACAGTCAGGCCGGGGATGTTCTGAGAGGTCATGGTGATGACAAACAGCGGCAGTCCAACACTGCATAATGCAAACCAGGAAAACTCAGGCCAGGTAAACACAGGTGATGAAAACCCCCAGTGCACCAAATCCATGCGAATTTCGCCCTGGAAAGCAGCGACAGTAATACCTAATAGTAAGACAATAGGCAACACGTAGCGTGGATAAAACCGTTTGCCAAGAATGTAAGCAGATAACATTATCAGAATCATTAAATGGGCATTCTGCAAAGCCAGAAAAACATTCAAACCAAAATGCAGAAGAATTCCAGCTAACATGGCAGATGCCAGCTCACTGGGTATACGGGACATGAACCGCTCAAAACACCCGCTGACGCCTGCCAGAACAGTTAAAAAAGCCGAAAAGAGAAATGCACCGACCGCCTGGGATAAGGTCAGGCCAGTCAGACTGCTGGCTAGAAGAGCAGCGCCAGGCGTAGACCAGGCGGTCAGAATGGGCATGCGATAGTATAGCGATAAGCCGATGCAGCTTATTGAAACGCCTACCCCCAGAGCCAGAATCCAGGAAGCGAGTTCCGCTGTTGAAGCATGCACTGCAGAAGCTGCCTGAAACAGGATGGCAGCCGAGCTGGTGAAACCCACTAGCACTGCGATAAACCCGGCAGAAAGATGAGAAAGAGAAAAATACAATCGCATGCTTGGATTCCTGTTAAAAACACTTTAGGTATGTTATGATCGATGCGCTATAACGCACAGAGCAGAAAGCATAACACCGTGCGTTATAACGCTCAAGTTTTATTTACCAGACTCTCGTATCAGGTTCTCCACCCGGATACGAGAGTGCTTTAATGGGAGAGTCTGTGGAAGAGTTAAACCAGCGTATTGGAATACGCCTGCGTGAACTAAGACAACACTACGGATGGAGTCTTGATAAAGCGGCACAGGAAACCACCGTCAGCAAAGCCATGCTGGGACAAATTGAGCGCTTCGAATCTTCACCTACGGTAGCTACACTCTGGAAAATCGCCAGCGGCTTTCGCGTTTCCTTCTCCTCTTTTCTGGAAGAAACGAACGATGAGCCCGCGAAAGAATTCCGCGAGGGTAGAACCAGTGCCTGGGAACATGGGGACGAATTAATAAAAATCACTCCGCTTTTTCCCTTTGACAAACATTTACATCTTGAGATTTTTCAGATTGAACTGCTTCCCGGGTGCGAACAATATTCGACCGCGCACGAAAGAGGTGTTATCGAGCATGTTATTCTTATTGATGGCGCCTTGGAGGTATTGGTTGAGCAACAATGGAAATCACTGCGTAAAGGAGAAGCTATTCGATTCGCTGCCGACAAACCCCATGGATATCGCAATTTGAGCGGCCAAAGCGTTTATTTTCATAATATTATCCACTACCCCCATTCCGTGTTTATTTAGACGATAAGTTAGCAGCTCGGTAGGAACAACGTAAAGATTCTATTAAGATCTCAAGCATGGCTTTTTGAAAAAAATGACTATGCTATGATTAATGTATGAGTCATTAATGAGATTTAAGCAGAATGTCTGGAACTACCCAATCAAGCAGTGCAGAAACTGTTGAAACTGTTTCAACCCCTTCTGCCGCGAGCCCCGCAACCCCTGCAAGCACCGCGCCGGCTGCTACTGCGCCAAGCGATACTGATACTGCTAATAAAAAAGCGGCTCAGGATACTGCGGCTAATGCCGCGATCGCCGCAGATGCGGCTAAAGCAAAAACCACGATGGCCGCAGCTCAGCCTGCAGCTGCAGCAGCAAGCAAAAAAGAGGAGAAAGCAGCCCCCGCCGAGGAAGAATCCTTTTTAAAGCAGGACATCGATCCCAATGAAGATGCCTGGCTAAAAATCATAAAAGAATGGATAAATCTTATTAATGAGCTGAATGAACAATTTACCAGTTACGCCGGGAACAAACTAAAAGGTGCCGCCATGGGTGCCAAAGAACTTGGCGGTCAGCTTTTTGAGGGGCTGAAATCACAAGCCGCCAATGGCGTTAGCACACTGAAGGATTATTTCAATCCCCCTCCGAAAGCAGCAGAGGTTCCTCCCGGCCATGAAGGAAAACCTTCACCTGATGCGGGATTAGCACTTGATGCGGAGCATAATATTTCAGCAGCCATACCGAAGCCGGAAATGGAAGCTCCTGAAGATATTCTGGCCACTTCTCATTTATATAATCCCAGTGCCGATTATTGGGATACTGGAGATGAGTTGGACCTGGGCGAAACTATGGCACCGAAAGCCGATATGCCTTTAGCCAGCCCTGAAATGAGTGCCCTGCCAGAGTCTCCCCAAGCTGTCCTGGGCAGTTCGTTTGCGGACAATGCTGATTTCCAGCTGGGGGAACTTAATCCCACCCCTGAAGAAACTGCTTCTGTAATGACCACAATGGACGAAGGAGATAAACTCTCCGCAATGGCAGATGACGGTGAAGAACTAAACCAGGAAAATCTAATGGCACCTTAGGCGTCATGCATCAGTGAATTAGGCTATGCTATGATAATCTATGAATTTTATTTGATAAGATAATACCATGTCCGGATCAGCACCCTCTAGCAGCACAGAAACTGCAGAATCCACCCCCACTTCTACTCCGACCTCTGCACCGCAGAGCTCGGCACCAGCCCCTGCACCTGCAACCACAGCGGCACCTGCTGCGGCCAAGGCGACAATGGCGCCTGTCGCTCCAGCTAAAACTGCTGCAGCAACCAAGGAAAGTACGCCGCCGCCAGCTGAAGATGATTATTTTTTTAAACAGTCGATAGATCAGAATGATGAACCCTGGCTAAAAATGGTTAAGGAATGGCTTAACCTGATTAACGAGTTGAATGCCCAATTTACTGACTTTGCAGGGGAAAAACTAAAAGGGGTTGCCCAGGGTGCCCAAGCAGTTGGAAGCCAAGCTTTTGATGCGGTAAAAAATTATTTTAACCCTCCGAAACCGCAAGACGATCTGATGCGGCGAACTGCTCGTCTGGAGACCGCCAGCAAGCCGACACGGGATGAAGGGCTTGATCTCGATGGAAGCGAGTTAACAGGCGAAGCAAAGCCAAAACCAGCCCCGGGTCTCAACTTAAGCGAAATGAGCACTGTCTACGAATCACCCGAAGATATAGTCGGCAGCTCTTTCCTCTATAATCCTGAATTACAGTTAGAGGCTGACGAACCACTCGATGTAGGGGCAAGTGCTGCACCCAAAATTGATCAGGATTCAGTAATGCTTCACGACTCCGATCAACAGATTACGGTTGAACTGACTGCCGTAAAATTACAAAACTGGCTCAATAAAGTGGACGGCACCCAGACTTCTGAAACCGATAATCCTTCAATCACCCTGGGTAAAACAGGTTTGCAGAAAGCACGGGATGTCATTAATTTCCTTAACACACCAGCAGGCGACACAACCAAAGAAAGAATTGCAACGGAATTGATTCAGGCGGTAGAGCGAGAGAAGCAAAACGAAGAAATACAAAGAGAGCAGCTTCTGCAGGAGCAGCGGCTGGCGGCTTTTCTCATCCATGCGGCCCGCCAGGATGCTGATTTGATTGCCGAAAGGAACATTCGAATACAGGAAGATATTGATCAACGGGTACAGGTGCAGAAACAGCAACAGCTTGCTGACTCCATGTCACCTGATGAAAAAGCACAAAAAGAAGCTGATCTGGATGCGATGATTGGCGCTTATGACGAGCAGATTGAAAGCTTGCAAAAAGCAATTGCTGAAAAAGATAAAGAAATTGCAGAAGTTGATAAAGAGATTGAGCGCCTCGAGCAAAAGGGTAAATCTATCGATGCAAAACACAACACATATCAGGATGGAGTTAATCGGGCTAAAAGTTTTAACCCCGACAATCCAGACGACAGGGCTGCGATGAGGAGCCGTATCGGGGCAATGAGGGCTGAAGCTGAAAAAAACGAGCAAAGCGCCTTTGAGAGAGTGGATAGAGACGAAGACGGGGCTCTGGAAGACTTGCAAAAGGCAAAAAATAATATCATGGAAATTGCAGCACTGGAAGAAATGCTGGATGTCTATGAGGGAAAACAAACGGCTTATACAGCAGACGGTACCCAGACCTCTAATCCCGATGAATTTGCCTATCTGGCTCCCAGCAACAAAAGTATATTAAAAGATGATGCAGGCAATCTCTACCTGGTTAACAAAGGGGTCGCTAGTGTTGATAGTTTATCTACTGGGGAGAAACAGCAAGCGCAGGCAGATTTTCAAAGAAATAAAAATGCAATGACCAGTGTCCAGGATGTTATCAAAAATAACCGCAGCGGTGAGCATGGAATGAATAACCAGAGCCTGGACGCCGCCCAACAAAAGAAACAGAGCTTAATGAGCGAATCCGCAGAGATGCGCATGCAGCTTCAAACAGCGCTGAAAGAAAAAGAAAAATGTCAGGATGCTAAAAATAATTTACGCAGCCCAAGCCCTTCACCTGCATCAGGAAATCAGCAGCTCTCCAAGGCGGAAATCGATCAGGCAACGTCTGTTTTTTACAAAATGCTTAATCGGGTTGCGGATAACTACAGTGATGGGGGCATGAAGGCATTACAAAATCATGTAGTGAATACTTTTGGCCAAAATCAGCAAACCAACGCCCTGCTCCGGCAAATCCCCCAGGGCCAGCCGATTGACCCCAATAACATCAGACAGTTGACCGAGCAATTTCGCTCCTGCGGCGACGCACCTGCACCAAGCATGCAGGCTAGCGCGGAAGCTGAGCAGCAAAACCAGCAGACAGTACGGATGCCCTAATGCAGTCCATTACACTGCTTTTGCGAGTGAAGTATTGCAATGGCCTCTATAGATTAAACTTTTACCTCAATCCGTTCGGCCTGAGAAGCCGCTTTAGCGGCGTCTTGAAGGCCTCGCTCGGTGTCAAGCCTTCGAGACGGCTCTGCTCCTCCCCAGGCCGAACGGTTCTTTTACACGCCATTAGGATTGTGCCTGCATCTAGTGTATAATGTAAGCACAATTAATTACTCACTGCTGCAAACTCCAAAAAGCCCCCTTTTTGGCCTGTTGGCTTATACGCCTGCTGCTGTGCATCGTTATTCGTCGTGAACAAGGTTTTTTATGATTGAGAAGATAAGAAATATAGCCATTATCGCCCACGTGGATCATGGTAAAACTACATTGGTTGACAAGCTGCTGCAACAAACCGGTACCCTGAATGAGCGTGGCCCCAAAGTGGAACGCGTCATGGATTCCAACGCCCTGGAAAAAGAGCGCGGCATTACTATTTTAGCCAAGAATACTTGTGTTTACTGGCGGGATTATCAGATTAACATCGTTGATACCCCAGGCCATGCTGACTTTGGCGGCGAAGTGGAGCGTATTCTCTCCATGGTCGATAGCGTATTGCTGCTGGTCGATGCGGTCGATGGCCCCATGCCGCAAACCCGTTTCGTTACGCAAAAAGCCTTTGCCCGCGGCCTTAAGCCCATCGTTGTTATTAACAAAATCGATCGTCCAGGAGCCCGTCCGCACTGGGTTATGGATCAGGTATTCGACCTCTTTGATAATCTTGGCGCGACCGATGAGCAGCTTGATTTCCCCGTGGTTTATGCGTCTGCACTGAATGGTTACGCAAAACTTGATTTGGATGAGGAAGCCAGCGACATGAATGCGCTGCTGGAAACCATTGTTGAGCGTGTTGCCCCGCCGGACGTGGATGAGAATGGTCCATTCCAGATGCAAATCAGTTCACTTGATTATTCCTCTTATGTAGGTACCATCGGCATTGGCCGTATTACCCGCGGCAATATCAAGGCAAAATCGCCCGTTAAAATTATCGATAAAGACGGTAATATCCGCAGCGGCCGTCTGTTACAGCTGCTGGGATTCAAAGGGCTGGAGCGAGTCGAAGTAGACGAAGCCAATGCCGGCGATATTATTGCGGTTACCGGTATCGAACAACTAAACATTTCCGACACGCTTTGTGATCCAAACCAGGTCGAGGCATTAACCCCGCTGACAGTGGACGAGCCAACGATTAGCATGACGTTCCAGGTTAATGATTCCCCCTTTGCCGGCCAGGAAGGAAAATATGTTACCAGTAGAAAGATTCGCGAACGCCTGCAGACTGAATTGCTCCATAACGTAGCACTTCGCGTTGAAGATACTGCCGATCCAGATAAATTCAGGGTATCCGGCCGCGGAGAGCTGCATTTATCCATTCTCATTGAAAACATGCGCCGTGAAGGCTATGAGCTGGCAATTTCCAAGCCAGAAGTTATTATGCGTGAAGAGGACGGCGTTATGCTGGAGCCTTATGAACGGTTAACGGTGGATGTTGAAGAAACGCATCAGGGCGCAATCATGGAAAAACTGGGAGAGCGCCGCGGTGAATTACAAAATATGCTGCCTGATGGAAAAGGGCGGGTTCGTCTTGATTATATCATTCCGACCCGAGGCCTGATTGGTTTCCATACTGAATTTCTATCCAGCACTTCCGGCACAGGCCTTAACTATCATGTCTATGATCATTATGGCCCGGCGTTTAAAGGCCGTTTAGGCAAGCGCAACAACGGCGTTCTCATTGCCAACTGTCAAGGCGCAGCGCGTGCTTTCGCATTATTCAATTTGCAGGAACGCGGTCGTCTCTTCATTGATCCGCAGGTCATGTGCTATGAAGGCATGGTCGTGGGCATTCATTCCCGCGATAACGATCTGGTAGTGAATGTGACCAAGGAAAAACAACTGACAAACATTCGCGCATCCGGCAGCGATGAAAATATTTTATTAACGCCGCCGATTAAGCTTAGCCTTGAGCAGGCCCTGGAATTTATCGATGACGATGAATTAGTGGAAGTAACCCCACAAACCATCCGTATTCGCAAAAAGGAATTGAAGGAAAACGAACGCAAACGCAGCTCTCGTGCTAATGTTGAAGAATAGGATTTAATTTTGCCACGGCAGATTATGAAACAGAAATTTCAACGCGTCATTTTATATGCGCGGCAGTACCGCGCTAATCAAGGGGTCAATGAAACCTTACAGCGCTTGATTGATTTTTTGGCAAAACAGGTTGAAACGTTTGTAGATGCCGATACGGCAGACCATTTCGATAGTGGTCTGCCCGTATTATCTCGTATGCAGATGGGCAAAAAACAGGATTTAATTGTGGTGGTCGGCGGCGATGGAAGCCTGCTGTCGGCTGCCCGCATGGCGATTGGCGTTGATGTGCCGGTTATCGGGATTAATCGTGGCCGCCTGGGCTTTCTGACTGATATTCTCCCTTCCGAAATTGAAAAACAGCTCAAACCCGTCCTTGATGGCGAATATTATGAAGAGCGGCGTTTTTTACTTAAAACACGCATTCATGACAATGAAAATACCTATTTTCAAAGCAACGCATTAAATGACGTGGTGCTTGGCCGCGGTAATGAAACTCACCTGATTGAATTTGATGTTTATATCAATCAGCAGTTTGTAAGCCATTACCGCTCAGACGGAATGATTCTTTCAACGCCAACCGGATCAACAGCTTACTCCCTGTCCGCAGGCGGACCCATTATGCACCCTCATCTTAATGCCATCGTGTTGGTACCGATGTTTTCCCATAGTCTCAGTTCCCGGCCTTTAGTGGTCGATTCCCAGGTTTCCATTGATCTGGTGATAAGCGATACCAATGAATCCGAACTACGGATCAGCTGTGACGGCCATGAATCCAGGATGGTAAAACCCGGCCAGCAGGTTAATGTTGAAAAGAATACGCAATGCCTGCGCCTCTTGCATCCTCTCGACTATCACTATTATGATACACTACGCATTAAATTGGGTTGGGAATCCAAGCATCAGGGATAAATCATGCTGACCACCTTACGCATCAAAAACTTTGCCATTGTACAATCTCTTGAACTGGATTTTGCCGGAGGCATGACCGCCTTTACAGGGGAAACCGGTGCAGGCAAATCCATTATGATTGATGCCTTAATGCTTGCGCTGGGGGAGCGCGCCGATTCCTCGGTAATCAGACCTGGGGCTGATCGCTGTGACATCACAGCTATTTTTGACTGCAGCGGCTCAAAGGATACTGCCGCCTGGCTGAAAGAACATGGCATTGATTCAGACGGCGAGCTGGTATTATGGCGCGTGCTTTACGCCGAAGGCCGCTCAAAGTCCTATATCAACGGCAATCCTTTCCCACTGCAGAAGGTCAAAGAACTAAGTGAAATGCTGGTTCACATTCATGGCCAACATCAGCACCAGACCTTAATGCAGCATGCGACCCACCGCCAACATCTGGATCATTATGCCAATCATCCTGCGCTATTGCAGGAGGTTCAGCATCATTACAAACAATGCCAGAAAATAAAGCAGGAACTGGAACAATTACAAAAACTTGAAAACCAGCAGGATCGCATCGATTTGCTGCAGTTTCAAATTGAAGAACTGGACAATCTCGCTCCCAAACCGGGGGAGATCGACAGCCTGCATACCGAGCATCAGCTGCTGCACCATGCGCAGGATTATCTCCTGAATGGCAATCAGATCATTCAGCTTCTGGATGGCGATGAGGGGCCTAGCCTGCGGCAGGGGCTGCATCAGAGCATGCAGCTTCTCACTAATTTACCAGCACAAAATCCTGCCATGCAGAATGCGCTGGAACTCCTGCAAACAGCCTCTATCCAATGCGAGGAAGCCCTGGCTGAAATAAAGCAGTTTGTTGAATCGGTCCAATTAGATCCGGAACGTCTGCAGGAAGTTGAATTGCGTCTTGCGGCGCTTCATCAGGCCGCCCGTAAATACCATGTCGATCCAGAGCAACTTCCAGCGCATGCCGAAAAGTTAAGGGAAGAAGTTAAACAGCTCAGCCATGCCGAGCAGCGAATGACCGAGCTCGAAAAGCAATATCAGATTCAACTGAGATCCTATCAGGAAGCCGCTGCAAAACTCAGCCAATCCCGCCAAAAATATGCTTCACAGCTCGCTGAAGAAATTACCGGTATCATCCAGCAATTAGGCATGCCCAAAGGCTATATCAATGTGGCCCTTAGCGAACTCGATAAAATGCAATCGCATGGATTGGATAAAGTTGAATATAAGGTCTGCAGCAATCCCGGCATGGCGCCCGACTCATTAAGTAAAATCGCTTCTGGCGGTGAATTGTC
This sequence comes from Legionella birminghamensis, assembly GCF_900452515.1. NCBI lineage: Bacteria > Pseudomonadati > Pseudomonadota > Gammaproteobacteria > Legionellales > Legionellaceae > Legionella > Legionella birminghamensis. The sequence continues at coordinate 3,459,927 of NZ_UGNW01000001.1, forward strand.
CCGGATTAGCCTTGCTATCCAGATGATTACAGCCCAACGCGGTGCCACGCCTACCTTACTTTTTGACGAAGTGGATGTGGGTATCGGCGGCTCAACTGCCGCGCTGGTAGGTCAGCTGTTACGCAAGCTGGGTGAGCGCCTGCAAGTATTCTGCGTGACGCATCAACCACAGGTTGCCTCTTCAGCACATCATCATTTTGTGGTTCAAAAGCATAGTGACAGCAATCAGACTTATTCCAGCATTCTTGAACTTGGCGCGGCTGAAAAGGTAAATGAAATTGCGCGAATGCTGGGGGGGATTACAATTACTGAGCAAACGCGCTCCCACGCCCGTGAACTCTTGGCTCAACACTCCTGAATGATAAAAATGGAAAAGGATTTCCTGATGAAACGCTTTGTCGCCCTGATTAAACGATTGTGATTTATTATTCCTTTGTGACATTAACAACTATTGGCTATAGCGATATTTTACCGCTTAGCTTCTTCGTCCACCGCTTTGACTTGCCCATCAATTATTAAGCCACTACACTTGGCCAGAAACTTTTTAATCCGATTGGAACATGCTTTATGAATCAGGAAACCCGTCGTGCCATATTTAAAACCTTCCAATCCTTAAACCCGCACCCAACCACTGAACTAATCTATCACTCAGCATTCGAGTTGCTGATTGCTGTTTTGCTATCCGCGCAGGCGACTGATATCAGCGTGAATAAAGCAACGGCAAAACTCTTTGCCGTGGCCAATACCCCTCAGGCCATTTTAAAACTGGGGGAAGAAAGACTGAAGGATTTCATTAAAACCATAGGTCTTTTTAATACCAAGGCCAAACATGTCATTGCAACCTGTGAGATTCTGGTTTCGCAGTTTGAAGGGCAAGTGCCTGCAGAACGTGCCGCTTTGGAAAAACTGCCCGGCGTTGGCAGAAAAACGGCAAACGTCATCCTCAACACCGCCTTTGGCCAACCGACTATGGCGGTAGACACGCATATCTTTCGCGTGGCCAACCGCACGGGAATAGCACCGGGAAAAACGCCTCTGGCCGTGGAGCAGGCATTACTAAAGCGGGTAGACAAGGAGTTCCTTCACGATGCCCATCACTGGCTCATCCTGCATGGGCGGTATATCTGCCAGGCAAGAAAGCCGCGCTGCCCTGAATGCCCAATCCGCCAATACTGTGAGTATCCGGATAAGACTACTCTTGCGGATTTTAAATAAGCTTTGATGCAACGCTGGATTTCACGCGTTAAGTCTAGCGGTCCCAACCGCACTCCCCCGGCTCCGACTCATGGGTATTACACATATCCAAACACAGAGCCTGCTCCTGGCTTCTACGTCCCTCGGCTATGTCCGAGGGATCCAGAAGATCCACAAAAAAATGCTGGACCCTGCGGACAAGCCGCAGGGCGTAGTGGTGTGTTGATACCTATGGCTCGACGCCACCGAAGATCCCACTGGTGAGATGCCATAAAAAAAACGTGCTGCTCTGGTTATTTGCAGATTTTACCCATAGAATGAAATTTCGAACTATTGCAGGAGAGCATTATGGGTTGGATGACCACAGTTCAGGAATGGGGAAAAAGTCTGAATAACAATTGGATGCCCACGGTTCGGGAATGGGGTAAAAGTCTGAGTGACAAAGCGGCTGTGGTAAGCAATGCAGTCGCTGCATTGAATAATAATCTTACCATAAAAAAGGTAGCAAAAGGGATAGGCTCTTCAACACGCAAGGTATTTTCCTACGGTTTTAAACAAAGCGCTGGCCTTTTTGATCTGGTCTCTGAGACGACCAATCCCAATGTGCAATCCATTTACACAGATATGGCCTATATCCTTTACAAAAATGTAACACCCTGGGTCTTAGCAAGTTACCTCAACAGTTTGATCGTTACCCAACTGCAAGAAATGACTGATCCAGAAAATGATCAATCGATCAGCGTCAATACCGCCCTAACCCTAATGGTTGGTGCTATTAACTGTCTGACTTTTATGTATCAAGCCAAGAAAAGTGCTGAAACGACTATTAATATGTTGATTCTGATGGCCAAAGCATCGAATCAGTTTTCGCAAGCTGGTGAAGAATTACAGGGCTCAACCTTTAAGGTATTTTCGAATCCCACACCGGAAGGGGAACTTAAACAGGTCACTATCTGCGAGCAAGAGAATTGTAATTTTCTGCGCAAATTCAAAGGGGGGATTGAAAACAGTGTAAACTATTGGGCTATACGTGGATTATTATGGGGCATCAGTTTTATTCCCTATGTAGGAAAACCCCTGTCAGCCGTATTGCTCATCCTATATGACGGTCAATTCATCCTGGCAATGGCTATGCCAGATCATTGTAACCGGCACATTACCGCTTATCTGGAACAAAACTGGGAATTGGCTGCTTCCCTTGGCTTGGGTTCCCGCGCTATTAATTTTGCATTTGTGGAAGGGGTATTCTATTTAACAGGTATACCCCGCGAACATTATCAGGATGTATTACAAAAATTTGCCATTTTAATGCAGATAGGCACAGCTACTCATATGAGCCTGCCAGCGCCTGTTAAAAAATCGTCCAGGGAATTGCTTGACCCCTTATCGATTTTTAGCAGAGGTGTTGATTTTGTTTTTGAACTGATGACTGCAGGGGCCAAGAAAAAAGTACCTGAAATGTTAAAGGGTCAGAAATCAGACTTCGACTGGCCGAATTCTATTAAAATTGCGCAAGATTGCTGGAATAACCCTTATTTGCAAAAACCCAAGCAATACCTATTACCCTCCATGCTGGTCAGCGAGGAAAAATTCACCAATGATCCCATGATTAAACCGTGCTGGAACGCAATACTGCAGAGCACAGAATCGGTTACCCATGTAATTATTGATATCAGAGAAAATAAGCTTGTACAGATGGCCTCATCGGTACCAAACGCCTCAGCAAGTGTACTGCAGAAGCTCAAAAATTTGCCACCTTTTGTCACTGTGTTTGCATTGGCTTCATTATATACTCCACCTTTAATGAAAATTGTCTATCTGATTAATTTTAAAATTACAGGAAAAAAGCCGGAAGAATTAAAACCGATAGTCCCTGTTGATGATAACAGGTTAAGGGTAATCGAATCGGCTGCTGCCTCCGATCTGGCAGCAAACTCTGAACAACAGTCGGCAACGCCTCTTCCACCCTCAACCGAATTAAAACCGCAGGTTCCTGAAGCCTTAATTGAGGACTTAAAGCCCTGTCCATTGGCGATTTCAGCGAAAGCTTTGCGCCATGTCGGCGCATTCTCCCAATACGATCTGGCGGATTTTAAGTCTGATAGCAATACGACCAACAGTAATTTCAAAGAACTTTCACAATCTAGAGAAGCTTCTTTTTTTTGAAAAAATAGAGCATGGCCAACGCAATGAAGGCCATGCCGACCAATACCAGCGGATAGGCAAAACGCCATTTTAACTCAGGCATGTGTTCAAAATTCATTCCGTAAACGCCAGCAATAAACGTTAATGGGATAAAAATACTCGCAAAAAGAGTCAATATCTTCATGGTTTCGTTCATTCGATTATTCAGCGTTGACAAATAAATTTCCAGTATGTTATTCGTCATTTCACGCTGCAAATCAAGTGACTCCAATAAGCGCAGGCAGTGATCATGCAAATCACGAAAATACATCTGGTACTCAGGATTGATGAGCGTGCCTTTATTTGAGGTTAATAAATGGACAATATCGCGCAGCGGCGCAATGATTTTGCGAAGAAGTACAACCCGGCGTTTTATTACATATACATCTTGCAAGGAGATGGCTTGAGGATTGCCAATGAGCAGATCCTCAATCGCTGTTAAGGATCTATCGATCCCTTCTACATAATCAAAAAAATTATCAACCACCTGATCCATTAATAAATACGCTAGATAATCCACAACCTGATCGCGAATCATCGAATTTTCCATAGCCATGCGTTTATATAAGGCAACTAATTCCTCATCATCGCTTTCCCGGAAAGTGAGCAAGAGATTTTCCTTAATAATCATACTGAATTGCTCACTGTCCTCACACTCGAATTCTTTTGGCTTATCAAGCATTCTGAACACAATAAATAAGCCGCCATCAATGACATCCACCTTGGGACGTTGATGGGTGTTCATAATATCCTCCACGATTAAAGGGTGGATATCGAAAAGGTCACAGCAATTATCAATAAGAGCAACATTGTTCAAACCAAACACATCAATCCAGACTGTTTTCTTTTCCCGCAGAGCTGTTTCTACAATTGCCTGGTTCATTCCTTCATAGCAGGTATAGCTGGACTCATCATATACATGTATAAAAATCTGCGTGGGCTTTGGAGGGTTCTCACCAACATATACCGCCGATCCGGGCAGCATCCCGCGTTTTGCAGAAGATTGCTTTCTATAATGAACCATCGCTATTTCCCTGTTCCCAGTATGTTATGAGTGTAAATGAAAGAAGGGTTTATTGGCAATTTAGCTACGCAGCTGGCCCATGAGGACATGAGGAATTCGGAAAAGCCCCACAACTTGCCAAAAGAATTGTTATAGTGGTATATTGCTGGGCACTTATTGGCACGGATGTGGGCAATGGGTGCTCTAAATGATTTGAATTAGGGCGGTTGGCTCATGTCTTTTCCAATACAGCAACAATCACGCAATTGCTTGATATTAACAGTCTCCCTGCTGACCTGTTTGATGCTGCTCATTAACGTATCCTTCAAGATTATTATTTTTCAGGGCATGTTAATTACCTCCAGCAGTGTACTCTGCCCGCTGGTTGCCTGTTTTTATCTGGCAATATTGAATAAATGCAGTCTGATACAGCAACGGCACACGCTTAATCAATCCTTACTGACACTTTACCTGTTCTCTATCGGCATTTATATTCTCGTGAATTTACCTGCTGCTGAGTATATGCGCGACAGCACTGCCTATCAGATTGTATTTGAAGACATTCCCAGAAAGTTTTTTGCATCGACAATTGCCTTTGCTGTCAGTTTCTATTTGCCTCACCTCTATTTTTGCTCACGCCGACCCAAAATAATGGCCTCTGCCAAAAAACGCCTATGGCTGGCATTATTTGGCGGGCTTTCTTTTTTCACGTTTGATTTTCTCCTCTTGTTTGCCGACCCTCATGCTGAAAGCTTTGGCCGCATTTATTTTGATTCGCTGCTTATTACTTCAAGCATTCTGCTTATTGCTGCAATCATCTATCTAATAAGCCATATACTGAGCAAGCCTACGTCTATCAGTAGCCGCAAAGAATCCTTTTATTTTATTTCCCCCTGGTATCACTACCTGGTCAGTTTTGCGGTTACTGTAACGTTAATTTCATTATCCTGTGAATACCGCATTGTCTCATTTGGTAATGACTGGACTTTAACAGCCAGCGGCCTTGTGTTTCCTTTGGTGATTATGGCCAGTAATTTAATTGGTGAGCTTTATGGGTACAAGGCCAATTTGCTTCTGGCCTGTTTCATCATTCTTGCGGAACTGGTGTTTGATGGTTTATTGATGCTGGCTATCATTTTACCTTCGCCAGATTTTTTTGATCTGACGCCATTTTATTCCTTCATGATGCCAAGACGTATCCCTGCAACTATTCTTACCTTGTTAATTTGCCTGGCCGGCAACAGTTTTCTTCTGGAAAAATTAAAACAGACCGGTTATGGCAGTAATCGCGGGTTACGTCTCTTAGTAGCTAATCTGATTGTTAATACGCTGCTATGCCTGGTGAACTATGGCTTGTTATTTGGCGGAATGTATCCTTTCGAACAAATTTTCAACCTGGCTACCAATGCCTGGGTATTAAAGTTTATCCTCACCTTGATTGGCGTTCCCTTTGTCCTGTGGATTTATGAACTGCTTAACTCACAGATTTTAAGACGGCAAGCTGCAACCCTGTATATGGAATGAGAGCCTGATTAGCTTAGCATGGACCCTGCGGCTTCAACCCATAGCTATCTACACAAATGTTTTCCCCGTCCGAATCCCCGCGGCACCGACACCGAATCCCCGCGGCTGCGACCGCGGGGCCCATGCCTGTTTGAGCATGGTCGTCAAACAAGTTTCAATGTTGCCAAAAAATAGAGTTTAACAGGTAGTCATAAACAAGTCTTCTTAACATTAAATTGGCTTCGTGTGGGCCCCGCGGTCGCAGCCGCGGGGATTCGATCGCTTTTAATTCTCATGCACTTGTATCAATAGCTATGGGATGGGGCAAAGACCGCGGGGCGCACACCGCCTGGTTTCGTGAACAGATTAACGCTTTTCTTCCTTCACTGGCCTTTTCCAGCCATACACCGTCTTCTGGCGGTTTTCACTCAATGTAAGTTCATCCGCAGGAACATTTTTTCTAATCGTGCTGCCGGCGCCTATGGTAGCGTTTGTGCCTATAGTTACCGGCGCAACTAATTGAGTATCCGAACCGACAAACACCCCATCCTCAATAATGGTCTGGTGCTTATTTACCCCATCGTAATTACAGGTTATTGTACCGGCACCAATATTCACATCCCGGCCAATCCGTACATCTCCCAGATAGCTTAGATGGCTTGCTTTGGAATGTTCATCCAATAAGGCATTTTTGGTTTCGACAAAATTCCCGATTTTACAAAAAGAGGCAAGCCGGGTGCCGGGACGCAGACGGGCGTAGGGACCAATCTGGCATTGCGCAGCGATCTCCGCCTGGTCAATTACGCTGCCAGGCAGAATCTCTGTCCCCACACCTATGCTGCTATTACGGATAAAGCAATTAGGGCCGACCTGACAACCGTCCTCTAAAATAACCTTACCGATAAATACACAGTTGACATCAATAAAAACATCTTTACCGCAAACTAATTCGCCGCGAATATCCAAGCGGGCTGCGTCAGCAATCGATACGCCTGACAAAAGGAGCTTTTCGGCTTGCCGCTGCTGCCATATCCGTTCCAGTTGCTGCAGCTGCAACTGATTATTAACCCCCTGGATTTCAATGTTATCCCTGGCGGTAATCGATTGCACCATTTGCTCCTCTTGCACTGCCAGGGCGATAATATCTGTCAGATAATACTCCCCCTGGGCATTATTACTGCCGAGTTTAGGCAGCCAGCGCTTTAGATCACCGGCATTGGCACAGCAAATACCACTATAGATTTCCTTAATCTGCTTTTGCTGTTCATTCGCGTCTTTTTCTTCGACAATACCGTAAATAGCAGAATTGCCATCCCGCAATATTCGGCCCAATCCAAACGGATTGTCCAAATTAGCCAGTAGAAGACTTAATTGATTGAAACTGCCGGATTGTCTGATTAAATGCTCCAGTGTATCGACACTAATCAGGGGAACATCTGCCGAAAGAATCAGTACTCTGGACTCGTCGGGAATAAAAGGCAAGGCCTGCATGACAGCATGGCCCGTACCCAGTTGCTTTTCCTGCAACACCCAATTCACATCCAGAGACGACAGCGCCTCGCGTACCAGGGCGCCGCCATTGCCGTATATGATATGAACCGCCTCAGGCTTTAGGCTTTGAGCTGCCTCCACCACCCAGGATAGCATGGGTTTACCTGCCAACTTATGCAGCACTTTGGGTGTATTGGAATACATCCTTTTTCCCATTCCAGCTGCTAAAATAATGATGTGTAGAGACATCTTTCAAATTCTCCTGTAAAAACAAGCTCTTTTACTGTTTAGGGCGGTGTTGAATTAAACACTCTGCGTCTGTATTGCTAATCCTGAAATTACTGTTATGATAAAAAAATTGCAACAAAAGGAGTAGTGCAATGACAATGTATTTGGAAATAGTGCGATTCCATATTAAAAAAGAAATATTAAATTATACAGGCAAATCTGTAGCAAATGAAAATTCATGGTGGAATGCTGCAGCCGCTGTTGCTACATCGGTCACTGGTATTGAAATGGGAATTGATTCCGAGCTTTCAGGGGCAAAGAGAGATATCGGAAGTATAATTATTGAAGACCTGAAGAAAATTACGCTTGAAAAAGCAGCTGTAGCGGTAAAAAAGACTTCAGATGACGAAGAAGATGTCGAAGCGGATAAAAGTTCCGATAAAAAGGAGGTTCCATTAGCGAAAACAGACACAGAGCTTCATAATGAAGTTAATGCAATTCTTACCCGGAATCAGGCTACCTCATCTATAAAAGCGGATGAAAAACATAAAGAAGACGGAACATTTGAATCCAAGATTGATTTATGTATCAAATTGGCAAATAAGCTGAACGAGCGCTTTGCAAAAGCAGGTTTGGCAAATATCAGTTTTTCTTTACACCCCGTAACTGGTGCACTTCAGACAGATGATCCACTTGATATTTTCAGATATTGGATGGCCCAGTATATATATAAAAATGTCAGCGAGGAGGTTTACGGGCGGAAAAGCTGGGGCTTCTGGGGAAATCCAAAGGAACTAGCTGATGAGAAGGAAAGTCTGATTAAAAGAATTCTCATCACCCTAACTGACGATCTTGATACCCTTGACAAACATCACCCCAGATATCTTGAGAAACGCAGGGAGAGAGTCCTGGAATACATCAAACAACTGAGCGAAGGGAACCTGAAAGCAATTGACGAACGAAGTACTAATGTATCAGCTCCCTGCACGATTAATGTGCTGGCCTCATTTTCCATTGAATTAGGAAAATTAAGACCCGCAGAAGGGTATTTAAAACATTGCCTTGATCAAGCTCAAACTATAATAACCGAACCGAAGCACGCCGCATTACCGACGCTTTCCTAGACAAAGCTCAATCGAGGAAGAAAATAAGCTTTTGCTTAACTCTTCCTCCATTTAAGGTCGGTCTCTGTCAGTTCACCGCACAGGTTTTTCTCCAGTGCCTCCTTGATCTTTACCACAGACAGGTTTTTACTGAACAAATAAAGCAATTTGCAATGCGCCGCTTCCGGAGTCATGTCATGGCCGCTGATTAATCCGGCATCTTTCAGCGTATGACCAGTTGCATATTGGTTCATCTCGACACAGCCTTGCTGGCATTGGGTACAGTTTACAATGATGACCCCGCGTTTGCCGGCCTCTTCCAGCATTTGCAGGAAACGCAAATCATTATTTTGGGCATTGCCTGCGCCATAGGTTTCAAGCACCAGGCCGCGCAGGGGCTGTTGCAGGAGCGCTTGCAGCACATCAGTGGAAAACCCGGGGAATAATCTGAAGTTTGCGATGAAATGCGGGCTGATAGTTTGTAAATGAAACGGTTTTTTGGCAGGCGGCAGGATTAAGTCCTGATTTATTTTTATATCGATGCCAACGCTCGCCAGTAAGGGAAAATTCGGAGAGGCAAAGGCGTCAAAATGCTGTGCGGAAACTTTTTGGCTTCGGTTGCCCCTTAATAATCGCTGATTGAAATATATACAGACTTCCGCAACAGGCTGGTGCACGCAAAGCCATAAAGAGGTCAGGATATTATCATAGGCGTCATTCCTAACTTCAGACAGGGGGATTTGTGATCCGGTAAGAATCACCGGCTTATTTAGATTTTCCAGCATGAAGGAAAGCGCTGATGCCGTATAAGCCATGGTATCGGTACCATGAAAAATGACAAAGCCGTCAAACTGATCGTAATTAGAGGCAATATCGCAGGCAATCTGATTCCAGTCATTGAGTGTCATATTGGATGAATCCAGCAGCGGGGAATATTCCTTAATCTCATACTCCGGCATGCCTGGATGCTCCAGGGCGTGCATTTGCTTTAGTGCATGCTGCACATATCCCTGGGCTGGCTCGTAGCCGTGATCCGTTTTGATACTGCTGATGGTACCGCCGGTATTAATGATCAGAACGCGTTTTTTCTTCATAAACGGTCAAAAATAAACAAAACAGCTATTATTTTAGTGTTGGAATCAAGTTAAATACAGTTTTATTTGCTCGGATTGACAGTTTGTGAAAAAATCAGGGCATTAAGAGTTTAGTGTAAGTAGTAAAGTCATGGTAATTGATCGTGCCGGATATCGGCTGAATGTCGGTATAATTCTGGTGAACGACTCCGGCCGGGTTTTTTGGGGAAGGCGCCACGGGCATGATGCCTGGCAGTTTCCTCAAGGGGGACTGGCAGCGGGTGAAACGTCACTGGAAGCGATGTACCGGGAGCTAAAGGAAGAAGTTGGTCTGGATCGGGATGACATTGAGGTCTTGGGCGTCACCAAACGCTGGTTAAAATATCGCCTGCCCAAGCAATACTTAAGACATGGCAGCGAACCGCTGGTTATCGGTCAAAAGCAGAAATGGTATCTTTTACGTTTGCTGACCAGTGAACAGAAACTGCGCCTTGACCTAAGCGACTCGCCCGAGTTTGACAGTTGGCGATGGATAGATTATCACGAGCCGCAGGAGCAGGTTATTTTTTTTAAACGGCAAGTTTATGCCCAGGCAATGAAAGAGCTGGAGCATTTATTAAGAAAACGGCGCACGCCCTATGGCATTCGACGAAAGCGAGGTAACCAAAGTCGATAAATGTTAAAAATACTTAAGCGAATAGTTCAGGATGTAACTACAGCCAACCATTTAAGTGATGCATTGTCCATTCTCGTTCAGCGTGTCCGCAAAGCGGTCAGCGCGGACGCGGTATCCGTTTTTCTGATTGACAACAAACATGCCGAGTATGTGCTGGTCGCTACTGACGGCTTAAATAAAATGGCGGAATATCGGGTACGGGTTGCTTTGGATAGCGGTATTATCGGCCTGGTTGGCCGGCGCGAAGAACCTATCAATCTGGAGAATGCCCCCACTCATCCTGAGTTTCACCAGAATCCTTTAATCGGCGAAGAGCATCTGAAAGCATTTTTGGGTGTGCCTATTATTCAACATCGTAAGCTGTATGGTGTATTAACCGTTCAACAGGCGGAACAACGTTGCTTCGATGACGCTGAAGAAGCATTCCTTATCACGCTGGCCGCCCAGCTTGGCGGGATTATTGCGCAGGCTGAAGCCACCGGTGAACTCATCCAGATCACCCAGCCCAAACCCACTGGCAGCCAAAAAATTGAAGCAACGCAAACCGCCCTGACCGGGGTAGGCAGCGTGCCAGGCGTGGGTATTGGCACCGCAGTCGTTGTTTATCCCCCCGCAGACATTGACGCTGTCCCCCGGCATAATATCGAGGATGTCGAACAGGAAGCAGCCACCTTTTTTGATGCCCTGCAGATTGCCCGGCAGGATATGCAAAGGCTGAGTAAACGTATGAAGCATACGGTTGCGGAAGAAGAGCATGCCCTGTTTGATGTGTATATCCGTATTCTGGACAAAGACAGTCTGGGTACCGAAGTTGAAGAAGTCATCCGCGCTGAAAAACTAAGCGCCCAGGCAGCACTATCGAGTGTAATCAAGAAGCACATCCAGCAGTTTGAAAGCATGGAGGATGATTATTTACGTGAACGTGCCAGTGATTTCCGTGATCTGGGACGCCGGGTATTGGCTGAACTGCAACGGACCCAGCGCGAAGAAATTGTTTATCCCAAACGCACCATTCTAGTCGGTGAGGAGATTACTGCATCGGCGCTGGCTGAAGTACCGGAAGGGCATTTAGCCGGCGTGGTGTCAGCCAAAGGGGCTAATAATTCGCATGTGGCAATCCTGGCCCGTGCGCTCGGTGTACCGACAGTTATGGGCGTTCGCGGCTTAAAAACCGAGTATCTGATGGAAAGGGCGGTGATTGTCGATGGCTTTTTAGGCCATGTGTATATTTCTCCCAATCGCACGGTTCTCGCTGAGTTCAAGAAGCTGGCCCAGGAAGAACATGATCTGAACCAGACCTTGGTAAGCCTTCGCGATAAACCCGCTGAAACGCTGGATAATTATAAGGTTTCTCTGCAGGTCAATACTGGTCTGGCAATGGATGCCGGCTTGTCAATGAGCGTAGGCGCAGAGGGTGTTGGCTTATACCGTTCTGAAGTACCCTTCATGAGCCGGGATCGCTTCCCATCGGAAGATGAGCAATACATTATATACCGGCAGATTCTAAAGGCATTTGCCCCACGCTTTGTAACTATGCGCACTCTGGATATTGGCGGTGATAAGATACTGCCTTATTTCCCGGTAGAAGAGGAAAACCCCTATCTGGGATGGCGCGGCATTCGCGTAACACTCGATCATCCAGACGTATTCCTGATGCAGATAAGGGCCATGATCCGTGCAAGTGAAGAATTAAATAATCTCCGGATTATGCTGCCCATGGTGACCACGATTAGCGAGGTTGAGGAGACTGCCCTGTTAATTGAGCAGGCCTACCATGAGTTGCTGGAAGAGGGATGCCGCATTGAGAAACCCAAATTGGGCGTTATGATTGAAGTGCCAGCCGCTGTTTACCTGGCTCGGGAATTAGCAAAGCGGGTGGATTTTCTATCAGTGGGCAGTAATGATTTGACTCAGTATTTACTGGCAGTTGATCGCAATAATGCAAGGGTTGCCGGGCTTTATGAAGCCTTTCATCCGGCGATGCTAAAAACGCTGATGCGTGTTGTAGAGGGGGGGCATTCAGCCGGTGTTGAAGTCAGCATCTGCGGTGAAATGGCAAGCGATCCTCTGGCCGTCATGTTATTGCTGGCGATGGGATTTGATACCTTGAGCATGAACTCTACCAGTTTGCCGCGGGTTAAATGGATCATTCGCAATGTCTCACTAGCCACTTGCCGTAAGATTTTAGCCGATGTGCTGGAAATGGAACATCCAGCAGAAATTAAACTGTACTTACAGACTGCACTTGAAAATGAGGGCCTCGGGGGCTTAATCCGGGCTGGGAAGTCGTGAGCAATATTTTATTATTCAATGGGCTTGCCTATTCTCTTACCGGTATATTTGCCGGGTTAATGGCTGGACTTTTAGGCATTGGCGGTGGAATTATTGTTGTGCCTGCCCTGCTTTTTCTATTTGAACAAAATCCATTAATCACCAACGAGTTAGCCCCCCATCTGGCCGTCGGCAGTTCGCTGGCAGTTATGGTTTTCAGCTCGCTGGCAGCCATTTGGGCGCATCATCAGCGTGCCAATGTTTCATGGCCGCTTTTTAATCATGTCTGGCCCGGGCTGGCAACAGGGGTTATGCTTGCGGCAGCCATAGCAAGGATATTGCCCGCTTATTGGCTCAAAGCCTTGCTCGGTATTTTTCTCGTCGGGGCGGCAATCCGCATGCGATCCGGACTGCCTTCCCGAACGCAGGGCAGCTTTCCTGCCGCCTGGATTAATCATTCCTTCAGTTTGTTCACTGGTTTTATCTCCGGGCTGTTGGGAATAGGCGGCGGACTGATAATTGTTCCCTATTTAGCTTATTGCGGCGTGGATATTAAAAAAATTGCTGGTATTTCCGCTCTTTGCACCCTGACTGTTGGCGCAATAGGATGTATCGCCTTTACTATTGCTGGCTATACTGACACACAGCTCCCCTCAGGGGCCTGCGGCTATGTCTACTGGCCGGCAGTTCTTCCCATTGCCGTAAGCAGTATTTTATTTGCGCCAGCGGGGGTCAGTTTGAATTACCGTTTACCGGTAAAACAGTTAAACTATATTTTTATTTTTATGTTAATTGTTACTGCTGTGCATTTACTTTGGGACTTCTTTTAAACTGTTTAATCGAGGCATACATGCTAACTTATCCCATTATTAATCCCGTCGCTTTTTCGCTGGGTCCAGTGCAGGTACACTGGTATGGACTGATGTATCTGCTTGGATTTCTTATGGCCTGGCTTCTGGCGCGCTTACGAGTCAGGTTATACCATTTAAACTGGAGTGCCGAGCAGGTAAGCGATCTTATTTTTTATGCTGCGCTCGGCGTTATTATCGGCGGCCGTGTCGGCTATATGCTTTTTTACAATACCCATCAGCTGATTAGCGCTCCCTGGGCTTTATTTAAACTCTGGGAAGGGGGCATGTCCTTCCATGGCGGTTTAATTGGGGTCGCTTTGGCCTTGTGGTTATTCGCGCGGCGTATGCAGAAACCCTTTCTCGAGGTCGCAGATTTCATTGCGCCGCTGGTACCTCTTGGCCTTGCAGCTGGACGTGCTGGCAATTTTATCAATGGTGAATTGTGGGGACGGGTGACCGATGTGCCCTGGGCAATGATCTTCCCTGGCAGTGACGGCCAGCCGCGTCATCCCTCACAGCTCTATGAATTAGGCCTGGAAGGGCTTGTACTTTTCATCGTAGTCTGGTTATATGCGTCTAAAAAACGTCCAACAGGCTGTGTATCAGCTGTTTTTTTAATCGGCTATTCACTTTGCCGTATTTTTGTAGAATTTTTCCGTGAGCCTGACGTGCAACTCGGCTATTTGGCATTTGATTCGCTGACCATGGGGCAATTGCTCTCAATTCCCATGCTGTTAGCCGGATTATGTTTATGGTGGGTAAAACAATGCAAACCTATTTAGATTTACTGACACATATTTTAAAAAATGGTACAGAAAAAACGGATCGAACCGGTACCGGGACTCTCTCGGTTTTTGGTTATCAGATGCGTTTTGATCTTCGCCAGGGCTTTCCCCTGGTTACTACTAAAAAACTGCATACCCGCAGCATTATTCATGAATTATTATGGTTTATCAGGGGCGATACCAATATTGCCTATCTCAATGAAAATGGCGTAAGCATATGGAACGAGTGGGCAGACAGCAATGGCGATCTGGGTCCGGTATACGGGCGGCAATGGCGCAGCTGGCCAACGCCTGAGGGTAAAACGATTGATCAGCTAAGCGAACTGGTACAGCAGATCAAAAGCAATCCTGACTCCAGACGCTTACTGGTCAGTGCCTGGAATGTGGGTGAACTGGATAAAATGGCTTTGATGCCCTGTCATGCACTTTTCCAATTTTATGTAGCCAATGGCCAGCTTTCCTGTCAGCTGTATCAGCGCTCCGCTGATGTGTTTCTCGGCGTTCCCTTCAATATTGCCTCTTATGCCTTATTGACTCACATGGTGGCTCAGCAAACCAATCTCGAGCCAGGGGAATTTATCTGGACGGGCGGCGACTGCCATCTCTACCTGAACCATTTGGAACAGGCGCAAACCCAGTTACAAAGAACCCCTTATCCCTTGCCGCAATTGGAAATCAAACGCAAACCAGATTCTTTGTTTGAATACCGCTTTGAAGATTTTGAAATTGTAAATTATCAATTTCACCCGCTTATCAAGGCACCTATTGCGGTGTAAGGCATTCTTCCCGTCGGCGGGGACCTACCATATCCTCGCGAGCGGCGACCTACCGTATCCCCGCGGCTGCGACCTACCGCATCCCCGCGGCTGCGACCGCGGGGCCCATGTCTGGTGGCCAAAAATGCTCACTGAGTTTGCATTGTTGCCCCAAAAATAGAGAGTGAAAAGGCACAAGACTAATACCCTGAATAAGCATCATGTGGGCCCCGCGGTCGCAGCCGCGGGGATTCGATAGCATTTGTGTAGAGCTCAGGGTCGCAGCCGCGGGGATTCGATAGCATTTTGTGTAGAGCTCAGGGTCGCAGCCGCGGGAATTCGGACGGTCTGTCATTGCAAATGTCCATCTACTAATACCAATTGGCGATCGGTAGCGGCCGCGAACTGCGTATCATGGGTGACTACAATCACTGTCCGCTGATAATGATGCGCAATTTCCTTAAGCAGAGCTTGCACGTTCTGACTCGCAGCACTGTCTAAATTACCAGTCGGCTCATCCGCCAGGAGCATCACCGGTTCATTCGCTAAGGCTCTGGCAATGGCTACCCGCTGGCTCTGTCCTCCGGATAACTGTTTGGGTAGTTTGTGCATCTGCTGGCCCAGGCCAAGCTCCTCAAGTAAACCGCTCGCCCGTTTATGAATTTCATCTGGCGAAAGCCTGCCCAGGCGTTGCATCGGTAACATGACATTCTCCAATGCGCTGAACTCCGGCAGCAGAAAATGAAACTGAAATATAAAACCCAATTTGCGCAAACGAATATTAGCCAGCTGTTCTTCCGTGTAATGGCTGATATCTTCATCCTCGATCCAGATGCTGCCTTGCGTGGGGACATCCAGCAGCCCCAAAAGATAAAGCAGGGAGGATTTTCCTGAACCGGAAGGGCCGGTAATGGCGAGAAATTCCCCCGGTTCAACCTGCAGGCTCACGTCGTTGACAAGGGTTATCGGTACTTCTCCCCTTAGTTTTCTGGTTAAATGTTCCACTTTAATGACTGAAGCACTCATATTTCACCTCGCAGAATTTCTATCGGTCTTACTAAAGCTGCTTTTCTTGCCGGCAATAAACTGGCACATAAAGCCGCAATTAAGGCGAAACTGCCAGCAATGGCAAACTGCTGCCAGCCCCAATCCATCGGCATATGAATAATTTCGGTACTTCCAGGCGTTTTAAACTCTATCTGCATCATCCCATACATTAGTAAACTACCTAACGGTAGGCCCAGAAGACAGCCCAACACAGCGAGTATAATTCCCTGTGACAAAAAAATTCCCTGTATGTCCTTTGCGTGAAAGCCTATAGATTTTAAGATAGCAATATCTCGGTGTTTTTCCATTACCACTGTCGAAATGACGTTATAAATCCCGAAGGCGGCAACGATTAAAACAGCGGAAACCACCGTATACATGATGATATTTCGAATCATTAGAGTATTGAGTAAATCTTCAGAGGCTTCCTGCCAGGAAACTGATTTATAACCGATATAGTTTTCAATGGCTGCCGCAGCATCATAAGCCTGGTAAGGATCTTTTAATTTGATGGTAATTGCATTGGCACGGTTCGGGCGGTTCAGCAATGCCTGTACCCGTTTAAGCCCGGCATAGGCCTGGGTATTATCAAAATCAGCCCTGCCGGTGCGAAATATACCGACTATCTTAAATACCCGGATCTGGTTGCTGCTTGCTGTAATGGTTATATTATCACCCAGGTTGCGGGATAACTTTCTGGCCAGTTCGCTGCCGATAATGATGCCATCCTGATTGGCAATGAGGTTATCGAGTGAGCCCGCTTTCATATAGGAAGCCAAGGTAGTCACCTGGCCAATTTCCTCGGGCAACATGCCGTTTAAATTTACCCCATAATCTTTTCCTGCAAAATTGATTAACACTTGCCCTTTCAATGAAGCCGCAGCGAGGATATTCGGATTGCGGCGAAGGTAATTGATCACTTTTTTATAGCCGCGTATACCGCGGGTTTCCGTTAAAGGGCGAACATTACTGATTTCGATAGCGCCTTGCGGATAGTAACTTTCAGCAGGCTGGAGACGCGGATTGCGGAATTCATCCGAAATTGAAATGTGGGCTGTATTATTAATTAGACGGTTTATGAAATCACGCTCCGAACCCTGCATGGTCGCTGAAATGGCCAGAAAAAAAGAAACACCTAAAATTATTCCCGAAAGGGAAACAAGGCTTTGCCGTTTGCGCGCCAGCAGGTATTTGACTGCAATTTTTACGGGCAGGCTCATGATGCTTCCTGCAATTGGATCTGTACAGGAAGGTTTTCTTTGAAATGCTCATCGGGAGAAACAGCAATTAAATCATCGACCGAAAGCCCGCTCATTATTTCGACCTGCTCCTCCCCTTTTGCACCGGTTTTAACTGACAGCAGTTTGAGACGCCCGTTTTTTACCAGCCAGACTTTGTCATTCATAACTGCAGAAGAGGGAACAAGAAGGGCGTGTTTGTTTTCGTAGAAAATGATATTTGTTTCTGCAGTCATGCCAATTTTGAGCGGATTCTCCTGAGTGAAGCGAACCCGAACCCGATAGCTGCGCGCAATAGGGTCTCCTTTGGGAGTAATTTGCTGCACCACACCATGAAATACCTGGCCTGGAAATGCATCCGCCCGAATGAGTACCTGTTGGCCTGGCTTTACATTGGCAATGTCTTCTTCGTCAATTTCAGTTGAAACCCGAAGCGGTGCGCAGCACATTAGCCAGAATATCGTTTGATTGGCCGGAATCAGTTCGCCAATTTCACCATCCCGGCGGATGATGGTTCCGTCGGCCGGGGAAATCAACTGCAGATAAGTGAGTTTTGACTCAGCAGCGCTCACCGCAGCCTGGGCGGCAAGCCAGCCCGAGCGGTCGCTTTCGTATTCATTGATAGAGACATTCCCTTTTTTTAGAAGAGAGGCACTGCGCTCGTATTTCTTGCGAGCAAACTCTTCGCGGGATTGTAATTCCTTGAGGTTATGCTGGAGCTCTTCATTATCAAGCTGTGCCAGAACTTGCCCTTTCTTGACCTGGGCTCCCTCATCCACATTCAACTCGATAAGCCGGGCCGTGACCCTTGAGGCAATGGGCATCATTACTGAGGCCTCCACAGTGCCGGTACCATAAGCTGCCTGTACCGCAGGGCCATAATGAGGGTGCACAACCATTATTCTTCTGGCCGGCAGAATAAAATAGCTGGCAGCAACAAGCATTGCGATTATCAAAAACAAAGCCCAGCGTTTTTTCATATAAGCCCAGACTAAAACTTTTTTTTGTTCTGTATTAAGATCTTAGACAAGGCTGAAGGAAAAGGAAAATCAAGGCCATTACCAGGAATCCAGGTGAGCCATAGCCCCACCGTGAAGTGATTAAATTTAACCTGCCACTGGCGAAGGTTCCAGAAATTCTGTGATCTTTTCTAACAATTCATTAATGTTAAATGGTTTGGTTAAAAAATAAGTCGCTCCATTTTGCAATGCCTGTTGCCTGGCAATTCGATCGCCATGCCCGCTCATAACGATAGCCGGCATACAATTATCACGTTCTTTTAACTCCTGAAGCAGTTCGTTGCCATCCATGAACGGAAGAAATAAATCAATAATCAGGCAACCCCGCCACTCAGTGGAATAATTCTCAAGAAAATTAAGCGGGTTGTCATAAATCTCGATAGGTACACTGAAAAATGAATCCAGTAGAAATTTAAGAGCAGAACAAACCGCCTCATTATCGTCAATTATGTAGATTGTATTAGCAGGCATCATCGTGCTTCCTGATAGGCAGGCTAACTGTAAACCAGGCTCCATCATTTGTATCATTGATAAGCAGAGACCCACCATGGGCCTTAACAAGACTTCGGCAGATGGATAAACCCAATCCTGCACCCTGTGTTTTAGTAGTAAAGTAGGATGACAGGATTTTGCCACGTATTTCTTCTGGAATTCCGGGACCATTATCGCGGAAATGAATTTTCAGTTTATCCTCTTCTTTTTGAGTGCTGACAGTAATAACCGGTTTAATGCTTTTACTCCCATCAATGGCTTCAATACTATTCCTGCCTAAATTGAGGATAACCTGCATTATCTTAATGCGGTCAACAAGCAATAGGGGCAAATTGTCTTCTAATTGCAGCTTAACTTGTAACTTGTCGGCTCTTTCATAGTAAAGAAAAGGGATAGTCTGGGTTATCAAGTCATTGATATTTGTTAATTCAAGATAAAGCGTGCCATCACGCATAAAGTCCTTCATGCGATGCAGAATGGTGCCCGCATGTTCGGATTGATTGGCTATTTGTGCCAGAGGAAATGCAAGACTGACATATGCAGGATCCTGTTTTATTTTTAGTAAACAACTGCGGCTGTATGCCTTAATTGCTGTCAGGGGTTGGTTAATTTCATGAGCCAATGCTGAAATTAGTTCGCCCATCACATTACTCCGTGCCACCCGCTCTATCTCCGCCTGTTGTTTGTGAACCTCTCTCTCCTGCAATTTAAACGCTGTTAAATTTTTAATATGCAGATAAATTTTTTTCCTTTGTGAATAGAGGGGCTCCACAGAGCCTATATGTAGCTCGTAGTAAAAAAGTTCTTCTTCCAGATTATTATTCTCAATCACAATGCTGCTGTATTCGCCTGTTAGTGCGTTAGAGCAAGCCGTCATAATTCTGTCCTTTACTAAGGAATGATTATTCATCAGATGCGCCAAATTCATGCCAATTGAGATTTCTTCGGCGAAGACTTGCGAAAAGAAAGAAAAGAACGATTTATTGATAGCAATAAAATTGAAATTACTGTCGACAGCTGCTATCGCTTCATTGGCAGTTTGAAACAAACTGTTTATTAAATTAAATGAGCGCTTGAGCTCAAGGCATTCGGTTTCCAATTTGAGTAAATAGCTTTCATCATAATACGTTGAATTAATTACATTATTTTTTTGGATGCTATTACCGTTTTGTAAAGAGCGTAACGTCGCGTAAAGCGCATTTATTTGTTCGGCCTGTGCTTTGATTTTTTGTTCTTTAAGTTGCAGTTCACACTGTAACTCAGCCAGTTCCTTTTTTCGTTCTATCACTGGAGATTCATCCAGCATATTAGCTCCTGCAAAACATTTAGACAACCTGCACCACTAATCGATTGATGCAAAACAAGTATTAATCTTAAGAATGGACTTATTACAGTCTATACCAAACAATCAGGTGGGAAAACAAAGCAATTAGATTTATGCATTATTTAATCCATTTGAAATCCTAAAAATGAAGCATCCAAAACAAAATGATACTATAATAAGGTATAAATAAATCTGTTAAAAAGTTACTATGCCTAAACGTATCCCCCAAAGCTATATGCCTAATAATGGCCAACAGCGATATCTCATTAGTAAACAAACCTTTGATGCGATTCATGAATATCAACAGCAATTGGGCCAGGGTAAGGTAGAGCCCGGCGTCAACGTGCGGGCAGCCCTTAATTACCTTTTAGCGGAGGGTAATGACGAATTCGATCCCAACAAAGCCTTTACTCCCGAAGATTTGGAAAAAATCCGCAAGCTTTCGACTGAAGAATTTGCCCAGATCCTGATGAATTCCAGAAAAAACTGGATCTTTGCAGAGCAAGTCCGTATTGGTGATGGCCAGGCCTGGAATGAGGCGGAGTTTAAAATACTGAGTTGTATTGGTTCTGTTGTTGAAAATGCTACTGTCTATGATAATGGCCGGCACAGTAACCCCCAAATCCAGGGGGATGGCAGATATGCGGACAACCCGCATAAAGTCCACTTACTCTGTATACCGGGCGCTGTTCTCGCCAATCCGATTGATGCCGATAGGATTGTCGATACCCAGCCGGATGGCTCCAAAGCCATTAACCAGGAAAAGTACAACGATGTGTATGTGGATCGTTTGGAAATGATGTTCATGCAAGCTAATGAATTGGGAAAACAAGAGGGGCGTAAAACCTTGGTTACTGTGCCAGGTATCGGTAATGGGGTTTTTGCTGGTGCATTCAAGGGTAAAACGATGCCTAACCTGGAAAAAGCCATCGCAACAATCCTGGAAGCACACCCGGAATGGGAACATATAGGCTGTGTTTGGCTGGATGGCTGGCAAAGCCCCCATATTAATGATCAGCGCATTGGAAATACCTTGCTACGTGCACGTAACTCCGGTGGGAACAATGGTGATCACCATTTACACAGCGGACAACCATACTCTGAATTGGGACAATTATCTAAAGCTGAAGAGTTTGCAGAATCAGCCGAAGAGCTGGAAGAGTTTAAAAATTACGGACGCTGTAAAGTCTTTGCCTGGGATCCTTTTTCATTTGAGGGCAACGACTGGGTCGCCGGGAGCAGGCAAACCGATGAAGGCTGTATCGCAGCCACCAATGCGCATGAGATAATTTCAGGCATCGAAGGGGAATATAAACCTGTCCCTGGCAGAGAGCGGGAACGGGCATTCCAGCCTAAAGGGTTTCCAACATGGAATGATGCATTTAACGAAGTCAACCTTAAACAATCCATTGCTGATCGCATGGTCGTATATAAAGATAACGCGCTGGTCAACAGCAAAGAGGTGTCAACAACGCAACAGGATCTGCATCTCAAGATATCTGAAATAAAGAAGGGCGGCTCTTTCATCCGCGATAACTACCCCAAGGAGCAATGGCCTGCCATTGCCAAATATATCGTAGACTATAAAGCGGCGATAATTGAAAATCTACCCCAACGTATAAGCGTCAGGTTCTCCAAAGAGCTTGAAGCCATGGTAAAGGAAGCAACCATCCTTGATAAAAAGACTTTAATGAGTATTAGTCATGGTTATAACCATGGCGACAATAATAGAACCCGTTATCATTGGCGGGCTGCTTCCGCAAATGGATTGAGAAATGACTTGGCGGAGCTCCGCGGCGATGCTTTGAAACGGAAAATAGTGGAAGAATACCGTGAAAAAATCGCATCCTGTACAACTAAGGAAGAACTCGACGAGGTACGCCGGGATTATGAATCATCAAATGACAAAACAATTATTGAATCAGCGCAAGGGCTTTGGACTAAAACATTTGGTCGGGAAACCAGTTCCCAAAAAGCAATGAGCGAGATGTTCCAGGAAGCAGAAAAAAGGGTAAATGATTTTGAAGCGGGCTATAAGTCCGGCATGGAAGCGAGTTAAACGGCTCTTGCTATATCATTCCTCTGATGCCTGGTATGATAGTGTTTTGATTATCTAGATAGTAATTATGCAGCTGGTTATTGATTTTGATGGAACCATTGCCAATTCTGCCCCATTGCTCCTGAAAAAGCTTAAGGACGCCCTGCCCTATCCGATAGAGCTTGAGACATTGCGAAGCATGAGCTTTAGGGAAATACTGGACACTATGCATATCGGCAGGCTGCATTTTCTTTATTTAATCTATTCCATCCGCAAAGAATTCCAGCGAAATATTCATGACATCGGTCTGGTGGAACACATGGAAGAAGCGCTGAAGAAGCTTAACAGCCAAGGTCACCAACTACATATTGTATCGTCCAATTCTGCGAGGAATATCCGCCAATTCCTCAAGCATCACCATATCAGCCATTACTTTGAATCGGTTTCGAGTCTCTACACGGTTTTTAACAAAGCGACAGGTTTAAAGGGACTTATAAGAACTAAAAAAATGCAACCCTCTGAAGTCATTTATATCGGTGATGAAACACGGGACATTGAAGCAGCAGCCGCAGCCGGCATTAAAAGCTGTGCGGTATCCTGGGGTTTGAATAATGCTGAAGCACTGATGCGTTATAAACCAGACTTTGTGCTAAATCATCCGGGGGAGTTATCTTTGCTCTTTGCCGAAAAGAAATAATCCAGTCTCGCTCGGCTTGCAATTTTATCTTCCAATATACTTTTTTCTCGATTATAGTGCTGCAATAGTGTGCCATTTATATAGTCAGGGAGAAGGAATTAAATGACTGCTTTCAGAAGGACCGCGCTTAGCGCATTTGTTATTGGCTTATGTAATTCACCCCTTGTTGTTGCCGGGAGTATGGGCCCGATAAAAGATTGTAGCGGATACCATCTTTTTGCCGGCATAGACGCCCTCTATCTTGAACCGCGAAATGACGATTTGGACTATGTAACCGTTTATTCCAGCGGCTACACCAAAACCCACAATGTCAATCTGGATTACGATTGGGGATTCCGGCTTTACGGCGGTGTAAAATTGCTCAATAACAATGATATAACCATCGCATGGCAAAGGCTTCACACCAACGATTTGGATAATATCGGCAGCGATGGCAACCAACCTGTCGAACCTCGCTGGTTAACATTCTTCCCCTGGGAATACATTCGCGGTAAAAGCAGTTTTGATTATGATGAAGTCTCTGGCGTGTTTGCACATACTAAAGATTTTGCAAACGGCTGGCTTGTTCGTTACGGTGCCGGTGCTGAATATGCAGAGATAGACTCCCGATTATCGGTAAAGGGGAGGACTACTGATTTTGTAGAGCGCGGCTATAGTAATGTCAGCGATTTTCATGGCTTCGGCCCACGCGTGGAAGCGGATATTTTCTATAATCTCTATCAGGATATCAGTGTATTTGCGAGCGCAAATTCGGCTCTTTTAATCGGAGAACGAACTTTTGCTTTACATGCATTAGATCTTGATGGTACCTCCCGAGATTTTGCTGACCGAAGTGTAGTAGTGCCTAAATTCGGCTTGAGAGTGGGTCTGGATTATAAAAAATCGTTTGATTTAACTGGCAGCACATCATTAATCGATTTACAGCTGGGCTGGCAAGCAGAAACCTATATTGATCCCATTGAACGCCCCTCTACCGGGCTTATTGGAGGTGAGGGCTCTGTAGGTGTTGTTTTACCCAGAACGTCCAACTTTAGCAATCAGGGATTATTCTTCGGTGTTAAATTAACAAGCGATTGCCTCTAGTGGATAATTGTATTTAATGAAACTATCCCCCTCAAAAATGCGCAGTGCAATTCCAGGTATCGCCTGGCCGCCTGCGCCGCATCCCATGGCTGCCCAGCTCTATTATCAGCTGGATCATTTCCTTTATACAGAGAGATTGCCTGCTGCTGAGATTCAAAAACATCAGTTTTCCCAGCTATTAGTATTCATGCAATTCGCGCGTCAATATGTCCCTTATTATCAGAAACGATGGGCCCATTTACCCCTGTTTAAGGAATGGCAACAACTGGCTGAATACTGGCCTCAATTAGCTTTGTTAACCAGGGAAGATATACAAAATGCCGGCGAATCAATTTTTGCCGTGAAGCTTCCTTCAGGGCATGAGCCCGCCGAATTATTATCTACCAGCGGTTCAACCGGCCGGCCGGTTACTGTAAAAGGAAATATGGCGACGCAATTTTTCTGGAACGCTATCTCCCTTCGCAATCATTTATGGCATGGGGATGAATTTGCAAATTCATTTGCCAGTATCCGCTACACTGAAAAAAAGGAAGCGCTGCCGCCATTGGGTACTCGCTATGAAAACTGGAGCCCTGCAACCTATGCCATTGTGGAAACAGGCCCTTGCTTCCATCTGAATTTATGCACTCCTGAGGAAGAGGCTGAATGGCTGCTCAAAGTGAACCCGCATTATTTGAATTGCAATCCATCCACCTTAAGGGAAATAACGCTTCATTTTGCCAGGCACGGCATAAAGCCATCTCGCCTGCAAAAGGTCCACACCCATAGTGAAATCGTCGAGCCTGAATTACGGTCCCTGGTCCATGAAGTTTTGGGGATCCCCCTGATCGATAATTACTCCTCTAAGGAATGCGGCTATATTGCCCTCCAATGTCCAGAGAGTGGACATTATCATGTTCAGTCTGAAAATGTTCTGGTTGAAATTCTGAATGAAAAAAACCAGCCCTGCCAGGTTGACGAGCCCGGACGTGTGGTGGTAACTACGCTTCATAATTTCTCATCGCCTTTGATCCGTTATGATATCGGCGATTATGCAATTCCTGGCAGCCCTTGCCGCTGCGGGCGTCAACTACCGGTATTGAAAACTGTTTTGGGCAGAAAACGAAATATGCTTCTGATGCCAGACGGCCGCAAGCTGTGGCCAAGCTTTGCAGGTAATGGACTTCGGCTCATGGATCTTTTTAGCGGTTCGCAATTTCAGTTGATACAAATGACTCTGACTGAAATCCAGGTGAATCTGACTCATAGCCCTTACACCTCATCAGAGGAAGAGCAACTTCGCGAAAAACTTAAAACTATTTTCAAGTATCCCTTCCATTTCCGTTTCAAATACATGGAAAACATTCCGCGAAGCCCGGGTGGAAAATTTGAAGACTTTATTTCTCTGGTGACACCCGAATAACTCAGGATTTCTTTTTCCCGCTAGCCCATACAGTCAGTAACAGCTCTAAAGCAATGGCTGCTAAATTTACCGGATGTAATTTACCCCGATTAATGCCTTTAGGCTTAATCACCTTATTTAGAAATAAGCGCAGCAGATGCAATCTGAAATACTGGATTAATAACTTATAAATCATCGGATTTCCTCAATGCTTGATAAAAATAATTATAGTCTATAATAATTAAGTACAAATTGATTCACTAGTTATCAAGGAAGATAAAGAAAGAAATACAGTCGTGCAGAAATAGAAAGATACGCTTCCATTTCTGTAATGCAGTTTGTAGTCATGGCGGTAAACCCAAGCCTTACCTGATTAATCAGGATTTAACCAAATAATTGGAGGTGGAACATGCCTAACAAACAATTTTCAGAACGATTGAATCGAGAGCTGGATGCTATTGGAGTTCCCTGTATATACAAAGAACGAGTCAAAGCAGTAGCAAAGATTTTTAAATTGCCCTCATTCACCGCTCAGGAACTACTTAACGGCAGCGTATTCGATACTCGTTTAGTCAATATCGTAGCTGACGAGCTGGAAGTTAACCCTCACTGGCTGTTGGGTAAAAGCCCGGTGAAGTCAAAAGTACATTAAAGTGAGATCATTATGACCGATGACGTCTTTATCTGTGCCCCTGTGCGCACTGCAATAGGTACATTTAATGGCAGCTTGAAAAATACACCCGCTCCTGATTTGGGAGCGGTGGTTATTCGAGAAAGCCTGCGGCGTGCTGCTCTGGACTCCCAAACAATTGAAACAGTCGTTATGGGGCAAGTGGTACAAGCAGGGGCCGGCATGAATCCTGCACGTCAGGCCAGCATTAAAGGCGGTTTGCCAGTGCAGGTTCCGGCACTTACGGTGAATCGGGTCTGTGGTTCGGGGGCGCAAGCAGTCGTCTCCGCCTATCTTGAGGTAGTCAGCGGCAATATTGACTGCGCTATTGCGGGCGGAATGGAAAATATGGATCTCTGCCCCTATCTTTTACCTTCAGCCCGCTGGGGTTATCGTCTGGGGGACGGAAAAATGCGTGACAGTTTATTGCTAGACGGTCTGCATGATATTTTTTCCGGCCAGCATTCAGGCTGGCATACTGAAGATTTAGCCAGTGAATACCACATTAGCCGAGAAGAGCAGGATGCCTGGGCTGCGCGCTCCCATCAACGTTTTTCCAAAGCGCAGCAAGCAGGAGAATTTGCACAGGAAATTGCTGCAGTGGAAATTGGTTCGCGCAAGGGAATTGAGCTGTTTCAAAAAGATGAACATAACCGGGCCGATACCACCGCCGAAATCCTCGCTAAACTAAAGCCTGCATTCCGCCCGCAAGGTACTATCACGGCCGGCAATGCACCCGGGTTAAATTCAGGGGCGGCCGCCATGATTGTCGCCAGCGCCCAATGCGTTAAGCGTTATCAGCTGGATCCCATGGCGAGGATTGTATCCTACGGTATTTCCGCCGTAGAACCAGGGATGTTTGGTCTTGGTCCCGTGCCGGCAGTAAAGCAAGCGCTTGAAAGAGCACAGTGGAAGCTGGCTGATGTGGAACGCCTGGAAATCAACGAAGCCTTTGCCGCGATAACGCTGGCGGTCATGCGCGAGCTTCATCTTGATGAATCCATTGTCAACGTGGATGGCGGCGCTATCGCCCACGGCCATCCAATCGGTGCTTCAGGAGCGATACTGACTACCCGCTTGCTTTATTCCATGGCCCGGGATCATTTGAAAAGAGGTATCGTTACCTTGTGCATTGGCGGCGGCCAGGGAATTGCATTAGCCCTCGAGAGGTAGGGGGATACTCCACTCCATCCCAGCGGAGCAGTCTCCTCGAATGCTCGCGCTCCAGTTCATCCGAATCCCCGCGGTCGTTGCCGCGGGGATTCGTTTTACTCGCTCCGTAAAGACATAATCGGCTCCAGCTTCGCAGCACGCCTTGCTGGATAAAAGCCAAAAAAGATACCCGTGGCTACAGAAACGGCAAAGCCCGCCAAAGGGGGCAGGCTATGGAGAATGAAGGTCCATTCACTGAAATAAGCGACAATTCTTGTGAATATAAGACCTAACAATACACCAAGGCCGCCGCCCAGAAACGAAAGCAGCACCGATTCAACCAGAAATAAATTCTGTATTTCGCTGTTCCTGGCACCGACTGCTTTACGAATTCCAATCTCTTTTTTACGTTCACTGACTGAAACCAGCATCACATTCATCACACCAATACCGCCCACCAACAAAGATATCCCGCCAATAACGCCTAAGAGCAAGGTGAAAATCTGCCCCTGGCTTTCCATACTGGCAATAATTTGCTTGGCACTTCGGGTAAACAAACTGAGCCGCGGCGCCTCTAACTCCACCTGTTGTTTGATCTGGCCAATTGCTAAATCGATATCAGTGTCAGGCTTTAAAAGCATGACGGCATTATTCACCTTGCTGTCTTTACTGATCAAAGCAATGCCGGCCACCGGTACAATCACGGAATGGTTGACGTCTTCATTGAAAAAGCCGTTTTCCTGCCAGCGATCCACCACCCCGATAATGGTATAAAGCGAATTGCCAATGCGAATTTGTTTTCCTATGGGATCATCCAGCGTTATCTCGCGGATTTGGCGGGCCAAATCATCTCCAATAACGCAGAAATGTTCAAAAGAATTCAGAAACGAAACAAAATGGCCGCGCGCCACTTGAATATGAATAATATCAGCCAGACTGTCATCTGCACCAATAATAGCACTCTGTAAAACCTGGCCCTTAAAGCTCACCGGCTGATAAGCGGTGGCATAGGGGGCTATTTTTAAAATGGAGGGAACTTTCGCGGGTAAACTGCGCCAGAATTGCAAAGCTAACTCAGACTGCACACTGGACTGGCCCCGCTCTTTCTGGAACACGGTGGTGGCCAAGAGATCAGTACCCAAAGCCTTAAATTGTTCCAGCGCTTTTTCTGTCGCCAATTGCCCACAACTGATCAAGG
This sequence comes from Legionella birminghamensis, assembly GCF_900452515.1. NCBI lineage: Bacteria > Pseudomonadati > Pseudomonadota > Gammaproteobacteria > Legionellales > Legionellaceae > Legionella > Legionella birminghamensis. The sequence goes on from NZ_UGNW01000001.1 coordinate 3,488,383, forward strand.
CAACAATGGCTGCCGTTCCTACCAGCACGCCCAACACTGCAAGAAAGGAGCGCAGCTTGGAAGCGGTCAGATTAACCAGGGCTTGCTGAAAATGATTAAACCAGTTCATGGAGATTTCCAATTTGTATCAGCGCGCCAACCAGCTTGTACCCCCGCGGCTTCGACCCATAGCTATCTACACAAATGTTTTTCCCGCTCCGAATCCCCGCGGCTGCGACCGCGGGGCCCATGTCTGGTGGCCGAACCTGCACTTTAAGTTTGCAATGTTGCCAAAAATTAGAGGGGGAAAAGGTACAAGACTGAAACCCTGAATAGGCATCGTTTGGGTTCCGCGGTCGCAGCCGCGGGGATTCGATAGCTAATGCATTTGTGTAGATAGCTTTGAGCTCCGACCGCGGGGTCCACCACTGAATTATGTAATAGTTACAATTCTTCTTCGCGCCAAAGGGCATGGGCCCCGCGGTCGAAGCCGCGGGGATACGTGGATGCGCTGCGGGGAGACTGTTTTGAAAATTCACCCTACAATCTCCCCATCACAAAGCACGATTCGCCGCTGGCACTGGGCCGCAATTTGCTCATCATGGGTAACCATGATAATGGTGCGGCCTTCAGCATGCAGCGCCAGAAACAGATTCATTACCTCAGTCCCTGTCCTGGAGTCCAGCGCACCGGTGGGTTCATCCGCCAGAATGACCTCGGGTTCAGTCACTAAGGCGCGGGCGATTGCCACACGCTGCTGCTGCCCGCCTGATAATTGGGTAGGCTTATGCTGGGCGAATTTTTCCATTCCCACCCGTGACAGGGCAGACATCACCAGATTTTCTGATGCCTCTGAGCCAATGGAGCGATAAGTTAAGGGTAAAGCGACATTCTGGCGTGCAGTGAACCGGGGTAATAAATTGAACTGCTGAAAAACAAAGCCAATGTTACGATTGCGGTGGCTGGCGAGTTCATCTTCTGATAAATCAGCGACCGGCTGCTGATTGAGATAATAATCCCCCTTATCGGCCTTATCCAGCAAGCCTATGATATTCATCAGGGTGGACTTCCCGGAGCCGGAGGCACCAACAATGGCAAGTAATTCGCCGCGTTTAACGGTCAGGGAAACCTGTTTGAGAACCTGACTGCTCACTCCCCCAATGGTATAACGCTTGCATAAGTTTTGGATGCGAATCAGAGCGGAATTAGTCATAAACGATTACGTCCCCCTCCTTCAAGCCAGCGACAACGCTTACTTTATCCACTTGAGAAGCACCTGTTGCAATGGGCTGTCTACTGATTGTGCCGTCCGCCTGACGCAGATTGACCATGCTGCGGCCATTATCCTGGGAAACGGCGGCAATGGGAATGAGTAGATGCCTCTCTTCTTCTGTGGAGAGCTCAATAGAAGCACTCATCCCTACTTTAATCAGCGCCTGCTGTGCCTTGCTTAAATGCTTTACTTCAACAATAGCGCTGAATGAGGGCAGGGCACCGCCATTCGCCGTGGCCTGGGCGTTGACCGCCACCAGCTCCCCGCTCAATGCTTCCTGCCCCAGAGCGACACCAGATACAGTGGCTTTCATTCCAGGGTGTATTTTATCAATGTCCACCTCGGGCACATCAATTTCCACACTGATGCCGCTCATATCGCCAATCAAAGCAATGGCCTGCCCTGATTTGACCGCAGAGCCGACTGTCAAGCGCCCGGTCTTGTCATCGCCGCTTTTCGGAGGATAAAGCAGGATACCGGTTTCCGGCGCCTTAAGCTGGATTAGATTGTGATTAGTGTTTAAGGCTTGTCTGACTTTATCAAACTCCGACAGACTTAAGCTGGATAAATCCGCACCCTCATCCATTTTTTCCAGTATCTCGCTTAATTTACGAGTCGCCTGCATCAAAGTGATGCGCGCTGTATCAAGGCTTGATTTTTCACTAAGATAATTATTTTTTGATAATAAGCCGGCATCCCAGAGCTCCTGCGTGCCGCTAAACTTCGCCTTGGCAATGTTATAGCTATCCTTGGCTTTCAGATAGTCAGTCAAAATTTCATTGTATTGCTTTTGTAATTCATTGGAATTAAGCACCACAACCACATCACCCTTATGAACTAATTGACCGTAGTGAAAATTCATTGTTTCAATGATTGCATCCATTGAACTGCTCAGGGTGTTTTCTTTCAAGGGCTGGATAATTCCGGTAAAAGCCAATGTTTTTTTCATGGGTTCCGGTTTCACCACATAGCTTTGCCCACCGTGGCTTGCAGGGGAGTCGTCACCGCAGCCGCTCAATAAGGCCAGAAAAAATAAATACGTTATAAATTTAAAAAGTCTCATTCGCCAAACCTGAGTTTAATATTCCATTCCGTTAATGTGGTGCCCAATAAACGCTGAAGGGTAGACAGTTGATTCAAATAGGCGATTTTAGCACTAATCAGACCCGACTGGGCCAAAATGAGCTGGTTCTGGGTGTTGCTGACATCCAGTGCGCTGGCAATACCCGCCTGCAGTTTCTTTTTCTCCAGCGCATAGGATTGCGCCGCCAGCTTCACCTGCTTTTCAGCCAGCTTGTAGCGTTTCGCCAGACTTTGAATAGTCGTAATGGTATTGGTAATGGTCGTAATTAAAGCGCGGCGGCTGGCCGTCAGGTTCAGCCGGTCTTTTTCCAGCTTTACCTTGGCATTAATAAGCTGGCTTCGACGGCTGATATCATTTAAGGGTACTGTCAAAGTCAGCCTGGCAGACTCATTTACATTGCGGCCATTATAAATACCGCGAAAACCATTATTGCCATCCACGTCAGTCACCATTCCAGATTGCACATTGGCACCGACATCCAGCTGCCATAACTGCTGATTTTGCGCCACTTTGTAAGCCCGTTCATCCGCCCTTAATTGCATTTGCTGGGCAATATAATTGCTGTTATTTTCCAAAGCCAGGCGGATGGATTCCTGTAAATCAGGCACTATAATTTTATCCACCTTGATATCATTGGGAACGGCGAGACGCATGGCCGGATCCAGGCCAATGGCCTGCAGCAAGTCCTGGCTAGCATTTTCAAACTCATTAATGGCCTGTTCCACCATTAAATTCAACGACTCAATCTGGTAAGACTGCTGAATATTAGCGGTCGGTTCCAGCTGCCCTGCCTTAATCTTTTTCTCATTCATTTCAAAGGTTTTTCGCGCTTCTTCCAGTTGATAACGCTGATTTTCAAGATTATTGCCACTGACTATTAGACTGCGATAGGCGGTAATGACCTGGGTAACCTGCTCGATAACCGATTGGCGCAGATTAATTTTATTGAGTTGCTCTGAGTCAATAGCATCCAGTAAGCCCGCCTCATTTACTGCCTTGCCGAATCCTTGCAGCAGCGGTTGGGTGACCGAAAAATTCAGCACCGGGCTGTAACTGTTATAATTGGAAACATTATTATCGAGATTCAATGATAATTGCGTACCCAGTTTAGTTTTCAGATCCAGTTCTGGTGTCGCCATAAAATTCTTATTAACCGCAGACCCCACGCTCTCATAGCGGCTTTTTTCAATCGAAGCGGTGCCGGCAAGTGCATATTGTAATTCAAATTCATTATGGGCCAGGCGGAGTTGATAGCGTTGAATGATACGATCCAGTTCGGCGCTCTGGATATTGGGGTTATAGCGCAGGGCAAGCAAAATGGCCTCCCTTAGTCCAAGATGCTGTACTTTCTTGTTTTTGGCATCGGGGGAAAGCGGCAATTCAATCCAGTGATCAAGCATATATTCCGGATTATGGATTGCCTGTTCAAGCCGGGCTTCAGCCTCGCTCACCTCAAGCGCTTCCTTGCCCGGATCAGCTGTCCAGCGATACAGGGAAACCGCTTCAGCAGGGCTTTGAGGTTGGCTTGCCTGGGCGCTGCAGCTATTCCATGGCAGAAAGGCCAGCAATAACATCGCAGATAATACTTGCCAAACCTTCAACATTCATCCTCTCAGCCTGATTCATGTTTAAAATTAAACCACATTTTGGCCTGATTTACTAGCTCGGCTTCTTTAATAATTACCGACAGAAGACACTACCCAGACCAATGAAACTGGGTTATTCTCCACATTCTTTTACAACTACACAAGAATAGCCATGAAAGGACTCTATCAATTAATTATTGCAGCGGGTTTGCAAACTGTCAGCATGATCGGCATTGCAGGCGAAATGGGCGAAGCATCTACTGCTGGTATGGTATTCATTCCCGCGCTTAAGCCAGGCTTTGAACTATCCGTCAGTGCCCTTTTTCTAAAACCAGAAGCGGATAATCTGGGCTGGTCAGCTAATACCACTGTATTTCCCATCCCAAATCCTCAATGGCAGATTAATGCCATTGAACCTGATTTTGATACGGGCTTTCATTTAGGTGCACGCTATGTTTTCCCTAACTCAGGGACTGATATTCAGGCCAACTGGTTTTACCTGGATACCAGGGATCATGACAGCGTTGTTGTTAATCCGCTGACTCAATGGGTTTCGCCTTTTTCTCAAACCGGAACACCTCCTTCTGGAGGAGAAATTACTGGCGTTGCCTTTTTAAGCAGTGCGGAGGCGAACCTGGATTTTAACTATAATGCCATCAATCTCGACATTGGAAAATTTGTCAATTTCGGCCCTGATTTGCAGACACGTTTTTTTACCGGAATAAGCGGCGCATGGATAAAAGAGGAACTGGTTTCTACTTTTAATGGCGCTCCCACGGTTGTATTTTCTCTAAAGAACAAATCCACTTATCAAGGCGCAGGACCAAGGTTAGGCTTATTCAATGATTACAGCATTTATCAAGGGCTGCACCTGGTAGGGCAAGTGGCCGGCTCTGTGTTGTTTGGCCGCCTGAAACCCGGTGAATATCAATTTCTTGGCAGTTCGTCTGATTTGGCATTGGTGGGTATTGCTTTAAATCAGGAAAAACTGGCCAACTCCAGTGTTGATCAGATAGTTCCTGCGGTCGATGCAAAACTGGGATTAAGCTATAGCCATTTATTGCATGAGCACGTACTCACTTTCGAAGCGGGTTATATGGGTACAGTGTATGTTCACCCCTTAGCTGCTTATGAAACCAACACCAATGTGATTGCCCTGGACACCGGCTCTTTATCCACCTCCAGTGTGAAACATGTACAAAGCAATTTTTCTGTCGCAGGACCTTATGTGACATTGAAGCTGAGAGGCTGACAGCTGTATCACTAATCGAATCCCGGCGGGATTCGATTAGCTTTCACAAAAGCGTTTCGCCATTGGCATGCTCAACAAACAAGCGCTTTAATGGGGTCACCTGATTACAAAATCGCATTCCGACTCCGCGCAGAAACCGCAGTGGCGGCAGCGGGTTGGCAAAGCCGCTTTTTAAAGCCTGCATCAGTAAAATGGTCTGCCATACACTGGCTTTGCGGGCACGCTGATATTCCGCCATCATTTTCCTTGTAACTATTTTTTTGCCGCTTCGATCAAGAATTGCAAGCCAGGCAGCAACATCTTCTAAGCCCACATTTAAACCCAAACCCGCCAATGGATGGATGGTATGGGCGGCATCGCCCATTAATAACCAATGCGGACCCGAATATTGTTTAACATGGCGCATTCTTAACGGAAACTGAAAGCGTTTGCTGATAAGCTCCACCTGTCCCAATTTTTTTTGAAATGCCAAGCTAAGCTGCTGATTGAAATCAGGCTCTGCCATTCCCAGTAATTGCTGCGCACGCGCCGGCGTTGTAGACCAGACAATCGAACATTGATGAGAATCCTTTAATGGCAGGAAAGCCAGGGGGCCGTCGCTATTAAAAATCTGATAAGCGGTTTGCTGGTGCGGCAATGCAGTCTGTACAGTGGCAACCAGCGCATGCTGATGATAAGGCCAGGAATCCAGGTCAACATGAAGCAGCTTACGGCTTGGCGATTCTGCACCATCCGCAGCAATTAACAGTTGGCTTTCCCAACAGCCTGTCTTGCTTTTAACAGTAATTTTATCCGCACAAGGGGCAATATCCCTAATTTCGGTTAAGGCAAAGCAGCGAACATTATCCAGTTGCTGAAGGGCCTTCAACAAAGCGTTTTTTATTACCGATTCTTCAATAATCGTCCCCAGCTTTTCAGCGGCGATCAGCCGTGAATCGAAATCAATGGCTGCCCCATTGGCTTCCCAGACATGCATCGCCTGGTAGGGAGAATGGCGCGATTGCCGGATAGCATCCCATATCCCAAGCGTTTTAAATAAATGCTCCGATGCCTGATTCACTGCATAGACCCTTAGATCCGGCTCCTCTGAGATTGCCATTTCCCTGGCGTCCAGCAAAGCAACACTATACTGGCGTTTTGCCATGGCCAGAGCCGCAGTCAGCCCAACCACACCCCCGCCCGCGACCAGCACATCAACCGGTTCAATCATGTTTTTCTCTCTGCTCTAAAGGGATGCCACAGGCCAGGTCAGGTACATGACCTGAAAAACCGCGAGCATGATAGGTTAATAATTTCTGCAGCATTGGAGAATTATCCATTGCCATTAAGCCCAGGCGGCGAGCCAGCCCCACCCCCGGCAAGGGGCTGGTGAACAGTTCTACCAGACCATCGGTGAAATAGCTTATGGCGGTCTGATCATAACGGCGCATGGATTGATAATGCGACAACATAGGAGGATTTAGCCCTTTCTCAATAATCAACTGTGCCAGAGTCGCTACATCTCTCAGCCCGAGATTGAACCCTTGCCCCGCCACAGGGTGCAAAGTATGTGCGGCGTTACCGACAAACACCACCGGCCATTGTATTTGCATGGGCATAATGGCCTGCTGCAGAGGAAATAAATGGCGTTTGCCCGCTTTCAGAAAACGGCCTAGCTTGTAACCAAAAACAGTTTGCACACGGCTTAGAAAAGCGCGGTCATCCAGAGCCATCAGCTCCTGTCCCGCCGCTGGCGGCATCGCCCAAATCAGAGAAGAACGCTGCCCGCTCATCGGCAGGATCGCCATAGGTCCCATTGAGGTAAACCGTTCATAGGCAGAGTTGGCATGTGATCTGGACAAACCAATGTTGGCAGCAAGCGCCACCTGATGATAGTCCTTCACCTCAGCCGGTAAATTCAGCAGCTTCCTAACCATAGAATTTAGCCCATCAGCGGCCACCAGCAGTCTGGTTTTAATCTGCCGCGTCTGCTCTCCCTGCTGAACCAGTGCAATATGCTTCTCATTATCCCAATTGATCAGACGGGCAGGTGCGAGAATGGAATCTTTATCAAGCAGCGAATGCAGAGCCTGATTGATATGCTGCATTTCAAGTACCGCGCCTAGTAACTCTTCATTTTTCCTGTATAGGCGGGTACCGCCAAAATGGGCTTGCTCTGACACATAGATAGCCTCTATAGCAGTCGCATGCGCTTGTAATAAAGGCCAGACATTGAGCATTTGTAAAATTCGTATACTGGCTGGCGATAAGGCCAGAGTGCGCGCATCAAAATCGGGACTTATGCGTTCAGAAAAACACTGCGCCTCAATCAGCAGGCAGCGATAGCCGGTATTGGCTAAAGCCAGTAACAGGGCGGCGCCGGCAAGGCCGCCGCCGACAATAAGAATATCAATGCTTTCTTCAGCTTTGCATGAGGCGTTCAATCTCATCTACCTCAACCGGTAATGCAGCAGTCAGATTTTCATGGCCGGTTGCGGTAACCAGCACATCGTCTTCAATTCTAACGCCAATGTTCCACCATTTTTCATCGACTCCCGGCGTATTGGCGCTAATATAAAGTCCAGGCTCAACAGTCAAGACCATACCCGGTTCGAGCAAACGCCAGTCATTATTTAGTTTATAAGCGCCGCAATCATGAACATCCAGACCCAGCCAATGACCGGAATTATGCATATAGAAGGATTTGTAGGCTTCTTTTTGAATCAGCTCTTCGAGACTACCATGGAGCAATCCCAGTTCAATGAGACCGGCCGTCATGATTTTTACCATCGTCTGCTGGACTTCAACCCAGCGCAAGCCTGGTCGAATACAGGCCACGCCTGCTTTCTGGGCTTTTAATACCAACTCATAAATTGCACGCTGTTCCGGAGAAAATTTTCCGCTCACTGGAAAGGTACGGGTAATGTCAGCAGCATAGTTCTGATATTCGCCCCCGGCATCGATCAAAACCAGATCAGCTTGCTTCAAGGGCTGGTTATTGTCGGTGTAATGCAGAATACAGGCATTTTCCCCGCCGCCAACAATGGGGTCGTAGGCAACGCTGCGGCAACCCTGACGAAAGAACTCATGGATTAACTCTGCTTCCAGTTCATATTCGTAAGCTAATTGCCGGCATTTTTGCATGGCTTTTTTATGGGCAGCCACTGAAATATCAGCCGCCTTGCGCATTAGATTAATTTCCGCCTCGCTCTTGAACAAGCGCAATTCGCTGATATGCGGATCTACATCTACAATTGCCTCCGGTGCCTGCACACCGCGTCTTATCTGCTTTTTAAGGGAATCAATTGCGCCCAGGATGAAGGCATCATAATGCGGGTTGCGCTCCAGGGTATAATAGACGGCATTTTTACCGGCAAGTAACTGGGGTAAGCGCTCGGAGAGTTCGGTAATGGAAAAGGCCTGTTTTACGCCTAAGACTTTGCCTGCATTATCCTGACCCAAACGCCTGCCAGTCCATTGTTCCATCGCTGCATTGCGGGGGCGGTTAAACAACAGGCTATCCCCTTCCTCTCCCGCCATAATGACCAGCAAGGCTTCTGGCTCCTGGAAGCCGGTTAAATAATAGAAATGGCTGTCCTGCCTGAAGCGGTAGTGAGCATCTCCGTTTCGCAGTACTTCGTCAGCGGCCGGTATAATTGCCAGGCTATTGGCAGGTAATGCTTGCGCAAGGCGGCAACGCCTCTGGTGATACTCATGCTGGCTTATCATGCTTTTATTCCTTAATGCGTGTTAGTAGAAGAGCCTCGATTCGATTGATTGGAATTCAAATCGCCATGAAGGCGAAGCACAGCCATTCTGGCATATTCGCTGACTTCCATTAAAGCCTTTTCATCATCTTCATCGATTTGCAATGATTGGTAATCCAGTTCAGCAAACTCCTGAAGATGTTGCAAGGCCTCCTGGGATTCTTCTTCTTCGAATTCAGAAAAGCCAATGCCGGCCATCGTCAAACCCTGGGTAAATCCTTCACACCATTCGCTGAACGCTTTCGCCCTTTCGATGAGCGGGATATGTTCTTCGGGAAGCAGCAACTGAAAATCAAAGTCCAGATTATTGATCTGGTGAAGGCTAACAGAATAAACATCAAACATCGCCATCGCGGCTTGCTTGGTTTCTTCATTTTTCCTGTAATCAATCATAAGCGCCCGCACATAGGACTCCCCCGCACTGACCGCCCCGGCGCATAAATAACCGCATAGGACACCATGCAATTCACTGCTGGAAATCGGTAAGTTCAGCACAGCAACTTTCTCTTCAAAGGCTTGAAAAGCAGGGAGACGCAAGTGGGTAAATTCATTCGACATAATACACTCTGATATAAACAATTTAAAAAATGATAGGATTTTTTAATAATCTTATTGTGATTATAATAACTGATTTGCTGGGACAAACCAAAATTGTTAAACTGTTTGAATGTCGCTGAATATTCCAAGGCATCTGCTATGACAACATCAAAACCCTGCTCTATTCGATTATTAAATAAAACTTATGAAATTAAATGCCCTGATCATGAAGTGGATAACTTACAGCGTGCCGGTCAAAAATTAAATGAGCAACTGCTCGCCAATAAGAAAAAGTTCAGGCAATTGGATGAGTTTCAGAATCTTTTGCTGGCGGCCATTCATATCAGCCACGAATTGATATCGTGTCAAAAACAACAGGAACAGCAACGCCATCAGGTCACACAGTTCATCAATTCCCTTGAGACGCGGATTAACCAGGTAGTTAATGGTAGTCCGGAGTTTGATCCGCAGACAGATTGAGAATTCAAAGCCCGCTTCAATCCCCGCGGATAAACCCATAGGTATCTACACAAGTGCCTACAAGCCATATGAGATAAAATGAGTCTGACGGAGAAGCCATCTGTCTTTGCGAACGAAGTGAAGCAATCGAGTTTTCGGTGCTTCATATTAACTCCGTTCTTGCTTCGCTATGCCCGCCAAGACGGCTTGTAGAACTTGTGTAAATACCTATAGGTCGATGCCACGGGGATTCGACTGCAACATGGATTCCGCGAACATGTCGCGGAAAGTAGGGAAGAGAACATGCTGCGGCTTGTCCGCAGTGACCTTGAAGCGGATTACATCATCATTGATACACCACTTTCCAGTGAAGCACCGCTGTCAAGACTCTGGCCGGAACCCATGCCAAATGAAGATCCCCCAGGCTGGCTTTGATTGAACATGCCGGCCATTTGATCAAACGCCTTGCCAAAATCCATATTGCCAAAAACGTTTGACACGGTGTCAGTTAGCATACCGCCTAATTGATTAACCATATCCTGCATACCCTCGAGGATTTCCTGCCAGGGATCTTTTTTGTCCTTTTTCCCATCGTCACTGGGAAACATTTGCCCCATCATTTGATCGAGGTTACTCGAGGCATCTGAACCGCCGCCCATTGGACTCATACCAGACATATCAGCACCTATAATTAAAAATAGTTTCTTATTAAAGATAGCATAAACTCACATTGTAGCGCAGCTATCCTGATTGCTTTTAGAAACCAGATAAAACGAGTATGATAACTATAACAAATTGAAGATGGAAAAAATCTTCAAGCGCCAAGGTTTACATTTTCTTTTCAATTTTTAGACAGGCCATTATGAATCTCAGTGACTTTCGTTGCATGCGGCAAGGAGTACAATTATCGGTCGTTAAACCGGAACAGGTTTCTTTACTAAATGCCATCGATCGCCGAAATGGAAAGAAACAAAAAGCGCTACTGGTTTTGCATGGCTTTTCCTCCTCCCCGGCAGTGTTTAGAGAATTACAGACCGGATTTGAGGGCTATGATGCTATTGTTATTCCTGTTCTTCCCGGCCATGCAAGCAATCTTGAGGAATTTACCCGCACCAAAGCGCAGGACTGGCTGGAATATGTGAGAGGAATTTGTGCAACGCTGATTAACGAGTACGAGCAGGTCGATATTTTGGGGCTTTCCCTGGGTGGCCTGCTAGCCTGTCATCTGGGCTTTGAATTCAAACTGAATCATCTTTACTTACTTGCTCCTGCACTTGATTTGCCATTCACTCTGTCAAAAACATTACATCTTGCCAGGGCGCTGCGCAAATTGGGATTTATCCGCTTACGAAGTGCCGCGGGAAATATTTTTAAACCCTCAAGTTGCGAAATTGCTTACCGCCAATTGCCGCTCAATACCATTGTTGAAATACTAAGCCTTATCCGTAATTTTCAGTTTACCCTGCCATGCTGCCCCACTGATGTGTTTCTAGGGTGTCACGATAAAGTAATATCCTCTCATAAAGTCGCTGCTCGTTTTGCCGGGCAAGCGCATATTCAAATCCACTGGCTACAAAATTCCGCACATGTCATTCCTTTGGACAGTGACATCAAAGAAGTGCTAGATTGCATTCAGAAAAACCTCCGATCCATTAGCCTGTAAGAATATTTAACAATTTTCATTAATTTACATCTATCGGGAATGAATTTAACCTGTTATCATAGACGGGTTTTTAGCAACCAGCCAAGGGTATCTTTCATGAAAAATATTGCATTAATCTTATGTTTAGTTCCTGTAGTCTCTTTCGCTACCCCTAAAGATGATGCCATGATTACTGTCTATCAAGAGCGTTGCGCCAAAGAACAGGATCCGGTCAAACGTCAGAATTACTGCCACGCTCTGGAGCAGGTTGATACCAATACTGTAATTGCCGATCCGTTTCGTCAGGACACAGCAATCGTTTAATTGATTTTTCAGAAGCCGCGGTATTAAACAATCGAAGCCAAGCAGCATCAGAACAATGGAATCCCCGCGGCACCGACCGCGGGGCCCATGCCTGTAGGAGTAGCATGGGTCGTCAGACAAGTTTCAATGTTGCCAAAACATAAGATTTAACAGGTAGTCGTAAACAAGTCTTCTTGACATTCAATTGGCTTCGTTTGGGCCCCGCGGTCGCAGCCGCGGGGATTCGAAAACGCGGCACCGCGGGGATTCGAAGAGGCTGCGTCGCGGGAACGGAATGGTCAATCCTCACAATTGGCTGCGTCCTACCTCCCCTTGAACAATAAGCGATTGGTGAACGCGATTGCCAGAACCGATACAAGCAGGGTTAGATGGATGAGAACTTGCCACATAATCGTATCATTTTGATGCTTGGTGGGATCGATAAAGGTTCGCAGCAGATGAATGGATGATATTCCGACCAGTGACAAGGCCAGCTTGATCTTCATTGCGCCAGCATCCAGCTCATCCAGCCATTCCGGCTGATCGGGATGGGCATGCAGCTGTAAATGAGAGACAAAGGTTTCATAGCCTCCCATTATTACCATAATCAATAAGTTCGCTATCATCACCACATCGATTAAATCCAGCACCCCCAGCATAATCTGGGTATCGTCAAGCCCATTGATGTGAATAATCAAATGATATAATTCAATAATATAGCGATAAACATAAGCCCCTAAAATGCACAAAAGGCCCAGGTATAATGGGGCTTGTAGCCATCGCCCCATGAAGATAAGCTGGCTTAAGGCCTGTTTCAATCTGCTGCTCATGGTTACTCCGATCTAGGTTTTGCAGCAACTTTAAACCGAGTGCAGAAAAAAGCAAGCCTTTGTCAATAAAGTTATCAGTCCACCCTTATATTGAGAAACTGCCAGGGATCGCTGGTGTCCAATTTTTCCGGGAATAAGCGGGATCTATTTTCCAGGGGCGTCCAGCTGGTATAGTATCCGGCCAGTTTACCCAAATAGGGTAAAGCAATCTGTATGGCTGCCTGAAAATCAAGATCTTCCGGCTCGACAATGCTTCGATTAGGATTTTTAAGTGCCCAGATAACACCGGCCAATACACCTGCTGCGACTTGCAAACTCGTGGCATTATTATAAGGGACGAGACGTTTGGCTTCATGAATCGACAACTGTGAACCAAACCAGTATGCCCCTTTCTTATTGCCCATCAGCAATACGCCCAATTCGTCGGTACCATCAACCACATCCTGGATAATTAAGCGATTACGATGTTCTTCCGGCCAATTGCTCGCCTCATACTCATGCAGTGACAGAGTTGCATCAGGACAGGGATAATAGGCATAGTGGACAGTAGGCCGATAAATCACATCGGTATCCTTTTTTATTGTCAGAAAATCAGCGATGGTTAAGGATTCAGCATGGGTGATCAAAAAACCATAAAACGGCCCGTGAGTAGGTGTCCAGGTTCTGACTCTAGTGCTGGCACCTGTGCGTTTCAGATAGATTGCCCCATCATTGGTGAAGGTGTGATGGGTGGCATCTTCGGGCCAATGCCGCTCATGAGTTCCCCAGCTCAGCTCGGCAGGCTGACTGGCTTCTGCAATCAATCCTTCAGCCGACCAGGTGTTCACAAATTCACCCGGCACCCTGAACTGTTTACTGACCTGGGTATCACGCTCAGCTACGTGAATCACTTTGATACCTAGAGTGTGAGCTAAGCTGGCCCATTCTGGTTGAGTAGCAGGCAAAGGAGTGGATAAGTCATTGTCCTTGGCCATATTCCACAATGCTTGCCTGATAAAATGAGAAACCAATCCGGGGTTAGCGCCATGGGTCAGAATAGCCGTAGGCCCATGCTCTTCTTTTAACTTCAGCACTCCCTGACGCAGATCATAGCGAGTATGAAAGGAATGCTGTCTGGGTTTGGCGTCCAGCCATGGTTCAGTGCAGGCATCCAGATAAAGGATAAACTTTTGTTGACAGTATTTAATCAAATCATGGCTGGAAATACCGGTGGACAAGTTGATTAAAAAGTCGCCCGGATTCATTAATTCATTGAGTACATTCAGGTAATTAGTTCGAGTGACCATTTCCCTGACAAAGGTCAGACCGTGTTCTCGGGCAATTGCTTCCCCCATTGCATCCTGAGTGAGGACGATAATCTGGGAGGGTGACATGTCGAGGTGGCGCAGCAAGAGTGGAAGTATCGCCTGTCCCACACTGCCAAAGCCGAGAATTAGAATTTTACTATCCAGTCGATGGTATTTTTTATCCTGGTGGCTCATGATCTAAACTCATTTTTGTTAATTCTTGATTTAAATTGTAGCTCATGGGTTGAATTTAAACACATTCTGAAGAAGAATCCTTTATCGATCCCCGCGGGGGTTTAATCTGCAGCGGCTGCATATCTTCTTGAATTTACCAACCATCAACAGTACAGTACTGCAAGGTTTATCATCTCCCGTCAATTTATGGGTTTTGGGTTAAATTTATTTATTATTATTGCTGATCAGTTCATGTTATTTGTTGTTAACATGCTGGTTGCCAGGCACGCCGGTGAGGAATTATTTGGCGATTTTACAGTAGCGACCAACGCGCTGCTTTTGCTCGCCACGTTGATCACCTTGGGTATAGACTCGATTATTGCCTATTATGTTCCCAAATTATTCGTTCATCGCAAATACAGCGACATTCGCACGCTCACTTCATCGATGAAAGGATTTTTGAAACCGATATACCTTGCTGTAGCAGCAATCGGCTGTTTAACAGCGATAACCCTCATTGTCCTCAGTCAGACAATTAGCAGCCTGGCGCTTTTTGATATCAGCCACCCGCTTTTTCTGTTTATCTGGGGTACAATTGCCCTTTCTTTGTATAATATTTATCTGCAATTTTTTCGCGCTGTAGATTACATGCGCATCGCCGTCATTATGAGCCTGCTGCAAACCCTGTGTTATTTTATTTTTAGCCTGCTGATTTATTTTTATATCTATCCTTATTTTTTCCAGCACGAGCGCCGCTATTTTCCACACATTATGTTGATTGGCTTCATTGCCAGCTATCTGGTGATTGTTTTATTGTCAGTGGTTATACAAAGCCGCAGCGCGCTCAGACGCTACAAAAAATCGGCTGCCGCCATCCACGAATGGAAAGGGAAGATTTACGGGTATACCGTGCAGAATTTAAATAAGTATATTTTTACCGCCATTCCCTTAATGGTTATTGAGTGGCTGGGACAGCATGAACGCTCTGTCGGTTTATTTTCCGCAGTAAGCTCAATTATATCGCTGGGTTTCATTGCCATTGCACCAATCGGCGTTTTGATTGGACCTGAAATATCTGCTGCCTTTGCGCAAAGCCGCGAGCACTTGAAAAAGGTAATGAAGAAATATTTGTGGGTTTGCCTGGCCATTTCCATCGTTGTGGTCGCCATTTTAGGACTATCAGCACGGCAGATTCTGGTTTGGTATAAATCAGATTTTATTGATGCGCTTCCTTACACCTATTTCTGTCTGATTAATATAGTGACCTACGCGATTTCCATGCCGCTTTCAAAAATGATTCAATATTCACACGAAGGGAGCGAAGTAGGCGCAAAACTCACCATTGATCTCTTGGTTTTTCAGCTTTTCTGCTGCCTGGTGCTGATCAACTGGCTGGGTCTGGACGGCGCAATTATCTGTTATATCGGCATTAACATTGTCTATAATGCGGCAATGATTCGTCTGGCTAGAAAAATTATGCGCATAGATCCTTTCGGGGATAAAGTGGTTTAGGGCGTGCCGGCACTTATAAACTTTGCAAATAATTAACAATTATTCATTGGAATAATTAGAGGGGAAGGCTTATTCTGAATATAACAAAGGTATTCTTGCTCGGCTAACAACCTACTTTTGGAGCCAGAACCTAGATGTGGTGTGCATGCTTAACGTGAATTAAGAAGCCTGAAACATCTAATGAGGCGCCCACCCTGGTCATCTCAGAACCGTAGCAAGAATACCTTTCTCTTTTCATCCGCTGGTCAAACCAACAAAAATTGCTGTAGAAGAAACACGAATCCCCGCGGCGCACAAATGCATTTAAAATAAAGCTATCGAATCCCCGCGGCTTCGACCGCGGGGCCCACATGATACCTATTCAGGTATCAGTCTTGCACTTTTCCACTCTTTATTTTTTGGCAACATTGCAAACTCAAGAGCATGTTCGGCTACCAGACATGGGCCCCGCGGTCGAAGCCGCGGGGATTCGGATGATTTTTGCCGCGGGGATTCGAGAAGAGTCTTCTTATTGCGTTCTAAAAAGATGTCTTCCCCGCATGCATTAGCTGCCTTTTTTCTCTTTAACACGTGCCAAGGCCTGTAAAATATAATCCTGCTTGGCGAGAATATCTTCTCCCTGGTTTTTCGCTACTTTTGCAAGTTGCTTTTTTTGACGATAAGCTTGCTGTTGCGCCTGTTCCTCTCGAAGCAAGCGGATCTTACGCGCATTAAAACGCTGCCTTGCCAATTGCCGATCATAATTGGCCGTTTCTACTGCTGTCATTTCAATACAATCCACCGGGCAAGGTTCAACACAGAGTCCGCAGCCAGTACATTCGGAATGAATAACTGTGTGCATCAACTTGGCAGCGCCGACAATTGCATCCACCGGACAAGCCTGTATGCATTTAGTACAGCCTATGCATTCCGCTTCGCGAATCACAGCAATTGCAGGCGCTCTGGTATTGTTGCGCGCTTCTTCCAGATAAGCTGCCGCATCCTGGTTAAGCAATGCACCCAAAGCCTTCACTGTTTCTACACCACCAGGCGGGCAGAGATTAATGGCCGTACTTCCCTGGGCCAATGCCTCGGCATACGGCATACAGCCAGCAAATCCGCATTCGCCGCACTGCGTCTGCGGCAATACATTATCAATCGCATCTACAAGGGATTTCATTTCACTTTCATACCGGGTAATGCGCCTGCATCAGGGTTTAGCAAATAAATCCCTTTTCCATCGCCGGCTGCCAGCACCATTCCTTCAGAAAGCCCAAAACGCATGGCTCGCGGCTCCAGATTGGCAACCACAACTGTCAATCGGCCAAGCAAATCAGCTGGCTGATAAGCAGACTTGATTCCTGCAAAAACCTGGCGCTCTTCGCCTCCTAAATCCAGTTTCAATTTTAGTAATTTATCCGCGCCTTCAACTGATTCTGCTGAAACAATTCGCGCCACCCGCAAATCAATTTTACTAAAATCATCAATTGAAATTCTGGCCATCTGGTTTTCGGCAGCTGCTTTGGTAGTGGCCGGTTTCTCTTGTTTGCCTTCGTCGAGTAAAGCCTCAATTTTTTCCTTTTCCACTCGTGTAATTAATGGCTTAAAGACTCGAATATCATGATTGAGCAAAGGCTTTTCGATAGCATCCCAGGTTTCAACCTGGGCATTTAAAAAGTCCTCTGCCTCTTTGGCCATCATCGGCAATACCGGTTTCAGATAGGTCATCAATACTCGAAACAGGTTCAGGCCCATGGTACAAATTGCCTGCACTTCGCTGCTGCGCTCCGGGTCTTTGGCTAAGACCCAGGGTTTGTTGCTGTCTATATACTGGTTTACTTTATCAGCGCAATCCATAATCTGACGGATTGCTTTGGCATAATCTCTTTGAACATAGGCCTCAACGATTATCGGTTTGGCACCCAATAACTCCGCATACAGAGAGGGCTCACTCAGGCTGCCAGCCAGATGGTTGTCAAAACGCTTATTGATAAAACCGGCACAGCGGCTGGCGATATTAACAATTTTGCCAACCAAATCCGCATTGACACGATTGATAAAATCATCAAAATTTAAATCCAGATCATCAACCCGGCCATTTAATTTGGCGGCAAAATAGTAACGCAGGTATTCTGGATGCAAATGCTTGAGATAGTTGCGCGCCTCGATAAACGTTCCTCGGGATTTGGACATCTTTTGGCCGTTTACGGTAAGAAAGCCATGCGTATAAACGGCTGTGGGCAAGCGATGCTGGCTGCCAGCCAGCATCGCCGGCCAGAATAAGGCATGGAAGTAAACAATATCTTTACCTACAAAATGATATAATTCGGTAGTGGAATCTTTATTCCAGAATTCATCAAAAGACACACCCGTTTCATTGCAATATTTCTTGAAACTGGCCATATAACCCACCGGCGCATCAAGCCAGACATAGAAGTACTTATCCGGTGCACCGGGAATGGGAAAACCAAAATAAGGCGCATCACGGGAAATATCCCATTGCTTAAGCCCGGCAGCAAACCACTCATCAAGTTTATTGGCTACTTCTGGCTGCAGGTGTCCTTTTCGCGTCCATTCCCTAAGCAACTGTTCATATCGCGGCAAATCGAAGAAATAATGTTCGGAATCCTTCTCTACCGGTTTCACACCTGAAATGACTGAAACTGCATCGAGCAAATCAGTGGGAGAATAGGTGGCACCACAGGCTTCGCAATTATCGCCGTATTGGTCTGGCGTTTTACACTTGGGGCAAGTCCCTTTAACATAGCGATCTGGTAAAAACATTCCTTTTACTGGATCAAAGGATTGTCGAATTGTTTTTTTAATGATATCGCCATTAGCCTGTAAACGCTCATAAATGCTATTAGCGAGCAACTGGTTTTCTTCAGAGTGCGTGGTGTGATAGCAATCATAGTCAATCGCAAAGGCTTTAAAATCCTGCTCATGGCTTTCACGAATCATGCTGGTTAATTCAACAGGCGTCATTCCCAGTTGCTCCGCCTTCAGCATAATCGGGGTGCCATGCGCATCATCACCGCAAACGCTGATGCATTGATGGCCTGACATCTTTTGCGTGCGTACCCAGATATCAGTCTGAATATGTTCAACCAAATGCCCCAGGTGTAAATGGCCATTGGCATAAGGTAACGCACTGGTTACCAATAGTTTACGCACTTCCGTCATCGTTTTCTCATTTAATAAAAATCGCCAAGTATAATCGATTGCGTTGCAAAAATCCCTTGTTAAGTGAGACAGCCTGGCTATTGAAGAGCAGGGGCAGTCAGAGGCCGATGCAAAATCTCCTGTTCAGGATTGACCGGTTGACCGTTGCCCCAAAGCCTGTCTTTTCCACCCCCAAAGCAACCACAAGAGGCAGAATTGTCCTGTTCGGGAGGTTCCAAATCGAAATCCAGGCCCTGCAAAATCTGCTGGTAAGTTGTTTGGGTAGTTTCACCATAAAAATCACTATAGTCCTGCTCGGTTAAATTGGGCATTTTATCCTGATTGGGAGGGTTAATTAAATTATCCAAACCCTGAATTACCCAACTGAACAAATTGACCACTGCCGAAAAAAACAGCGCTGCGGCTGCAGCTACACCAGCGGCTGCGAATGTGGCTTTAACAACCCCCATAGACAACAAAAATAAAAAGGGATGCCAGCCATTAAATAATACCAGGCCAGCGATAGCCGGCAGGGCGGGGGGAAAAAATGCAACCAGACAACCTACCGCCGTGGCGGCCAGCAGAGCCAGTAAAATAGCAGTTAGCAATTTCCAGTGACGACGTAACCATTTGCCCATTGTTAGCCCCTAGTGAATGCCAGTGCAAGACCGAAGTATCATAGCAATCCCAATTGCACAAGGGAACTAAAAAATAGCCATTTCTTTATCATTCTGGAACAATGATTGGCTTTATTGATAGATGGTTGGATCGCTAAGGCCGGCCTCAATGAAACCCTTGCGACGGAAAGTACAGCTATCACATCGTCCGCAGGCTTTTCCCTGGCTATCGGCCTGATAACAGGAAATCGTCAGGGCATAATCAGCCCCCAGGCTGGCGCCGAGCTTGATGGTTTCGCATTTACTTAATGAAACAAGCGGAGTGTGAATTTCCAGGGGCTTCCCTTCAACACCGGCCCTGGTCGCCAACGCAGCCATTTTTTTAAACGCATCCATATAGTCCGGGCGGCAATCCGGATAATTTGAATAATCGACTGAGCTGATGCCAATAAAAATATCACTAGCGCCAATTACCTCCGCATAACCTAAAGCAATAGACAAAAAAATAGTGTTTCTTGCCGGAACGTAGGTTACAGGAATGCTTTGTGATGGCTGATAGTCAGGGACAGATATTGTTTCATCGGTTAAGGCAGAACCGCCGAACTGGTTGATGTCCAGATTGACGATACGATGTTCAGCAACATCGAAAAATGCAGCCACCCGCCTGGCTGCCTCAATCTCGGAATTATGACGCTGACCATAGGAGAAACTTAGGGCATGGCACTGATAACCTGCGGCTTTGGCAATCGCAAGGCAAGTGGTTGAATCAAGCCCGCCAGACAATAATACAACTGCATTTTTCATAACTTTTCTCTAATTCTGAATTGAGACGGATTGTAACCTACTTCAATCAAGTATGCCGCACCAGCCCCTGCATGCAGCACGCTTTTCGTGGTCAGGATAGCAAGGGCTTGCCTTCAATCAGGACTTCGGCGCTTGCATTATCTGCAGGCTGTTTCTCCGGTTTGAATAATACCGGCGCCTTTCTAATCCTGGCAGGGCTTAAATCTTCTATTTTATGATCCGGATCGGCAGAAAACTTATCGTATTCCAGCGCCAGTGCATCATCAAAGTCTGGCAGCGCATCTGCCTGGGGTTCAAACTGCTTAAGCACGATGTGAGACAATGCTGCAAGTGCAAAGCCTGCCGCCATTAAGCCAATACCTGCGCCCACAGGCATAAAGATAAAGGACACAAAAATGACTGCCGGAATCAGGGCGTCAATTAATATTGCCCTTGCTAACTTGATTTTCTGAAAGCGGATCATTTTTTCCTGATAATCAGAATCAATCATCAGACCCTTCATTTCCAGAAACAAGGCTTTTCGTTCATTTTCATTGGTGGACTTGTCGAATAACTCCAGCAATTCCCGGCCCTCAAACTTGTTCTGATCACTTAAAGCCTTTGATTTGGAAACGTCCAGACTGCCGGCAATACCGGCATAAGCGGCATTTAACACAAAGCAAAGACTGGCGCCAATTAACCCAATCATCATAAATGTTGCCGGAGCAAGCATTGCCGGTGGAAAGAAAAAGCAGCAAGCCACACAAAAAGCAGCTAAAAGCCCTCCTGCATAAGCCATATCATTAATCATATTCAGCTTTTTATATTTCCAATCCAGTTCAGTGCGCATAATTAAACGATTTGCTTCCCGCAACTGCCTTTGCAATTCCGCAATGCGATCCGGATCCGGGGTACTTGATTCTTCCGCCTTTTTCAATTTCCCTTTCAAACGGTCGTAAGCGTCATACATTGCCTGGATCCGCTTATTGTAAGCTGTACTCTCTTCATAGAAACGCCAGATCGATAAACTCAAATCCATTAATAATAAGCCGGCGGTTGCCACGTTGCCTGCCATTCCCATAGCACCAGGCCCTTTCAGCCAGAAAAAGCAGGCCATGTTCGCCAATCCCCAGATGGAATCATTCAGCAAAGAAAATTTTCGTTGGTTCCATTGGGTCTTAAACCGCTCCCAGGCGGGGATTTTTCGCTCTTCTTCACTCATCCAGGGACCATCAATGCTGTGTTTCAACAGCAGGGATAAATTAATAGCGAAACGGGTATAGTAAAGCACCCAACTCATATAGCCAGTAATCGGGGCTGGGGCAGACACTGCTTTTTGCGCCTGGGCCTTCCGGTAAAAATCATCGGGCAGCATTTCGATAACCGAGCTTAGCATCCCGCCGCCCCATACCCAGTAAAGCCGCCTTTCATTCACATCCGACATCCAGCCAATCAGGGTACCGGTTTTTGCCTCGGCAATTTCGGCCATTTTGTCAGCAATGAATTGTCCGACAGCAAAACCCAGGTATTTGGCGGGCTTTTCGGGGCTTTCCTCAATGGCTTCGTTAAGCTGTGCTTTTTTTGCCCGATCGTCCCCAGGTGCTTCCACTTGGTCGATTTTTAGCAGCAATTGCTCACATTTCAGATAATCAGCATTCAAATCATTTAAGGGATGCATTCTCTTTTCGTGAAAATGCAGAAAGCTTTGATATTTCAGCAGTTCCATAATAAACCGCAGCCGCTTTTTTTCTTCCGCAAGCTGTGCGGGTGTCAGAAACCGGTACCGATGAGGATTGGCCTGTTTAAGCTGCTGTCTGTGGTAGTTTAAAAATAAGGCTATCCAATCCCGGTTATCAGCCAGTTCGTCTATCTTATAAGGTGACTCAAAGTCCTCAAAGCGGCGAACAAATTCAAATCCAAGCATTTGATCGAGCATCGCTGAATTTTGAACTGTTTTATCCGACATGATGATCACCTCATTTGGTCAAGGGGTGCTGGTGATTTTATAAAAAGACACAAGCTGTTCTTTTTTATAACATAGCAGGTATTTATGAGACAAGCCTGGATTTTTTATTTTTACATTACTGAAACGATATTTACGTGAATTAGTCACTATCAACCTTGGGTGCACAGTCAAAAATGTGTATAATCCTTCCTTTTTGTTGTCCAACTTCTTACGATCATGAATCTGGAAAAGCATTACGATGTCATTGTTGTCGGTGGAGGCCATGCCGGTACCGAAGCAGCCCTTGCCTCAGCGCGCCTGGGAGCCGAAACTTTACTGCTAACGCATAATATGGATCTTTTAGGCCAAATGTCCTGCAATCCCGCCATTGGCGGCATCGGCAAAGGGCATCTGGTGAAAGAGATTGATGCGCTGGATGGCGTGATGGCGCTGGCAGCCGATCAGGCCGGCATCCAGTTTCGTATGCTTAATGCATCCAAAGGACCTGCGGTACGCGCAACCCGCGCCCAAGCCGACCGGGTACTCTATCGCCAGGCTATCCGGCAGTTTCTGCAGGCTCAGGCCAATTTAAGCCTGTTTCAACAGTCAGTGGACGATCTCATTATCGAAAATGGCCAGGTCACCGGCGTTATTACTCAAATGGGCTTAAAGCTGCGCGCCCGGGCGGTGGTGTTGACTGTAGGGACATTTCTTGGCGGCAAAATCCATGTGGGGATGGCGCAATATGCAGGCGGCCGCGCCGGCGATCCGCCAGCGATTGCACTGGCCCGCAAATTACGGGAGCTCGACTTGCCGGTTGGCCGTTTAAAAACGGGAACGCCGCCACGGATTGATAGCCGCTCGCTGGATTACTCGCAAATGACAATCCAGCCAGGAGACACGCCGGTGCCTGTGTTTTCCTATTTGGGAAGTGCCGATATGCATCCGCAGCAGCTGCCCTGCTATATCACCCACACCACCACAGAAACGCATGAGATTATTCTGGCGAATTTACACCAGTCACCGATGTATGCCGGCGTTATTGAAGGAGTGGGTCCACGATATTGCCCTTCCATTGAGGATAAAGTGGTTCGCTTTGCCGATAAATCATCACATCAGATATTTGTAGAGCCTGAAGGCCTCACCAGTGATGAGATTTATCCCAATGGCATTTCGACCAGCCTGCCTTTCGAAGTCCAGGTCCAGTTTGTTCGTTCTATTAAAGGCTTTGAAAATGCCCATATCACTCGTCCAGGCTATGCCATTGAATACGATTATTTCGACCCGCGCGGCCTGACCTCGTTTTTGCAAACCAAAGTCATTAATAATTTGTTTTTTGCCGGCCAGATTAATGGTACTACCGGCTACGAAGAGGCTGCAGCGCAGGGGATTATTGCCGGTATGAATGCCGCCTTAATGGTTAAGGAAAAAGAGCTCTGGTGCCCGCGCCGTGATGAGGCCTACATTGGAGTGCTTATAGACGATTTAATTACATTAGGAACCCAGGAACCGTATCGCATGTTTACTTCCCGTGCCGAATACCGGCTGTTGCTGCGGGAAGACAATGCCGATTTACGCTTAACCGCGAAAGGACGGGAGCTAGGGGTGGTGGCTGACTCACGCTGGCAGCATTTCTGTGAAAAGCGTGATGCCATCGAACGCAGTAAAACATTATTACAAAATACCGCCATTCGCGCCGACAACCAGGAAGTGCTGGAAAAATTACTTGAAAAGCCTCTGCAGCAGGATTGCAAGGCAATTGACCTGTTGAAACGACCTGAAATCAGCTATCAGCGGTTACAGGCTTTAGAAAGTCTGGACTTGCCTGCTCTTAGCGATGAAGTAGCAGAACAGCTGGACATTCAGAGCAAATATGCGGGTTACATCGAGCGTCAGCAGCTGGAAATTGAACGTTTGCGCAAGCATGAGGCAACACAGCTGCCCGCCACGCTGAATTACTCTCAAGTCACAGGCCTTTCCAATGAAGTAGTGCAGAAGTTAAATAAAATCCGTCCGACCACTCTTGCGCAGGCTGGCCGGATTTCAGGGGTCACTCCAGCAGCCTTATCGCTACTGCTGGTTCATTTGAAAAAAAATCGAGCTTCCGCATGATGCAGACCAGCGAACATGAATTAAAACAGGGCTTGCAGCAACTTGGTTTATCCGTTCCTGTTGAGCCCTTATTACAGTATTTGCTCTTGTTACAGAAATGGAATAAAGCATACAATTTAACCGCCATCCGTGATTTTCCCGAAATGGTCCGCAAACACCTTCTGGACAGCCTTGCTATTTCACCCTGGCTGCAGGGTCAACGAATTATTGATGTAGGCACCGGGGCGGGGCTGCCGGGTATTCCCCTGGCAATTGCCCATCCGCATCTGCAGTTTAGTTTGCTGGACAGCAATGGCAAGAAAATTCGCTTTATGCAGGAAGTAAAACGGCAGCTGTCGCTAGGCAACATAGAAATCATCGAATCACGTGTTGAAAACTATAAACCTGCTGTTGGTTTTGATACAGTGGTAAGTCGGGCTTTCAGCGATTTATCGCAAATGATAAGCTGGACTGAACACTTGATTGCCAGTGGTGGAATCTGGCTGGCGATGAAAGGCCGCCACCCTGAGACTGAGTTAAACACCATCAACCGAAGTTATAAGGTTATTCCCTACGATGTCCCGGGTCTCGATGGTGAACGTTGCTGTATCATTATTGCCAATAATACCAAGGAATAACCATGGCCAAAGTTATTGCTATTACCAATCAAAAAGGCGGCGTTGGCAAAACAACGACTGCTATTAATCTGGCTGCTTCGATTGCTGCCCACCGCCAGAATGTACTGCTAATCGATCTGGATCCCCAGGGAAACGCCACAATGGGCTCCGGCGTCGATAAAAATGCACTGGTACATACTTGTAATGAAGTCATTTTACGGGATTGTTTAGCCGAGCAAGCCTGTCTAGTCACAGCCTGCGGCTATGATTTGATCCCCTCCAATGGTGATCTGACCGTCGCTGAAGTCAGCCTGATGGAGAGAAACCATCGGGAGACCTTTCTTTTTAAAGCCCTTCAGCCAATACAGGGCAACTATGATTTTATTCTGATAGACTGCCCGCCAGCATTGAATACACTAACCATTAATGCCATGGTAGCCTCAGATTCCGTATTAATTCCCATGCAATGCGAATATTATGCGCTTGAAGGTCTGGCCGCCTTGTTGAACACGATTGAGCAAATCAGGAATTCTGTTAACACTCGGCTGCAGCTTGAAGGGGTTTTAAGAACGATGTACGATTCGCGTAATCGGCTTTGTTCCGAAGTATCGCGCCAGTTGCTGGATCATTTCGGCAACAAGGTTTACCGTACGGTAGTTCCCCGCAACGTCAGACTGGCAGAAGCACCCAGCCATGGCATGCCTGCCTTGCAATATGATAAAACATCACCAGGAGCTGCGGCTTATATGGTGCTTGCCGCCGAAGTCATCAGTAAACAAACTGTAACCAGTTAGAGGTCAATATGTCAGTTAAACGAGGCAGTCTGGGGAAAAATCTGTCTGCTTTATTAGGAACAAACCCAGCGACTGCAGTTCCTGTTATAAAAGCATCCGATACCAGCAAATTGAAACTGGAATTGATGCAGCCTGGTAAGTATCAGCCGCGTAAGGCAATTGACGAAGCGTCTCTGGAAGAGCTGGCAGGCTCAATCAAACAGCAAGGCTTACTGCAACCTATTGTTATTCGCCCATTGGGAAATCAGAAATACGAGATTATTGCCGGTGAGCGCCGCTGGCGGGCCTGCCAACTGGCCGGTTTGACCGAAGCCCCTGTCGTTATTAAAGAAGTGGACGACGAAACGGCAATGGCCATGGCTTTAGTCGAAAATCTGCAGCGCGAAGATTTAAATCCCATGGATCAGTCGAGAGCCATGGGTCGCCTCCATCATGAGTTTGAATTAACCCATCAGCAGATTGCCGAGTTATTATCCAAGTCACGGACAGCAGTCAGCAATTATCTGCGCCTGCTTAGCCTGGCCGAAGAAGTGATGCGCATGCTGGAGTATGGTGATCTGGATATGGGGCATGCGAGAGCACTGCTAATATTGGATGCGGAACAGCAAGTACAGGTTGCCAAGCTGGTCGTTGCCAAATCGCTTTCTGTCCGTGAAACGGAAAAACTGGTTAGCCGGATTAAAGAAGGGAAAGCGGCACAACCGGTAGAGCGCGAAATTCCTGCACATACCCAAATGCAGATTCAGAACCTGGCTCAGCACCTGCGCTCTAAAATCAAATTAAAGCCGGGTAAAAATGGCAAGGGCAGCTTAATTATTCATTATGATACTTTACATGATCTCGATTCTGTCATTAAGCAAATAATTGAGAAGTAATTTTATTTTTGGGGCACCCTCAACCATACTCATAGTATGGCGGTAAAAATTGCCACCCGCTTCCTATGGAAGATGGTGAGGGGGTTCTATGCAGATTCAGCCTGTAGAGCCGTTAGTCGTATTGCTTAACTGCGGCGAAGTAAAGACTACAAGCTATCTTGTAGAATTAACTGAACATATGCTCAGCGTCACTTGCACTGACTTTCTTGAAAAAGGAAGCGCTGTTCTTTTCAAATCCAGATATTTCCGCGGTGAAGCATCCATCATAACGATATCCTATGATCACTATCGTTTTACTTATACCTTAGAGATAGAACAGATCAATTTTCAACCGGGTCTTCTGGTGAATACACAATTGTAGAGAGAGTAGTGACTAACCCATAGGTATCTACACACGCTCCGTATCCCCGTGGCTACGACCCATAGCTATCCACACAAATGTTTTTCCGCTCCGAATCCCCGCGGCAGCGACCGCGGGGCCCACACGAAGCCTACTTAGAATATCGGTTTTTGTAAGATTTGAAAGACTTGTTCCTAACTGCTTATCATTGCTATTTTCGGCAACATTGGATTCATCTGAAGAGCATGTTCGGCTCAGACATGGGCCCCGCGGTCGCTGCAGCGGGGATTCGAAGAGTCTACACCGCGGGATCCAAGTCCCTAACCCTTTATTAAATTAAACGCAGGATTGGCAGTATGCAGTTCCCGCAACGTTCTAGTATGGTCTTTATGTACCCATAAACGATTGTAATTCAATGCATCCCGCAGGCTGTATCCGCAATCACCGTGTTTGTCATTGACGAAACGGTCAAAATCCTGGGTATCGCTTTCAATCGCTTTATCAAGCGCATTCTGAATCATATGTGCTTTGTGCAGCTTGTTGAAATTGAAAAAACGGCAACGGGCATGTTTCAATGCATGAATCTTAATTTCAATATCGAGAATCAATTTGCGAAGATGCTCGACCACCTCCTGCTCACTCATGGATTCTTTAGTTGTCAGGGGCGGCAACCCCTCCAGAAAGTTGACAAGCTGGGCGGGGGAGTTAAATATCTTCGTTCCGGAAGGCGAAACAACATGGATCCGTTTATCATCCGCCATCGCCTCATGCAAATGGTTGATTTTGGTTCTTGCCTCCCAACCTGTACTGGAAAAAAACCGCTGAAGCTCTTCCTGAGTAAATTTTAATTCTTCAAATTTCCCATTCTTACGCTTCATATTAATTAATTTGCATAATTCCTGGATATTAAACAGATTTAGCTTATGCAAACCTATTTGTCTCAAATCAATCGTCTTAATATTAGCGGGGAGACGTTCCACTACTAAATCATACGAACCCTGGGCGAGGGAGGATAAATCTTCTCCACTTAGATCCAACTCAGTTTGTTCATCGGGAATCAGATCTATGACTTGATTCACGAGTTTTAAATACTCGTTTAAATGAGTCAGGGAGACACGGGGAAAATTTTGGGGGCTTAGAAGTTTGCGGATTCCCATAGTGGATTTGGTTTGAGGAAGGTGTACCTATTGTAACATAAAGAGCAATTGGCAATCAAATTGACTTAATAAATAACAGGCATTGGATAACCTGTTTAGCCTGAGGGGCTCTGCTCCTCAGGCCAAACGGGAGTACTATAACCAATAAACAAATATAAACAAGAACAACCAGACAACGTCTACAAAGTGCCAATACCAGGCAACCGCTTCGAAAGCAAAATGACGCTCCGGGGTAAAGTGGCCGTAAATGCAGCGTATCATGATAATAATCAGCATGATGGTACCAATGGTCACATGCAAACCATGGAAGCCGGTTAACATAAAAAAGGTCGTGCCATAGATACCCGCATCCAGGGTTAAACCTCTTTCGGTGTATGCTTCATGGTACTCATAGCCCTGCAAGCCAAGGAAGAGTATACCCAGGGCAATTGTTAACGCCATACCAATTACCAACTGGCGGCGTTTATTCAATTTCAAAGCCCAGTGTGCCCAGGTTATCGTGACGCCAGATGTTAACAGGATTAAGGTATTAATTGCCGCCAGCCCCCAGGCTCCCATTGCTTCCTGAGCGCCAACAAAAATCTGATTATTCGGGTTCTGCAGCAAAGGCCAGGCTGCTTTAAAATCGGCCCACAGGGTGTAATGAGTGATTGGGTGAATTTCACCGCCGAGCAGGGGAACAGACCAAAAGCGAGTGAAAAACAAGGCGCCAAAAAATGCACCAAAGAAACAGACTTCCGAGAATATAAACCAGCACATTCCCCAACGGAATGAACGGTCTACCTGCAGATCGTAGAGGCCTTTCTGATTCTCGTAAATAACCTGGCCGAACCAGCCAACCATCATGGTAATCATGATAATCAGACCTAAGGTAAATAAATAAGGGCCATACCAATCATGATGAAGCCAGGATGCGGCGCCCACCAGCATTGTGGTTAAACCGATTGAACCAACAAGCGGCCAGTGGCTTGGTTGGGGGACGTAATAGGTGCCGTGCGCTCCCATATTTCTTTATCTCCTGTTAGTAATTTGACGCAATTCTATTTCTAATTTATAACCCGGTTTGTTACATCAAACAATGTATACGCCAGTGTTATCGTCCTGACGTTTTCCGGAAGCTCCGGATCTAAATGGAACAGCAGAGGCATATCCATTGCCTCATGCCCATTAAGCGTTTGCTGGGCAAAACAAAAGCATTCCGTTTTTTTAAGATACTTAGCTGCAATCCCTGGCGTTATACTCGGTATTGCCTGAACCGTCATACGATGATTGGTCTGGTTCTCAGCATAAAACGAAAGTTTCGCAATTTCTCCCGGATGAATCTTTATTTTTTTAGTTTGCGGATAAAACTTCCAACGTAAATTACCATTATTCGTTGCCACAAATTCCACAGTGATTGTTCTTTCCGCGGCCACTTTCAGCTGAGAAGGATCATATTTACCAGCGGGGCCAGTGATTTTTCCATTAATGCCCAGAGTCTTGCATAAGCTGTTATAGATAGGGACTAAGGCAAAACCGAAGGCAAACATTGATAAAACAACTACGGTTAACAATATTACCAACCTGAAATGATTTTTAACCAAATTTATTACCTCATGGTTATCGATCGGCTAATCAGCTGCTGTTGCAGCTGATGTCGCTTAGCTAATAGTTGGTGGGACAGAGAAGCTGTGATATGGAGGCGGCGAAGGCAAAGTCCACTCCAGGCCATGAGCACCTTCCCATACTTTTGCATCCACCTTTCTACCGCCTCTGACTGTCGAAATGACGTTATATAAAAACAGCAACTGCGAAAAGCCAAAGATAAAGGCTCCAATTGTTGAAACCATATTGAAATTGGTAAATTGCAGGGCGTAGTCAGGAATTCTGCGCGGCATGCCCGCCAAGCCCAGAAAATGCATGGGGAAAAAGGCAATGTTCACAGAAATTGCAGACAGCCAGAAATGCCATTTACCCAGGGTCTCATTGTACATATGGCCAGTCCATTTCGGGAGCCAGTAGTAAGTTGCGGCCATCAATGAGAATATCGCACCTGGAACCAGAACGTAATGGAAGTGCCCAACCACGAAATAGGTATCCTGATACTGGTAATCTGCAGGAACCAGCGACAGCATTAATCCTGTAAAACCGCCGATAGTAAATAAAAATACAAAGGCGATAGCAAACAGCATGGGGGTTTCAAAGGTCATCGAACCTTTAAACATGGTGCTTACCCAGTTAAACACCTTAATTCCAGTTGGAACCGAAATTAACATAGTGGTGTACATAAAAAACAGTTCAGCGCCTAAAGGAACACCTGTAGTAAACATATGATGCACCCAGACGATAAACGATAAAAGCGCAATACTCACGGTAGCATAAACCATGAAATGATAACCGAATAATGGCTTGCGGCTAAATGTGGGAATGATTTCGGAAATAACGCCAAATGCAGGAAGAATCAATACATAAACTTCCGGATGACCAAAAAACCAGAACACATGCTGGAAAAGGATTGGGTCACCGCCGCCAGCCGCTTCAAAGAAGCTGGTACCGAAATGGCGATCGGCCAGCATCATGGTTACCGCACCAGCCAATACGGGCATAATAGCGATTAAAAGGAATGCAGTAATCAACCAGGTCCAAACGAACATCGGCATCTTCATCAAGGTCATGCCAGGCGCACGCATATTGAATATAGTTGCGATGATATTAATGGAACCCATAATTGAAGAAAGCCCCATCATGTGGATGGCAAAAATCATAAAATCGGTGCTTGGAGGGGCATACTTGGTTGATAATGGAGCGTACATCGTCCAGCCAAAGTTTGGACCGCCGCCACCATGAAACATTGTTGAGCCCAATAATGCAAACGCAAATGGCAATATCCAGAAACTCCAGTTATTTAATCGGGGCAGCGCCATATCCGGTGCACCAATCATCATCGGAATCTGCCAGTTTGCCATGCCGGTAAAAGCGGGCATCACCACCCCGAAGAGCATGATGAGACCATGCAACGTGGTCATCTGGTTGAAGAAATTAGGATCCACGAAACGATGTCCAGGCTGGAAAAGTTCCGCACGGATCACCAGCGCCATACCGCCTGCAACAAAGAAACTGAACAATGCCAGAAATAAATAAAGCGTTCCGATATCTTTATGGTTGGTTGTAAATAACCAGCGCTTGATAAACCCGAGAACACCCTTTCCTTGTTCAGGCCCATGATCATGCTCATGATCATGGAGATGAGCATCATGTTTATCGTGATGTGTCAGTACTTCACTCATTGTAAACCTCCAGCTTGAGCTTTATTGACCTTGGTAGGCTCTTGATCGTCGCCATGTCGAACCTTGTTTACATCTGCAGGTTGGACATCGTCATCTGTATTATTTTCCCAGGCATTACGCTCATAGGTAACAACCGCTGCAATTTCAGCATCAGTTAATTGATCTTTGTAAGCCTGCATAGCTGTACCGGGTACACCGTTCAATACGATCCCTATGTGTCGTGAAATTGGCTTACCGACTGCAACTGAGCTGCCTTTTAATGCCGGAAACATAGGCGGCATCCCTGTTCCATCCGCTTTATGGCAGGCCGCACATATCAGGTCATATTTTGTTTTTCCAAGATCCATCAGCTCTTTACGAGTCATGGGCTTTTGTTCGGCAGCAACGCCTGCATCCTGGGCATATTCATCAGTCACCTTGGGTTGCTCTTGTACCCATTTGTCGAATTCTTCATCGGAAACTGCCTGAACCACAATGGGCATGAAACCGTGATTAATTCCGCAAAGTTCCGTGCACTGGCCGCGATAGACGCCAGGCTTTTCAACACGCGCCCAGGCTTCGTGCATAAACCCAGGTATCGCATCGCGTTTTATCCCTAGCTCAGGAACCCACCAGGAGTGTATGACGTCATTAGCAGTAACCAGGAAGCGGATTTTCTTATGAACGGGAATGACCAGCGGCTTATCGACCTCCAGCAAATACCATTGCCCTTTCTTTTCCTGGTTCTGTATCTGCTGATAGGGCGTTGCCAGGTTACTGAAATAACTAATACCCTGATCCAGGTACTGGTATTGCCATTTCCACTGGTAGCCAACCACTTTAATGGTTACATCAGAATCACTGGCATCTTCCAAATCAATCAGGATTTTTGTAGCTGGCACGGCCAGGCCGACAAGAATCAGAAAAGGAATTATCGACCATAAAATTTCCAGACGGGTATTATCATGAAAAGAGGCAGGTTTGTAACCCTTGGATTTACGGTGGTGTATCAGCGAATAGACCATTACCCCAAAAACGAGGATACCAATAATCGCGCATACTACCATCGCAACTGTATGCAGATAATACATATCCTTGCTCAATGGCGTAACACCCTTATACATATTGAGCTGCCAGGTATCTGCAGCGGCTATGGCAGAGTTGCCAATCCCAAGACCTGCAGCCAGAGCAATGATTTGTTTCACATTCAGAAACCTGTTTTGCATCCCCTTTCCTCACATCAGCTGATAGCCATGGCGTAGAACCATGGACGATT
This sequence comes from Legionella birminghamensis, assembly GCF_900452515.1. Lineage (NCBI taxonomy): Bacteria > Pseudomonadati > Pseudomonadota > Gammaproteobacteria > Legionellales > Legionellaceae > Legionella > Legionella birminghamensis. The sequence continues at coordinate 3,520,927 of NZ_UGNW01000001.1, forward strand.
CATAAAATTAAAACCGGCAAAGCGATTAGTCCTTGCCGCAGAAATTATCTTAATCCTACCAGAGAGAGTAATTGCCCTCTGTTTTGGACTGGCTAACCATGTATTTAATTGCTTCAATAATTTCGCCAGTTGTACATTGCTTACAACCGCCATTTTTAGGATGGGCTTCGCCATGTAGAATATCGGCAATCAGCACATCCATATTCTTCTCAATTATCGGCTTCCACAGGGCTTTATCACCTATTTTGGGAGCGCCTTGTTTACCCTCGTTATGACAAACACCACAGTTCTCATTGTAAACATCTTTGCCACTAGAAGGATATTTCTGCGCGCCGCTATTGGCCAGATCCTGCCATTGAGAGCGGGAAAGTGACTGGTTAAGAATATAGTCAGTGGCCGCAATAATATCGTTATCGGAGCAGGTGACGCAGGCACCTTTAACCGGCATGCTGTTATAGCCATGGATGGCATGACGGTATAATCCGGTCAAACCACTGCTTTTTAGCCTTTGATACCAGTTGTTGCCATTTCCAATCAAGGGAGCTCCCATTTTTCCGTTCTGATGGCAAACAATACAGGCATTGATATAGACCTGTTTGCCACGTTTGAGCGTGGGTTGTGCATCAGAAGCAGCAACGCCCAATGATTCATCACTCTCAACGGTTTTCAGATAAGTCGCGATCGCCAGGGTATCTTCTTCACTCAAATGCCCCAGGCTATTATGATTCACCTCCGCCATTGGACCTGCTACCGGTCCTGCCTTATTAATAAGTTCGCCTGTCTTGAATACGTCAGCCACTTCATAATGGCTTGCTGATTCCAACCCAAGACGGGTGATATTAGGCGCCCAGTAACCATCCACGAAACCGCCAGTCAGGTAATAACGATTTTTTGGTGCACCAAGCACATTGAGCGGTGTATGGCACATGCTGCAGTGGCCAAGTCCGTCAACAATATACCGACCACGGTTCCAGGCGGGTGATTTTTCCGGATCATAGGGAATTTCATTTTCTTCAGGGAAGAAGAATAACAAATTCCATCCCCATAGACTCAGACGAGCCCCTGGCACATTAAAGGGAAACGGGAGGGATTTATTTTGCTGCTTAACCGGTGGAATGCTCATGAAATAGGCGTAAAGAGCTCTGGCATCATCATCCGTAATTTTTGAAAAATAAACATAGGGGAATACTGGAAAATAGTTCCGACCCTGTGGATCACGCCCATCTTTTAAAGCACGAATAAAATCGGCCTCCGTCCAGTTACCAATTCCTGTTTCCTTGTCAGGGGTAATATTGGGGCTGTAAAATTTTCCGAAAGGCGTATCAATTTCCAAACCGCCTGCAAAGGCAGGCGTCTTGCCTTTTACATTCGTATGACAGGCAATACAGTCACCCATTTTGGCAAGATATTCACCACGTTTGATCAATTCCTGCTGGACACCCTCAGCTGGCGCAGTTTGTGGATACTCCGGATAATAACCCTCGATAAAGATCTCAGGGATCTGCTTATGCCGATCTTCCTGCGAAGCAGCCGGGCTGGTTTGTTGAGTGGCCGGCTTGTCAGTCTGTGTGGCAACCTGCGCTGCAGCCTGCAGATCTGTGACTTGTGTCTCAGCGGCATTAACCCAAGGGCTACAAACAACAGCGGTCAATATAAAGCTTATTATTTTTGCATTATTTTTCAACAAAGAGCGCACGCTCCCTCCTTAAATCAATTAACCGGGGTCTTTCAGGCAGGAAAAATTAGTTTTGCATTTTATACTTCTCCTACTATAACTTGCAATCGTGTTTCGCAGCAAATACGCTACTAAAATGCAATATCTGATTAATGGATAGCGCTCACTTAATGATACTTGAACAGGTTGTTTAAAATATGGCAGGGGCTTTGATTTTTGATATTCCCGTTATAAGAACTTTGAAATCAAGTGATGAAAAAAAATAGTTTAATAAAAGTGCAAAATTAGCGATAATAACCCTCCTTTACTTTCTATTCGTATTATGCCCGTTTACATCAATGGATTATTACTTGGTTTATCCTTAATCACTGCACTTGGCCCGCAAAATATATTTCTAATTCGCCAGGGCGCCATGCGCCGCCATGCTATTTTGTCAGCGACCATCTGCTTTTTCTGTGACGTTATTCTGGTATGCGGCAGCATTGCCGGTTTAAACCAGGCGCTTGAACTGCACCCCACCCTGAGGATCTGGGTCACCTGGTTTGGTACGCTTTTTCTTTTTTATTATGGTTTCATGTCGATAAGAAAAGCGCTCAAAATGAACACCCAGACGAAACAGGAAGCTCAACAGGCCAGCAACCGCTTACAGATTCTATTACTTGCGCTCGGATTCAGTTTATTGAATCCACATGCCATTATTGATAGCCTGGTGATTATTGGCGGCGGCAGTGCGCAATTTCCCGATCATAAATGGTTATTCCTATGCGGTGTTCTGACTGCCAGCTTCATTTGGTTCAGTTCTTTGACTTTCACCACTTTTTATTTTTCTGAAGTGCTGTCCCGCGCCAAAGTGTGGCGGCGGATTGAATTCGGCAGTGGTATTTTGATGCTTGCGATTGGTTTGAAGTTACTCACATCATGAGACTGGGCGCCCCTCCAAAGATTGAACCCTAATTTCACAATCCGTTCGCCTGAGGAGCCGCTTTAGCGACGTCTTGAAGTTGCTTGATGCAAAGCCTTCGAGACGGAGCTTTGCTCCTCCTCAGGCCGAACGGTTCTAATGCTGATGGTAGGTTATTACAGCATTTAACCCCTGAACCTAACTAAATTTTAAATGACCTGGGATACTTTGCCCCACATCTTGCAGCTCTGGCTGTATTTGCTCCCAGAGATATCTGACTAGTCCTTTGCCCCCTTGTCCGTATACCGAATAATTTGAAGTCTTGACGTGGCTGCCATGCTCAAGATACAACAGGAAACTCTGCAGCGACTGCCTTTCTTTACTGGGCTCGGTATCACCAGTAAACATAGATTTAATTGCTGTAAAAAGGCTTGTCTGCTCCTGCTGCTCGTCTTTCCAGGTTATGATAGTACTGGCAGGAACATAATGGCCCAAAGTCATAATTAGCGCGCGCACCTCGGGACAATTCAATTTAACAGAATGATCTCCAGTCTCTTTGCCCATTGCCCAGCTGTAAACAGCAATTAAATCATTAAGCGCTTCTTTATACTTCAGTTGTTTGTCACCTATTGATTTAAGCTCATAACCTGCTCCGAATCCGGATATCACTGACAATAGTACTGTGCTCAATGCGAAAGAAAGGAGATAACTCCCCGCGGATACTGACAACAGAACCAAGGTGAAAACATTCAGCGAGTGGTATTCTTTAAGTGCTTTATTAAATTTGTCTGTATAGGCAGTTAGCATTTTACGATGGCCCTCATCAGAAGCCGAAAACGGGCTTGTTGGCCGAGTAAAACGCGGCAGACTCAATGCATTACTGAAATTATTTTCAGTCTGTACTGCTGTTCCAGCTTGTTGCTGCCCTTGTCCGAATACATAACCAAATAGAGTATAACCTGACATAAACCTCTCCATCCATTGAAAATAATGAATCTCATTTTTATTTCAATTTGCGGAAAATTACAACAGATAATCAAAAATTTGTTAGGAAGGGATTTTGAATTAGAAAGGGCCAATCAGTGTGTCGCCAATTGACCCAGTGGAATGACACATAGCAAGTCCAACCTCGCAAACGAAATATCTCATAGCGGATGCTCTATTGTCAATATTTCTGCTCTAAGAATTTCCATTATCCGGGTAGACCTGCTCAATGATGTACAGTAGACTTCGTCATTTACTAAAAATGAGTATGCGATGTTTTATGGTGATAATGTACAGGATATGCGAACGATCTTTTTCGAAAGCTGGAGAAAATACCGCCAGCAGGAAGAGCTGAGCGCTTTGGAGAAGCAGGTAGCGAATGTCATTATTGCCCATCCTGAATACCATGCCATGCTCGAAGATCCAGCAATCCATCTGGACAAAACCTATACACCGGAAATGGGCCAGAGTAATCCTTTCCTGCACATGGGCCTGCACCTGGCTATCCGGGATCAGGTTACAACTAACCGTCCAGCCGGGATCTTAGATATCTACCAGCAATTGATGATGAAATGGCAGGATGAGCTTACAGTTGAACACTTGATGATGGAGTGCCTGGCAGAGACACTCTGGCAGGCCCAGCGCAGCCCGTCGCCTCTAGCGATTGAGGATCATTATTTATCAGCACTCAAACGCTTGAAAAAATAATCGCATCATCTGGGTATTGCGCGGATTTCCGGGTAGAAGAACGTCACTTCATGCTTGTTATAGAAGAGGTTAAGCAGAGAAGACCCTTCGATCTGCTGCAGCTGTTTAAGGGTGGTCCAGTCCGTTTCGCCCTGTAATTTAACTGTAAAAACCATCTGCCTGGCTTTACCCGATTCCAGCCATTTCATGATTAGCGATAAAGCCCTTTCCGGATAACAGGCAATATCCGATAATACCCAATCGTAGGATTGATCCAGTTTTGCAGGCTCAAGCGCAAAAGCACTCTGATTCAGGCAGTTAACGCCAGGCAGCGCAGCAATGCGTGGGTCAAGTGCTGCTTTATCCACAGCGGTGACTTCTGCCCCTAAAGACTGCATGACATAGGTCCAGCCTCCGGGTGAAGCACCCAAATCCAGGGCAGTGTCGCCAGGCGCAGGATATCGCCCTAATAAACTTAAGGCTTCCCATAGTTTTAAATAAGCGCGATTGGGAGGATTGATTTTATCTTCAATAAACAGGCAGTGGCCGCCTGGCCAGGGTTTCAGACGTTCAAGACTATACAAAAGCGTATGTTGATCAAGCAGGCAAAAACCGCCAATTGAGGGGATGTCTTCCTGCAAGGGAAATGAGCGCTGCAGGGAAGGCAGTTTGCGAAGTTGCCCTTCAATCAGGCGCGAGCGTCTGATATGGCTTGCAGGTTGCAAGTACCAGTATTTACCCGCTTGTTTTAACCGCTTCACCGCCTCGCTAATCGAAGCAAATTGAATAATTTGTGGATTAAACCAGATATCAAGGGCAAAACATGCCGGAATAACCCGCGGCGATAAAACGAGATTTTCAATCACTTGTGTTTCACTACCAAGCTCGGTATTTAATTCGGCTAATCGCTCAGTTTTGCCGATGTATACGGCATTAAAATTTTCCATAGATTAACTAATACTAAAAAGATTTAGATTTTTGAGGCAAAAGATTACACCAAAACAGATTTTTTTTCTTTATCTGCTTTCGGCAGAAAAAAATTTATTGAACCCGGACCTATGGCAATAACCGCAAAAAAGCTACTCATTTATATACAGAATCGGTTAACATAAGCCATTCTTTTTTATCGAACAGACCATGACCAAACACCAGAAAACTCATTTCGGCTTTGAATCCGTCGCTTGGGAAGACAAAGAAAAAAAAGTCAAAGAGGTTTTTCAGTCCGTCGCAGGAAACTATGACTTAATGAATAACCTTATGTCTTTTGGTATTCATCATTGGTGGAAGCGCTTTACCGTTGAACTCAGCCAGGTTCGACCTGGGCAAACGGTTTTGGATCTGGCTGGCGGCAGCGGTGATCTGACCCGTCTGCTAAGCAAAAAGGTAGGAGAAAAAGGTTTGGTCATTCTGGCTGATATTAATTCAGCTATGCTTGAAGTAGGCCGTAATCGTTTAATTAATGAAGGACTGCTGCACAATGTGCTCTATGCGCAGGCCAATGCACAATTGCTGCCCTTTGTTGATAACAGCTTTCACTGTATCTGTATCGGGTTTGGTTTAAGAAATGTAACTGACAAGGATGAAGCCTTGCGATCAATGTTTCGAGTTTGTAAACCAGGAGGCAAATTACTGGTATTGGAGTTTTCAACTCCGGTGTTACCTGGCTTAAAACCCATTTATGATTGGTATTCATTTAGTGTTTTACCAAAGCTGGGACAGTTATTTGCAAATGATAGCAGCAGCTATCGCTATCTTGCCGAATCGATTCGCATGCACCCAAATCAGGAAGATTTGAAAACACAAATTGAGAAAGCCGGCTTTGAAGACTGTCATTATCACAATTTGAGCGGCGGTATTGTTGCCTTGCACATTGCCCACAAATATTGAGAGCATTTTTATGATTAAAAAATATTCATTGAAAGTGTTACAGCAGGCCATCAACCTTGCCCTGTCGCTTGACGACAGCATGCCGGGTAAAATTGCTCAACTAGATGGAAAAGTCATTGAAATTTTTATCGATACCCTGGGAATAAAATTTTTCATTCAATTTAATGGGCAGCGTTTACGCCTATTGGACCATTATGAAGAAAAACCGGATACAATGATTCATAGCTCTCCCTTAGGCTTAATTCGTCTGAGCCTTCTTCCAGCCTCCAAAGCCCGCTCTCTGTTTAACGATAAAATCCGTATCTCAGGCGACATTGAGCTTGGCGAGAAAGTGAAAAAGCTCTTTGATGAGCTGGATATTGATTGGGAGGGGCATTTGGCACGTTTTACGGGTGATGTAATTGCTTATCAACTAGGCTCTTTCCTTCGCCAGGGCAAGGATTTGAAAAACCGCATGGAAGATTCGCTGCGCAGCAATTTAAATGATTATCTCCATGAAGAAGCCCGCTTGTTCCCCCCGCGAGAAGAAGTCAATGATTTCTTCCATGATATTGACCAGTTAAATCTCGCCGTCGAACGACTGCAGGCCAAACTCAATTTATTAAAAAAAGCCTATGAAACCCGTTAAACAACTGATTAGACTTTTACATATCAATACCATTCTGGCACGCAATGGCTTAGATAGCGTGGTTGTTTCAATACGGCTCTTTTCTCCTTTCCGTTTCATTGTCTATTTAAATCCATGGAACTGGTTTCGCCGTGAGAAATTAAGCCGGGGCGAGGCCATTCGTAAAACCCTTGAGGAATTGGGTCCGATTTTTATCAAGTTTGGCCAGGCGCTCTCGACCCGTCCTGATATTTTGCCCGCGGATATTGCCCTTGAGCTTTGCAAATTACAGGACAATGTGCCGCCTTTCGACAGCAGAACAGCCCTGTCCATCATTGAAGCGGCCTATGGGCGTTCGGCATTCGAAGTATTTGCCGAGTTTGATACCAATGTGCTAGCATCCGCTTCCATGGCCCAAGTGCATGCCGCCCGCCTGAGAACGGGTGAAGAAGTGGTGGTCAAGATCCTAAGACCCAACATGCGCAAGATTATTCAACAGGATCTTGGCATCCTGTATACGATTGCCAATCTTGCTGAGCGTTACTGGGCAGAAAGCAAACGTCTCAAACCACGGGAAATTGTTCAGGAGTTTGAAAACAATCTGATAGACGAACTTGATTTGCAGCGTGAAGCGGCTAATGCCGGTCAACTCCGACGCAATTTTCAGCATTCCCCCTTGCTCTACATACCAGAGGTTTTCTGGGATTATACCCGCGAGAATATTATGGTAATGGAGCGCATCCGCGGGATTCCTGTGGCAGATATTGCCAGCCTGAATGCCTATCAGGTGGACATCAAAAAACTCGCGGAACGCGGTGTTGAAATCTTTTTTACCCAAGTGTTCCGCGATTGTTTCTTCCATGCAGATATGCATCCAGGCAATATCTTTGTTTCATTTGAACATCCCCATGATCCCCAGTATATCTGTATCGATTTCGGGATTATTGGCACACTGAATGAGAATGATAAACGCTATCTGGCGGAAAATTTATTTGCCTTTTTTAACCGTGATTATCGCCGGGTGGCGCAATTGCACGTTGAGTCAGGATGGGTAGCCCGAGATACCCGGGTTGAAGAATTTGAAAGCGCGGTGCGCACAGTTTGTGAACCCATTTTTGAAAAACCGCTTAAAGACATCTCCTTTGCCCAGGTCGTACTGCGTCTGTTTCAGGTGGCACGCCGTTTCCAGATGGAAGTCCAGCCGCAACTGGTGTTGTTACAGAAAACCCTGCTTGCGATCGAGGGACTGGGGCGCCAGTTGTATCCGGAACTGGATCTTTGGGCAACAGCCAAACCGTTTCTTGAGAAATGGATTAGGCAGCAGATGGGACCGCGGGCTTTCCTGGAGCAACTAAAAGCGAATCTTCCCTTTTATGCTGAGCAACTGCCGCAGCTGCCGCGCCTGATGCATGAAGTGTTGTTGTTAAGTAAAGAAGAGAAAATGCACGCACTCTACCAAAGGGACAATCTGCCTATACCGCAGAAAAGAAGTTTCTGGCTCAGAGGATTAGGCACAGGCATTTTTATTAGTCTGGCAGCTACTGGCATTTTAAGTTATTTTAAGCTATTGGATGCGCATCAGCTGGGCTTATCAAGCCTGCTGGTCGCCTGCGCAGGGGCTTTAATAACATTCATTCAGCGAACCAACAGGAGCTAACATGGGCTTAAGCGGCGTCAGTCCTTTATCATTATTACTTATCCTATTAATCATTCTCGCTTTGTTTGGCACTAACAAGCTCAAAAATATTGGCAGTGATTTGGGCAGTGCTATCAAAAGCTTTCGCAAAGCCATGAATGATGAGGAAAAAAACGATGAAAAGAATCCATGAACAGCAGTGAATTGCTGGTCATTGCCATTGTCGCCATTATCGTTTTTGGCCCGGGAAAATTACCTATGCTGGCACAACACCTGGGAAAACTGTTCCGCCACTTAAATCATTTCCGCGATCAAGCCTATCAATTCTGGCAGAAACAAATGAATGAACAGCAGTTACTTGAAAATGAACGCAAGGCAAAAGAGGCTGATTCTGCTTATCAGCAAGAAAAGGAATAGGCGGGGAAACCCGAGGCAGGCTTTGACAGCATCGGTATCTGCACAAATGCATTAGCAATAAAGCTTTCGAATCCCCACGGCTGCGACCTAGGTATCTACACAAATATTTTCCCCGTCCGAATCCCCGCGGCACTGACCGCGGGGCCCATAACCCAGCTCAATCTTCGACCTCGCGGTCCTAGCCCATAAGTATCTACGCATCACCACTATGCTCTGCGGCTTGTCCGCAGGGTCCAGTGTTTCTATGAGTCATTTGGATCCCTGGACACAAGCCGAGGGAAGTCGAAGCTAAGAGCAGACTGTGTTTTCAGGGATGTGTAGATAGCTATGGGCTGCGCGGGGCCCAATGAATCTTATTCAGAGCCCCAATTTACTAATCAGTTCATTCAATCTTTACTCTGGCAGGTTTATTGTTTTTCTGAGCTCCTGTTAGTGCCCACCATGGGCCCCGCGGTCGCTGCCGCGGGGATTCGGTAGAGCTTCGCCGCGGGGATTCGGAGTGGGAAAAATATTTGTGTAGATACCTATGGCTTTGACAGGCAGGGGCTTTTAATTATCAAACCGCGGCACCGGACGATGGCAATAGGGTGCTTTACGGTGTTTCTGGTAATAATCCTGATGGTAGTCCTCCGCCGGCCAAAACACCTGCACTGGTAATACTTTAGTAACCACTTGATAAGCCTTTTCTTTTAATAGCTTGATCAATTGCTGGATTATCTTTAGCTGATCATCATTATAATAAAAAATGGCACTTTGATATTGCTGACCAATATCAGGCCCCTGTCCATTGCCCTGAGTTGGATCATGAATTTCAAAAAAGCGTCTAATCACGGAGTCATAGTCCAGTTTATCGCGATCATAAACAACCCTTGCTGCCTCAAAATGACCGGTATGACCATAGCAAACCTGTTCATAGCCAGGATTTGCGCTGTGGCCTCCAGTATAACCAACCTCAACTTTCAAAACACCAGGAAGCAGTTTCAAAAAATGGTCTACACCCCAGAAACATCCCCCTGCAACAATCGCTTCTTCCGTATCCAGCACCTCACTATTTTCTACAAAATCAATAGAGGCAGAGTTAACGCAATGACGCAGATTTTTATGGGTAAAAAACTCGCCAGTAAACACATGCCCAAGGTGCGCATCGCAGCGCTCACAAAGAATTTCAGTACGCTGACCATCGGCATCAGGGACTTGCTTGACGGCCTGAATGATATTATCGTCAAAACTTGGCCAACCGCAGCCGGAATGAAATTGGCTTGAGCCGCGAAATAAAGCCAGCCCACAGCGACGGCAAAGGTAACTGCCTTGTTTTACCGGCTTGACATATTGGCCGGTGTTAGGATATTCAGTGGCTTTGTCGCAGATAATACGTCGGCTTTGAGGTGTAAGGCTTGCTGTTTTATCGAGGTAGTTATCCATGAAATTCACCTTTAGAAAGGCAGGCGGGTAAGGATAGGGTAGGCTGGGCGGTGAAGCCCAGCGAAAAAGACTTAGTTGACCCGACCGCAGATCTTGTCTGCCATATAACCAATTGCGCCTGCATAGTAGATAGAATTATTGTAGCGCAAAATCATCTTGTAGTTAGGGAAAGCAAGAAATACCGGGCCGCCGTTAGGCTGAACAATACTGGCCTCGAGATTTTGATAAGGCAATGGCTTTCCGTCCGTTGTGCGCACGCCCATAGCGTTCCACTCGCTGGCGAGCTTGACTGTAGTCTTGCCTTCCAGACTTTTGTCGAAATTTGCCGGCAAGCGAACATGAATAGCCCAGGGCTCACCGGTTTGCCAGCCATTTTTCTTCATGTAGTTAGCAATTGATGCAAACACATCTGCCTTAGCCTTCCAGATATCCTTGCGTCCGTCTCCATCATAATCCACTGCGTACTCTACCCAGCTCGAAGGCAGGAACTGAGGCTGCCCGGAAGCACCGGCCCATTCACCTTTAAAATCCTTAAGACTTACATGGCCATCGTTGACGATATGCAAGGCCAGCATTAACTGCTTGCGGAAGAAATCCTGACGATTTGAATCATAGGCCAAGGTCGCCAGGGATTTGATGACTGGAAAATCACCCATGTAAGTCCCATAGCTTGTTTCCATACCCCAGAAAGATACGATGAAACAGGGGTCGACACCGAAGCTTTGACCTACCTGATCGAGCAAGGCTTTATTCTTTTGATAGTTCTTTTTACCCATGGCAATGCGGTAGGCATCTGCACGGGTATTTAAATATTTACTGAAGGTCAGACGGTGCTCAGGCTGCGAACGAGCGAGGCTTTTAACCTGACGGCTAGGTTCATGAATATCAGCAAAGGCCTGATCAAACAAAGAGGCCGGGATTCCTTGCGACAAGGCTTCCTCCCTGACACCAGCAACCCAACTGCTCCAGGACTGCTGATTGGCGTACGTCCAGGTTGAAATGGCACTTAAAACGCAGGCAAGTGCTGTTAATCGAAAATTTTTCATGCGTTTCCCCTTATATAGGATTGCTGGCTCATCCAATGAGGAGCCTGACTTATGGTTTCACTTTATTAAGCAGGAACCATGCCTTATGTTAACATTATCGCTTTAGCAGGCAAGAAGGTAAACCAGCAGTTGTTAACAATTGTTACTCGCTTAGGTATCTACATAAATTTTTTCCCGCTCCAGAATCCCCGCGGCACCGACCGCGGGGCCCATGTCTCTTGGAGAAACAGGCTCCCCAAATGAGTTTCAAATTTGCAAAAAAATAGAGATTGAAAAGCAATTAGCAAGACCGATATTGTATAGGCGTAGTGTGGGCCCCGCGGTCGATGCCGCGGGGATTCGAATGATCGATGCCACGGGGATTCGGATGGTCGATGCCGCGGGGTACGGATGGTCGAAGTCGCGGGGATTCGATTGTCTTCGCCCGCGGCGGTTCAATTAGTCCAACGGTTTAGTTACTTTTTAACAGCGGCTCAATCACTGGCCAGACATTATCAAAAATCTTGCCCTGTGCTGCTTGATTCGGGTGAATATTATCATTTTGCATATATTCCCGATGGCCGGCAACACCCTCCAAAAACATGGCGACAAAGACCAGCTGATATTTTTTTGCTAAATCCTGATACGCTTGATCAAAACGGGACAGGAATTGCTGGCCATAATTTGGCGGCAGTTTGGTTGCCAATAAAACCACCTTGGCGCCAGATTGCCGGGAAAGATTAATCATCGTTTCCAGGTTTTTGCTCATCTCTTCGATGGACAGGCCTCTTAAACCATCATTAGCGCCCAATTCGATAACGACAATCCCGGGTTTATATTTTTCCAGCGCATCAGGCAGCTTGGCCAGCCCATTAATAGTCGTATCGCCGCTGGTACTGATATTCACTGTTTTCCAGTTACCCGGATAACTCTTTAATTTTTGCTCAAGCAAGCCCACCCAATTTTTTTGATCAGCAAGGCCATAGCCGGCACTGAGACTATCGCCTACAATTAACAGCGTTCCGGCCTGTAAAGGTGCTATCATAACTAGTGAAAACAAAAGTGCAAGGATTGTCCTTAACATGGTTTCTCCTATTGAATCAATTACATTAAAGGATCTGAACTATCAGGTTCAAAGTGGAAATGAGCAACTGGTTATTCTCAATGATATCAATCTGCGAATCAATTCCGGAATGACCATTGCCATCACTGGAGTTTCCGGTTCAGGGAAAACCTCGCTATTAAATATTATGGCAGGTTTGGAATTACCCAGCTCAGGCAATGTTTTCTATGATAATATCGACATCACCCAACTGGATGAAGACAGCCGCGCCAGCCTGCGAGCCGAGCGTATCGGTTTCATTTTTCAGTCCTTCCAATTATTGCCCAATTTTACTGCGCTTGAAAATATCATGCTTCCGCTGGAGATTAGCAACAGAGCCAATGCCATGGCGATTGCCTTGCAATGGCTGGAACAAGTTGGACTTTCCAGGCGGGCACAGCATTTTCCATCCCAATTATCAGGCGGAGAACAGCAGCGTATCGCCATCGCCCGCGCTTTTGCAATTACCCCCTCTATTTTATTTGCTGATGAGCCAACCGGTAATCTGGATAAAAAAACCGGCCAGCACATTATTGATCTGCTTTTTGAGCTTAACAGTGTCCATCAGAGCACGCTAATTATTGTCACCCATGACGAGTCCTTAGCGGCCCGCTGTCATACACACTGGCCGCTGGTGGAAGGGCGGTTACAATGTTAGCCATGCCCGCATTTTTTCGAAGCTTTATTCGCGAATGGAAAAGCGGCGAATTGAGTCTTCTTGCTTTTGCTTTATTCTTTGCGATGGCATGTGTCAGTGCTTTAAATAATCTCGCGGAAGTGATTCATTATCAGCTTGACCGCCAGGCAGCCCAATTATTGGGGGCTGATCGCCAGCTAAACAGCGGCATTGTGCTTAACAAGGAATGGTTTGCGAAAGCTTCCTCTTTAGGATTAAGACAATCGCAAGCGTTAAGCTTTCTATCAATGGTTAGTCATGGAGACAATTTACAGTTGGCACAAATAAAGGCAATCCAGACGCCATTTCCGCTCAATGGCCGCTTAACCATTGCCAGAACAATGAACAGAACTGAGCAATTCACTACCAACAAGGCACCTGCAGAGGGGCATATATGGATGGGATGGCGTCTCTTTCCCCCTTTAAATCTTCAAATCGGGGGTAAGGTTCAGATTGGGGCAGCCGAGTTTATTGTTGACGGCATTATCATCGAGGAACCGGGGCAGGTCGGAGACTGGTTTAATATTTCTCCTCACATCCTGATGAACCAAAGTGATATTGGCAAAACAGCGGTGATTCAGACAGGAAGCAATATACGCTATCAATGGCTTGTCAGCGGCAACCCGCTATTGCTCGATCAGTTGTATCAATACTTGCAGCCGCAATTAAACGAGCAGCAACAGTGGTTTGACAGCAAGTCAGGCAACCAGGCAGTGGAGAAAAACACCAGCAGGACGCTCGCATATCTTAATCTGGGCACTTTAATGAGCCTGGTTTTAGCCGGCGTTGCAATCAGCATGGCGAGTTTACGCTTTAGCCAACGGCATCAGCAGCATGTGGCTCTTCTTCGCTGCTTTGGCGCTTCGCAAAAACATATTTTACGCTGGTACTTTCTCAGCATTCTTTTTCTGGGCAGTATTGCCAGTATTTTAGGTATTGGTTTAGGGTATGCACTTAAACCGCTGCTAATACAGTGGCTGCGCGGAATTACCCCTGAAATGCAAGCGCCATTTAGCTTAAAACCTGCTTTACTCAGTTTTGCCACGGGTATCCTCATTTTGAGTGCTTTTAGTCTCACTCACTTATTAAAACTTAGAAATACCAGTCCGGTCAGTATTTTCAAAAGCCGTACTGTGCAGCCCCAAGGCAGCCTGGTGGAAGGCTATGCACTGGCCTTCATTTTCTCTGCTGGACTGGCTTATCTTTACACCCGCTCATGGTCAATCACGGCCGTGGTGATAATGGCCTGCCTTTTGTTTATTGTCCTGGTCATTTTCAGCCTTCATATTGGTTTTGGCCTGCTAGCCAGCGCCAGGCAAATCCATCTTAACTGGCGTTTTGGATTTATCAGTATTTCGCGCAACCTGGGAAATAGTGCCTTGCAAATCATCGGCATGGGCCTGGCACTGACTGCTCTGCTAAGCCTGAGCCTGTTAAGAACACAACTGCTAGCCGACTGGCAGCATCAGCTGCCGCACGATGCCGCCAACTATTTCCTGATTAATATTGAGCCCAGCCAGATTCCTTCGCTGCAGCAATTTCTGACACAGCAGAAAATCAATGCTGCGCCTATCTATCCCGTTGTCCGCGGCCGTTTGATTACAATCAATGATCAGTCGATTAATCAGGCGCTGGGGAGTAATGCCCAGGAGATTAATGCCTTGCAGCGCGAACTCAATCTGTCCTGGACAGATAGTCTCCCTGATGACAATACACTGACTCAGGGTCAATGGAATACCGGGCTGTCGATTGAAGAAGGGCTTGCGAACCGCCTGGGAGTGCAGGTTGGCGACAAGCTTGGTTTTCGCATTATCGATCGGCTTATTAGCGGCGAAATTACCAGCATTCGCAGGCTTAACTGGTCCAGTTTTAAACCGAATTTCTTTATATTATTTAAGCCGGGAGTGCTCAACTCCTTCCCGCAAACCAGTATTACCAGTTTATATTTACCACCAGAAAACCGCGACTTTCTGATGAGGCTGGTAAAGCAATTTCCCAATATAACCGTGATTGATATTGCAACCACTCTTGAGAAAGTGCGGACAATTTTTGAAAATGTGGGTAAAGCAATAAGCCTTGTTTCTTTGTTTGGCTTATTCACCGGGTTAATTATTACAGCATTGGCCATGCTTTCCCTGACCGGAAGCAAAAAGCAGGAAACTTACCTGTTGAAAACATTGGGAATGCGCAGGAAGCAAATGTTATGGATTAAGAGCAGTGAAGCCTTCTTCATCGGATTTTATGCCGGGTTGCTCGCAGTCAGCACCGCAATTGCTATTAATTTTTATGTAGCAGACAGCCTGTTGGGGATCTCTTTCCGTATGCCCTGGTTTTACTTACTGACTGTTCCCTTTGTTGCAGCACTGGGTACTATTTTGCTCAGCCATACCGTATCCTATCTGCAGTATGAGCGAACAGCCGCCACCCTGTAGACGGGCTATGAAGCCGTTATTCTTCTATACTCTGATTGATAAACAACCTGTGGACAAATAACTATGAAAAGAGACTGGGATATGATTAGGGATATTCTGTTACAAATAGAGAGCCTTGCACCTAATGCCTTATTAACCCTGGACAGTTTTCCTTTAGAAAAACATAGTGAAGTCTCCTCCCACCTGGAAATATTACAGGAAGGGGGTCTCCTGCAGGGAAAAATTCATAAAACGCCGGGCGGCTCGCCGCATGACTTTCATTTACTGCGTTTGACCTGGGTTGGCTATGATTTTTTGGAATCCATCCGCTCAGATACTGCCTGGGATGAAATAAAACAGCTTTTGAGTTCGAAACAGATTGCCATGCAGCTTGAGAATATCATGAGTCTTGCTCAAGCGATGGATAAGAAGCAGTTGATAGCCTTGGAAAGTAACTGAATACGTCTTTGCGAGCGTCGTGAAGCAATCCAGATCGGAGCCCGATGGGAGCACCGAGACAATTGCTTCACTTCGTTCGCAATGACGAGGAGCTTCGCTCGCAAAGCGGCGTTACTACTCCTGACGCTTCATTGCCTCAAAGAATTCTGCATTGGTCTTATGGTTCTTCATGCGCTCAATCAGGAATTCAATTGCATCACACTCATCCATTGATTGTAATATTTTGCGCAGAATCCAGGTACGGTGCAGATCTTCAGGTGAAAGCAGCAGATCTTCACGGCGGGTACCGGAACGATTGATATTAATTGCAGGGAAGGTCCGCCGCTCGGCAATGCTTCGGCTTAGATGGATTTCCATATTACCGGTTCCCTTGAACTCTTCATAAATTACTTCGTCCATCTTGGAGCCGGTATCAACCAACGCGGTGGCGATTATCGTCAAGCTGCCGCCTTCCTCGATATTTCGCGCAGCACCATAGAGACGCTTGGGACGCTGAAGCGCATTGGCATCAACTCCTCCGGTCAGTACCTTGCCTGAAGAAGGCACTACCGTGTTATATGCACGGGCAAGACGAGTGATAGAGTCTAGTAAAATAACTACGTCACGTTTGTGCTCGACCAGACGCTTGGCTTTCTCAATAACCATTTCAGCAACCTGAACATGGCGGTTTGCTGGTTCGTCAAAAGTACTGGCAACCACTTCACCCTTAACTGAGCGCTGCATCTCGGTTACTTCCTCGGGACGCTCATCAATCAATAACACAATCAGATAGCATTCTGGATAGCTTTTCGCGATGGAATGAGCAATGTTTTGCAGCATCAGCGTTTTTCCTGCCTTTGGCGGGGAAACAATAAGACCACGCTGGCCACGTCCAAAAGGTGCGCAAAGGTCCACTACACGAGCGGTAAGGTCTTCCGTACTGCCATTCCCCTGTTCCATAACCAGACGCTCGGTAGCAAATAAGGGCGTAAGGTTTTCAAACAGGATTTTACGTTTGGCACTGTCAGGCGCATCAAAATTAATCTGATCGACTTTCAGCAGGGCAAAATAACGTTCATTATCTTTGGGAGGACGAATTTTTCCATAGACGGTATCTCCTGTGCGTAAGCCAAAACGGCGAATTTGGCTTGGTGAAACATAGGTATCGTCAGGTCCTGCCAGGTATGAGTCGTCTTCAGAGCGCAAAAAGCCGAAGCCGTCGGGCAACACTTCCAGGACACCGCCGCCGAGAATATCTTCGCCTTCACTGGCATGTGCTTTTAAAATAGCAAATAAAATATCCTGCTTGCGTTTACTGGAAACGTTTTCGACTCCCTTTTTTTGAGCGATATTGACAAGGTCGGCAATAGGCAATTGCTTGAGTTCTCTAAGATTCATACTTCTCACTTGATGTATTGGTTAAAAGAATTGGATTGTCCGGGGTTATTTAAAAACGGAAGGTCAGCTTGAGAAAGCTGTTGCCACTTAAGCTATATTATCAGTTTACTTATTTTAATCTCATTTGTGAAGAATATCTCTTTCCCTCAAAACCAAATGGTTAATAAGATTTGCTGAATATAGCCAAAGCCGAGGATTGTTGACAGTTGTTTAGATATTACACGAGCATCTGAAGTCAAACAGATGTCAAATGACCTCGTTATTAGGAGACTAACACAGGGTTAATCATAAATCCAGTCTTTTATTAAAGGCTATTTTTGCTTTATCCGGCTTTTCTTCCTAAAATTAAAGTATAGTAAATGGAGGTTATATGATAGTGCCAGGCAAGCCGGACAATGAACCGGATCGGCTAAAATCCCTTTACGACAGTCACTTGATGCATACTCCCATTGAGCAGGGTTTTGAGCGGATCACTCGTCTTACGAAAAAAATTTTTGATGTCCCCATTGTGGCAATCAGTCTTCTTGACAAAGAGGATCAATGGTTCAAGTCCATTATCGGCCTGGATGCAAATACCACCCCCCGCGATATTTCGTTCTGCGGCCATACTATTTTGAAGGACGAAGTACTGGTGGTTGATGATGCGCAGCTTGATCCGCGTTTTGCTGATAACCCTCTGGTGGTCGAACCGCCATCCATTCGCTTCTATGCCGGCTGCCCCATCCATACTGTCAATGAACACCGCATCGGCGCCTTATGCATTATTGATACACGCCCCCGGCAGATATCAGCTCATGACAAAATGATTCTTAAAGATATTGCTTCGCTGGTTGATACAGAAATCAGGAACCATCAGCACATTCACCCGCCGGAAAAAAAGCTTCATGAATTAAACGCGGAAAAAAGGCGGGAATTGCTCGATCCCTTAACCCGTCTATGGAATAGAACTGGAATTACCCAGGTAGTCGAATACCAGAGAAAACTCAGTAAGTTCAACAAAAGTGATTTTGGAATAATCCATCTTTCCATTGATAGCTTTCAGGCCTTTGTAACCGAATATGGCGCGGAAGCGGGGAATGATTTGCTTAAGGCGATTACACAATCCCTGATTAACTCCTGCGGCTGCGAGGACTCTCTTGGCTATTGGGGAGGAAAGGAGTTCGTTATTGTTCTGCCCTGTGAAGAGCAACCCGATATTCTGGCTGTTGCCAATCGCATTCGAAAAAATATCGCCGAGGAATCGCACCTGACGCGAATTGGCCGGGTACGTACCACGGCAACACTGGGCGTAGTGTTCTTTGATCCCAAAACGCACCATAATACCGTCAATATGCTGACTGAAGCAGCGCAGGCACTGCAGGAAGGAAAGCTGCAAGGCGGTAACAAGATTATAATCAAATAGTGCAGGTTGGGCTGTAAAGCCCAACACTACTGGTCCCGCAGGAAGTCAACTGTTTAACTATTGCTTTCAACAAAAGCAGTCAGTTGAGACTTGCTTAACAAGCCCATTTTCATAGCCGCAACCTGGCCATTCTTGAAAATGATCAGGGTAGGGATACTCATAACGCCATATTTGGAGGGCGTTTGCGGATTTTCATCAATATTTACTTTGGCAAAAGTAATATTTTCATGATGGCTGGCGGCGACGTCTTCCAGAATCGGTGTCAACGCACGGCAGGGACCACACCATTCGGCCCAAAAATCCACCAGCACTGGCTTGGTTGAATTCAACACATCCTGCGAAAAACTCGCATCGGTTACCGTTTTAATATGTTCACTCATGTGATTGCCTCTAGGATTTAAAATAATTTAAAAAAGTCGATATTGATTATATACACAAGAGAAGAGTACTACAAATCGCCCCATACAGCCTGCAAAATACTCAATGCCGCAATCGCTGCCGTTTCGGTTCGTAGAATTCTTGGCCCTAAAGAAAGCGCCGCGCAGTGCTTATCAATTAATCTAGCAAGCTCATCATCTGAGAAACCGCCTTCTGGTCCAATAAATAAACGAATATCCCTCTCTTTGCATTCATAGGATCGCAAGTGTTTAGTCGCAAGCGGCGACAGCACAAAACAGGTTCCGGCTGGCATTTTCTGCAGAAACGCATTAAATGTGCATATTGGCTGTATTAAAGGAATAGTATTACGACCGCTTTGTTCGCAAGCGGAAATAGCAATATTCTGCCACTGGGCCTGCTTTTTTTTCATCCGCTCTTCATCGAGCTTTACTGCACAATAGTCGGTTATGACAGGGCTTATGCTGGATACCCCAAGCTCCACTGCCTTTTGCACCACCAACTCCATGCGTTCGCCCTTCGAAATACCCTGGACAAGATGGATTCTCAACGGCGACTCACGGTTATTTTCCTGTTCGGAAATCAGCTTAACCATCACCCGCTTTTTATGGGCCTGAATGATTTCGGCCTCAAATTCCAGATTATCACCGCGGAACAAACTGAGCCGGTCGCCAGGCTGTTTTCTTAAGACAACACCTACATGCTGTCCGGCTTCGGATGATAGTTCAATGACATCGCCAACCTGGTATTGGCCAGGCTGGTATATTCGAATTAAGCGCACAATGATCCTCTTACAAAACCTCTAAATTTCCGCCGATGACTATGCTACTATCTCTAGCTTTCTATTCTGGAGAAAAATAATGACCGCCACACGCATTGAAACCGACAGTATGGGCGAAATTGCGGTTGACGCCAGCCGTTACTGGGGGGCACAAACCGAACGTTCGCTGCATCATTTTAACATTGGCCATGACATCATACCAAGAGAAGTCACCCATGCCTTTGGGATCTTGAAAAAGGCCGCCGCACTTACCAATCTTGAATTGGGAAAACTACCTAAGGAAAAAGCAGATTTAATTATTAAAGCGGCTGATGAAGTCAGCGCCGGCTTACTGGATGAACATTTCCCCCTTCATGTCTGGCAAACAGGCAGCGGTACGCAATCCAATATGAATGCCAATGAGGTGATATCAAACCGGGCAATTGAACTGGCAGGCGGCAAACTGGGCAGTAAAACACCGGTGCACCCCAATGATCATGTCAATATGTCGCAATCTTCTAATGATACATTTCCTACGGCGATGCATATTGCGACTGCCATCGCTATACAAAAGCGCCTGCTTCCCGCAGTGCGCGAGCTAAGGGATACCCTGGCCAAAAAGATGAATTCGTTTAAGGACATTGTAAAAATTGGCCGCACCCATCTGCAAGATGCAGTGCCCTTAACCTTAGGCCAGGAATTTTCCGGTTATGTGGCCCAACTAGACGCCTGCCTGCACTATATCGAGCAGACCCTGCCGGACGTTTATAAGTTAGCATTGGGGGGTACAGCCGTCGGTACGGGCTTAAATACTCACCCGCAATTTGCCGAAAAAGCGGCCGCCCATATTGCCCAGATTACCGGACTTCCTTTCGTGTCAGCGCCCAATAAATTTGCCGCACTGGCCTCTCATGAACCCCTGGTTATGGTGCATAGCAGCTTTAAAGCATTGGCTTGTGCGCTGATGAAAATTGCCAATGATGTCCGCTGGCTGGGTTCTGGCCCCCGCTGTGGGATTGGCGAATTGATTTTGCCCGAAAATGAACCGGGTTCATCCATTATGCCAGGAAAGGTGAATCCTACCCAGTGCGAGGCAATGACTATGGTTTGCGCGCAGGTGTTAGGGAATGATACCGCAGTTGGCATAGCCGACAGTCAGGGCAATTTTGAGCTGAATGTATTCAAACCGGTTATCATTTTTAATGTACTTCATTCACTGAACTTGCTAGCGGATACCTGTCACTCTTTCCGTGAATTCTGCGCCGAAGGCCTTGAACCCAATTACACGCAGATTGACTATTACCTCCATCATTCACTGATGCTGGTTACAGCCCTTAATCAGCATATTGGTTATGACAAAGCGGCGAAAATTGCGAAAACAGCCCACCATGATAATACGTCATTACAGGAGGCGGCTGTCAAGTTAGGTTATTTGACCGCTGAACAATTCAATGAGTATGTGAAACCTGAAAAAATGGTGTCGGCTGGCTGATACCCCATGCTGCGGGATCACTCCCGCAGTGCTTTTAATAGTTTGCTCATAGCAGCGACATTATTACTGAAAATCCAGCGCATCCCTCTTCGTACCTCCCGGTACAATACATTTCTGGAATCCACAAAGCCCACACCGACTTTTTGCTGTGCGGCCTGTAATGCTCTCAGTTTTTTGCTGGAGAACAGCAGGTAATGCCCTAAAACACCGCCATACTGAAAATTCAGGCTGTCTTTGCAAAAACGGCCCAGGTTATTATGTCCTGCCACCAGCAGCAATGCCTGTTTGGGAAATAACGACAGTCTGTGAAATATGCGCTCATCCAGACTTAAAAGATGATAGTTGACTTCAGCCTGCAATGGTTTTAACACCTGGAACAGGCTGTCTTCGCCAGCGAAAGGCGCCTTGAGCTCAATAAAAAAATGCATCTTTTTCCCATAGAGGCTAACCACTTCTTCCAGGGAAGGGATCATGGGCGCGACTTTTTTTAATTGGGAATAGCTTAGATCGCTGACTAAGAGATCCTGGCCCCAGAGGCGGTTTAAATCGGGATCATGATGAACAACCGGTACCTTGTCCGCAGTCATTTGTATGTCAAACTCAATTCCCCAGCAACCCAACTCCAGCGCACGCTCAAAAGCAGGCAGCGTATTTTCAATTACTCTCAAAGACCTGCTATGGGCCCCTCGGTGGGCAATTAAATATACATTGTCAAATAATCGATTCTTTGGCTGCAAACGGGGCACACAAGCGAAATATCGATCTATACTTTTTTCAAGACACTCAAGAAAAGTCATTCTATCCCTGGCTAAAATAAAAAGTGTAGCAGCTTTTCACCAAGGTGTTAACGAATGCTTTTTATATCAATCGATAAATAATGATTGACATTAACACATTTCTTGAGTAACTTAGCCGCAATGCCGAGGTGGTGGAATTGGTAGACACGCTAGCTTCAGGTGCTAGTGGGGGCAACCCCGTGGAGGTTCGAGTCCTCTTCTCGGTACCATTCAGTACTCTTAACACAATATTAAATAATTCGTAAATCTTCCATTCAATCCATATCGCTCAAGCTCTAGCAATTTCTGAGTGTATGTGACATTGTCTGCCAGGATCTGATAAATCTAAAGCTAGCATTCTCCTCAAAAAGGCCTATTAAGTCGTCGGTTGGCATAGGGTCTATTCATCTTAATGGCCTTACCTAATTGCATGTGTTTGCACAATGACAATTCAACTTAAGCAACTTATTAACTACAGATTCACACTTATCCGGCTGTATTCCTAGTGTTAGTAATGTAATGAATTATAAATTATTTTGTTAATCAAACCTTAAGCATTCCTGTTTTACACTAAAACAAAAAGAAAAGGAGACTGTCATGTCTAATAGGGGATTGTCTGAACGTTTGAATAAGGAACTGGATGCGATAGGAGTTCCCGATTTAATGTCCGACAGGATTCAAGCCTTCGCAAAAATGCTCAAACTGCCTCGATTTAAGGCTGAAGCAGTTCTAAATGGGATGATGGTTGACGCAGGCACTATGCAAACCATTGCCAGTGAACTTGAGGTTAGTGTGGACTGGTTACTGGGTAAGAAAAAGAATAAAAATACACACTAGACTCTACGAATATATTGAAATTTATTATAATCAAAAACGGCTTCATTCAATGCTTGGCCATAACGCCGGCAGCTTTTGAAACCACCGAAGTGGCTTAAATGCGACCATTTTTGTTGGGCAAGATTCTTTAAATGATGAGTTAACTTAAGCTACACTTATGGTATTCAATGCAACTGCACATCTGTTGCAGTATAGGACACCGCTAATCTGGCAGGGAGAGTGCAAGAATGAATCAATTTCATAATATCCTCTTTGTAAGTAATGGACTTGGAAAAGACACACAAGCTCTGCAAGAGGCAATAAGCCTGGCTTTAGCCAATAATGCCAGGTTAAATATTTTGATTTTTTGCCCCTCATTCCCACCCAGTCTCGAAGAACATAGAAACTCCTATGAAGCATTTCTGTTAGAGAAAATGCAGCAGTCAATTGACTCTGCGAAAGCCTCTCTATCACTGGCTAAGGAAAATACCTCGTTTAACTTAGAGATTGAATGGGGAGACACCCCTGATATCCGCATTATTCAACGCGTACTCCGCGAGTCATATGATCTTGTAATCAAAGCCGTGGAGAATAAAGAGGAGGCGAAAGGGTTTGAGGCTCTGGATATGTCTTTATTACGGAAATGCCCCTGTACCTTGTTTTTGCATCGACCCTTTAAAGCAACTGAGAACCCTCATATAGCCGTTGCCATTGACCCAAAAGATAAAGATATCTCCGGTCACGATTTAGCCCTTGATTTATTAAGATTATCTCAGACACTTTCCAAGCACTATCAGGGGCATTTAAGTGTGATTACCTGCTGGAGTTTCATTTGGGAACACTATCTGCGAAGCAGTGTTTTTATTAATGCATCCGCAACAGATGTAGATGAAATGGCAATGCGAGAGAGCAAAAAAATGTATCAGACACTGCTTGCATTGCTTCAGGAAGCAAACATCCAGGAACCAACTATACATTATATGAGAGGAACGCCTAGCGAAATTATTCCCGACATGGTCAGTGAAAAGCAGATCGATGTTTTAATCATGGGAACCGTTGCACGCACCGGGCTGGCGGGATTTATAATTGGAAATACGGCTGAGAATATCCTGCAAAAAATCAATTGTTCCCTTTGGGCACTTAAGCCACCAGGGTTTATATCGCCAGTTAAAGCCTATTAAGGGACAGGGCAGGTTCTGCACGTAAAGACGAAGCGAATCAATCCTTGCTCACAGCCAATTCCTGGCCAAAACGTACTGGTGCTCCCGCCTGCAGATTGTTTGCCCATTGCAGTGGATGCTCATTTGTAAAAAGTAAAACGACCGTAGATCCCAGTTTAAAATATCCCACTTCACTGCCTTGTTTTAGCAGGGTTTCAGCCTGCTGATACTCAAAGGTCTGGACGGTCTTTTGCCGTTGTAATTCGCCATGCCAGCTCGTGCCGATAGCGCCGACGATCGTTGCACCCACCATCACCATAGCCATTAAACCCAGACGGGTTTCAAAATAAATGACTAAGCGTTCATTCCGTGCAAATAACTGGGGGATAACACGCGCTGTTGTGGGCTGTACCGAAAATAAACGGCCAGGGATATAAACCATTTTGCGTAAAACGCCATCGAGAGGCATGTGAACGCGGTGGTAGTCACGCGGGGACAGGTACAAGGTAATAAAATGACCCTCATAAAATTTCTCGTACACCGGATCATTCGCCAGAAAATCCGCAACGCTATAGTAGCGCCCCTTGGCCTGCAGCATTTGCCCTTTTTTAATCCGGCCCAACTCGCTGACGGCGCCATCCACGGGGGATATAACGTCTGCCTGAGCCTGGGGGCGGCTGTCAGGTTTGAGCTGGCGTATAAAAAATTCATTGAAGCTGGCATAGGTCGTTGGATCTTCTGCCAGGGCTTCCTGCATATTCACCTGATATTTAGCAATAAATTGCCTGATTATAAAATTTTTAACTGTCGGTGATTTGACCCCGGCAAGCAAACCAGCCAGAGCCGTTATAGCCTGTTTGGGTAAGAGATACTGAGGAACAGTTTTAAGAAAATCGATAAGCATAAAATGACTGCAACAGAATATTACCTGAATAATATGTGAAATTCTTCATTCTGTCACCTGAGGGGCAAATGATTCCCATTTACAATTGCTCTGTAATGTGGCTAATTAATAGTTGGCTTTAAAAAATCAAACCATGGACATCAGGAAGATTTCTCTGCTTTAAAGATGTTGATTTATTCAAAACTAATCAATATTTAGCCAGCACGGAGGGCCACTCATGAAGGAAGGACAGCATCGCATTCCCTATCGTTCCATGCAGGATGCAGCGCGCTTGGGCATTCTGGCAAAACCATTTTATAGCGAATTATGTTACACCGAAGAAGAGCTGCAATTCAGGCAACGCATTATCAATCTCAGATCGACCAGCAAAATCGATACCGAACTGCTGAAAACAGAGGATAGCTGGTTTAGCGAGGACAAAGAACAGGCGTTCCTTGCAGTGAATGAGAATTCCTGGATCCTGAATCTGCAATACCGTCCACGCCATGAATTGAGCCTGGATGACTTTCATGTTGAACTCCTGCCGCCTCAGCGGGTGAGCTGGTCAGGCTTGAGTGTCATGATGCGGCATATCGGCGATTACCTGCTGCTTAGAAACAGTGATCTTTCGGCAGCCCATCTCAACCAGCCATTCAATTATGTTTTATTGGACTGTGTGCAAATTCTACGCAAACTGGCAGCAATCAATGACGCAGAATATGTCAGCGAGCAATTGCGGTCTCTGACCCAGTATCTGCGTTCGGTTGAAGTGATGATTTCACCGACTTCAGGCAGTGATCGCCTGTTTCTGGATGATTGCCGGAATAAAATCGAAAAAGACATCCAGTTTGATATTCAGCAAAAAATGCAATCCAGGCAGTTCAAGATTAAAATCGAACGCCTCTACCATGAACTAACCAACCTCGCTGAAAAAAGACATACTGGAATGCATTTTGCCATTACCGGCCATGACGCAAATCCACACCCATTCTGGGAGCTCTATAAACACTCAGAGCCTGTTAGCTCCCATCGCGAATTTCCTACACTGGCAGCAAAACGCTGCGCTCAATCCGTTGGCGAATCAATCCAGACATTTGGCGATCAGGATAATATTGCGGTCTCACCGCCTCCCATCCGCCTGACCGCTGAAGACCTGAATCAATGTGCAGAATTTAAATTTATCGATCATTTACCGCAATTCGTCCATGAGTCCTACGGTCAGGCAATCAGTGACTTGCAGGAAGTTCTGAGGTTTCAGCATATTCTTGAGCAACTGACACAGCTTTTGGATCAGGCGGGAGAAGTATTTACAATCACACAATTCCGCACGCAGATGCTTGACCTGATTGAAGGCATTGAAATATTTGTGAAACGTTCACAAACGCCTGTTTTTGAAGTTCTGGAAGCCAACAGCGCCGCTTACCATCAATCCATTCAAGACAAACAAGATATTCGCTGGTGGGAAAAATGGGTATCAGACAAGCAGGAGAGACTCGATAGCTTTATCAATAACCAGGATAATCTGGCTCGTTTTGGAGTGACTACCGTTGATTTACATCAGGTTGAAAAACAAATCATGGAGCAGACCAATCAGATCAAATCGCACCTCCACCAGTTTGCATCTGAAGAAAAGCAACTTGAATTAATTTCTTCCGCTAAGGAATTGATGCAACAGGTAATGCAATCGATGGAGTCCTGGGTCAATCAGCAAAATCGTCTGGCGGGCCTGCCAGAAAAATTAACTGCCCAGCAAAAAATTACCCCTTTGCCTAAGAATCAGCAATTGCTAAATACTGGAGATGAACTGCCTAACAGGAAAAAGCAAATTGCTCCCAACCCAAAGAAAAGCAATCAAAAATCAGGGCATTGCTTTTTCAGATCAACACCTCAGCCTCTGAATCAGATGTTTGTACCTCCCGCAATTAGCGCAGGACAGCGCGTGCCGCTTTCTTCACCCTTACCCCTGGCAAGCACTTCAACGACTGCCCAAAGTTCAGTTCAGCCTGTGTCAGTTATCAATCCTGCGTTTTTTCTTGCCACTCTTTTTTTATTACCCATGACAATTTTATTGCTGAAACTTCTTTATGATAGCTGGCATACAGCAGGAAAAGCTGAAGACAATAATTGCCGGCAAACCCCTGATCCTGCAACATTTAATAAAGACATGGTCGCAGCCGATGATGCGCTGGCAAAAGTTGCGGGCTACATCCTGGCTTATGGAAATGAAGAGGATCAGTTGCTCCTGGAAGATTTCACCAGTACGGCCAAGCAGCTGCGTCTGGAGCAAACAGGCAAACGCTATGATCAAAGTGCATTAGATACTCTGATTCTGGAATTGGACGATTTTATCCAGGAGCACCATCTTGGTAACCCCTGCACTCAAACGCCTTAGAAAAGCCCTCTTCCTGTATTGCAGGAAGAGTTTAAGAGCATACCATCTCTGACGCAGCTCTTCTCACCGCCGTTTTATCTTTAGACTGTATCCGCAAATCCTCTAAGAATTTAGAGGTTATGTCTTCAGGCTTCATCTGGCACACTGAATGATAATAGGCAAACGTCTCCATTTCCTTAGCATCCTGCTCGAGCTCAGATATCGATTGGGTATCTGATCCCTCTCCCTTACCGGCTTTTTCATGTGCAGAAACCTGCTGCTTATTCACTTTCGCTTCATGAACTGCCCATTTATTCTGAATATCCGCAAGAATATCTTTTATCAATATGGAATTGAGTGAAGTCTCCTTGGTTTCACCCTTCGTTAATATCAGGGCTAATATATTGCTGCGTGAATAACCAAACTTGGGATCGAAATATTTAGGCACCTCCTCATCTCTGTTTTTTGTTTTCCAGAAATAATTTAACAGAGTCGGCTCCATATATTTTCTTACCGATTTATCAATAAATAGTTTAAACTCCTGATCTGTTTTAAAAGAGTCCACCCATCGATACATTGCCTGATGAAAATTACTGACTGCACTCACGCTACGGCTATGGCTAAATGCCGGGCTTTGGCTGGAATGCTCCATGATAAGTTTGGTGTAGGCTGCGCTGTTAAATGTCTTTGTATTGATAGCATGCCTCACACTGGATAAATTACAGCCTACCTGATCCTTATAATGAACCAGCATTGTATTAATTAGATGGATAACCAATAAGGTATTAAGCGAGTTTTTTTCGTGGCCTCCAGCACTGAAGATCCAGGCCAGTTTTTCAGATCCCTTTAAGGAAGAGTTTTTAATGAAACATAAAACACTTTCCCCCCGGCAACGATTTGCAAGATAATTAAAGGGACTTGGAGTGTAACACCGCTCAATCACCTCTGCGATAAATTGGGTCAAGGGGGAATCCCCATTTTTCTTTGGCCCATTTTCCTGTTCATCCGCCCAGGCAAACAGTTGTTTGAAGCAGCCCTCTATGACCTGAGGATCCATATGCGAATTTTTCTCCTCATCCGGCTGCCCTGCTTTGGCATCATAGAGCGGTTGATCGCCCCGTCCGCTCGCATATCTGGCCCAGTACATCTTGACTTTATAAGAATCGATCTGATCGATTATGTCTGTAAATTCCTTCTGATATCCTTGCCCCAGGGATTCACGAATCAGATTTTCATCTTCATTAATGGCCCTTTGTATTCCCTCAAGGAAAATGTCGTTTCTGCTTTGCGTCAGATCAGCCAGCTCCGTCTTGAAATAGGAATCTGAGCATTTAAAAATTTTTTCGCGAAATTGTCTGATTTGCTTCAAAGCAAGCAACTGCGAGTTATTCTCGCTGCATTGCACCTGTATAGTAGATAAATCATCGCCTTTGGACAGCAATTGCCAGGACTCAGTGGCCTTGGTTTGATCAAGTGGAACCGGTTTACTTTCAATTGAGGGCAAGCTGTGGGAGTTAAGCCCCTGCAAAATGCTTCTTTCCAACCCATCAAGGCTTTGCAATATCTGATTGATATAAGGCAGGAAGGAATCACGCCAGACCTTATGAAAGCGCTTTGAAATTTTTTCATTATCATACCTGCCGGCATCACTCATGCAGTATGCGGCGCATGAAGCCTCCATCTTCTTCAGTTTTTCAAGGGACTCCTCTAAAGCACTGCCTTTTTTGTCCGGCACTTCAGGCACATGTTTTTTATGCGCTTCAAGTTCTTCCTGAAGGCTAAGTTTACGCCGCTGTATTTCCGGCATCAGTTTATTGTGTGTTTCAACTGCAACGTCAACCTTCTGGTTTTCTGCAGATGTCCATTGTTTAACACGCTCGACCACTTTAGGTTTTTTTGCCAGGTATTCATTGAAACTGGGGACTCTAATTCCTCTTCTGTTGGAAGGGCAGCCTGGATAATAAACCACTGCCCGAAACAGCTCGTCATATTCTTCCTGTGATACCGCAAGCATATGATCGACCATCGATTTCCGGTCTGTTTCAGCATTAAACAATACCGGGTTTGCCTTCTCCAGTCCTAATATTTTTTCCTGAGAAAGGCTTCGATAATCCAGCGGCTCATCGCCAAGATATTCTTCAAGGCGTGATCGCAAAGCGTCAGGATCATAGGTCAATAACTGATGGGTCAACGCTTCAAACATCTGCTCTTTGAATTCCTCACTGCCGGCCAGATCGCGAAAGGCGGTTGTCGACAAGTATTTTTTTGGCAACCAAAAATTCTCAGGATATCTATTGGCAGGCCAGTGAGTTCTGCCTTCGACAATGGGCAAATCACTGATTTTAGCGCAGGTCATCCGCACGTCTTCCGGATCTTTTATAATACCATCAATTGCCCGAGGCCCGCGGATTATACTGGTGTAGCGGTAATGGCACATGTCATAATCAATGCCCCCCAGCAGGCTGAAGTTGTCAGGATGCCTGTCTTCATCACCAATACTCAGCCAGGCAGCTATTTGCTTCGCCACTTTCTTATCGAGCAATGTCTCTTTAGAGGGATTTACCAATTCCCGCTCGAAGGGATCTTCGGGCTCCGTTTGTCTGTATCGTAGTAGCGGTTTATAATTGTCCAGGGCAAAGGACACTGTTCCTACAATTTGCCCCTTTTCATAGACTAATCGCTCTTCAGCAAAAAAATCACCCAGAGACATGCGCAAGGCCACGCTGCTGGCTACAGAGTATTTTGCCAATAGAGCAGGGTAAAGACTATTATCGACCGGTTTAAAAAACCCTTTTTTGACTGTACCATCCGTATCAAGAAATTCAACGCGGCTTATTTTATGGCCAGAGGTGGGAACTTCTGTTCCCGTGGTGATAAATTTTAATTGGTCCTGTTGAAAGGCCTTCAATGGCATGGCTCGTCCTTAATTTCTGTACAGTGCAGAATTATTCATATTAAGCAGAAACCTTGCCAGAATTCAATAGTAAACTGCTTATTAATTAACCTGCTGCTGAATGATACGAAGCAAAGTGCAAAAAATCCTCAAGGAAAGAATGAAATTTATGCAATTTTAGATAATACTATGATTAATATAGATATTTATATTTAATATGAAGGTTTTACTGACAAAGCATTAGGCTTCGTCTACTTACTGCGCGTGGGTCGGGCGTTTCTGTGGGTTGTTCCACAGGTGTTACACAATTTTTTTCTCGCTCAGAATCCCCCCGACAGCGCCAACCCGAATCCCCGCGACAGCGCCATCCGAATCCCCGCGGCAACGACCGCGGGGGCCCATACGAAGCCTAAATGTTTGAAAGACTTGTTCCTAATTGCTTTTAATTGCTATTTTCAGCAACATAGGATTCCTCTGAAGAGCATGTTCGGCACCAGACATGGGCCCCGCGGTCGCTGCCGCGGGGATTCGGATTGGCGCTACCGGGGGGATTCGGATTGGCGCTACCGGGGGGATTCGGATTGGCGCTGCCGGGGGGATTCGAAGGAGCTGCGGAGCGGAAACATTTGTGTAGATATCGATGGACTCGTTCGCGGGATCCCAGAGAGGCTGAGGCTGTAGCGATCAAGCTTTAATAAAAACATAGAATCTTCAATTTAACCTTAGCCCCCTGCTTTAGGTGAGGGTGATTCGATTTCCTTCCTTACTTTCTCGCTGACAGTGCTCACTGTTTCGCTTGATCGAGTTCTGTCAAAAAATGCCCAGTGACCAGTCCGTCTGTGATGAATCATATTGGGAATACCAATCAGAAGTATGCTGAAAAAATTGGCAATCACTTTCATGGTTCTCCGTAGGGCAGGACGACTGTCCACATCCAGAACAGATAATAAGGGTTGTTCTGCATCCCTCAGGCGTTGAGAGAGCTCGTTTTTATTCTTAGAACCGGCAGGACTGGTCAATCCATCGTATAAAATTGAATAGAGTGCTTTACGGTAATTTGCTTCATGCTCGAGCATTAAATTATGTTTTGCAGGATTGGTTTTCAGTAAACGCTTGCGCATTTCCTCACACTGGGTCTCTACAAAAACAGCAGCATTAAAGAACCTTTGGCTATTGGTGTCCTGTCCCATTAATAAATCCAGGTATTTTTGCTCCAATTGCAATCCATGGAAATGATCCATTAATTGCATTTGGGTACGCATCTGCCCTAAAGGCTTGGCCAATCGTTTCTTCTCGGGGGAATCTGCCTGTAAACTATCCAGTTTATTATTGTTTAGAGCGGTATAGGCCGCCTCGATCAGTAATTTTTGGCCAGATGCTGGTAATTGCCGGCTGAATATCTGCTGTAATATTAGATTGAAGTCATGTGACTTGCTGTCATCGCCAGCTGCCAGTCTCAAATAGTCTTCATTACCGGGTACTGCATGCTGCAAATCAGCAAGGGTTTTTCTCTGCAGTTGTGCCCGCGGGTTAAGAAGTTCCATCTTAAGTGAATTATCTTTGGCAAGCACCAGCGCTGCCTCCAGAAAGCTTTTGCGCAGGGCCGCATTCGGCTCTGTCCGGGTAATTTCCTGTAATTTGGACACAAACGGAGTGAGCTCACTCGCCCCCTCCGCTTTAAACGCTACATTTTCTGACTGCAACAGGCTTAGAGCCGGATCGGTGCCAATCTTAATGATGCCGCTGACTGACTCCCCTCTGTCAACCATTCGCCATAATTGCCCAGCCAAACCAGGGTAGGTTTGCAACTGATCAACCAGGGCAATGAGAAGCGATTCATTGTTTTCATGTTTTATCAAATACTGGAATAATCGAATTTGTGTTTCATCTAGCAAACGCGGCAGTACCAACAGAGGCTTGTCACCCGGATAGTTCAAATAACATTGAATAAGCATTGCCATGCTTCTTACATTGTGTGACTTTCCCTGCTTTAAAATCTCAGGCCTGATATCCTTTAAAAAAACCTCAACCTTATGCAAACTTTCGTCCAGATTCCTTGCGTCAAGCGCATGCAGGTGGATCAATTGCTGCAACAATTGCAGGTACTCATTGTTATCCTGATTGTCTGTAAAATAGTCAAACCGCTTTTGATAACTGAGCCATAGCATGACCTCGACCCTAGCGATTTTGTCAGCATCGGGGGTCTTTAGTTCTGAGATAAAAAGATTCAGCTGCTCAAACTGAACCGGATCGAGTAAAATCTTATTGTCAGGTAATATAATATTGTTTTTCTGCAAAAGAAAATATGCTTCATGAATTGCTGGTGTAGTCGCAATTTTACGGAATTCCTGAATACTTACGCTTGACGACAGATTTACCAATACTCCAGCCAAGTGCTCATATCTATGCATCTCATCCAGAAAGAGCTGAAGCTCACTCTCGCCATTTCGAATACGATTTAAAATGACTTTTGCCTCATCCTCATTTTGAATGTTAAGCAGGCTTTTCTCAATTCCAAGGGATTTAGAGGAACGGAGAAAAGCATCAATGATGGTGGCTTTGCTGTTATCACTTAAACTTTTGCTCAGCATACTCCATAATCGGCTCACATGGCTGATGTTTAAAAGTACGTCCTGGCTTGATGATCCCAGTAAGTCTCTTTTTATGTAATCGGCCAACGCGGGGAGCCAGACTGCATTCTTGTGCTGGCTGTAAGTTTCAAGAAGATTTAAAGAATCCAGAAACAGGAGCAGTATTCCCTTGTCTCGTGCCAGTGCCTTATCTTTTAATTTTCCTAAGGCAAGCAGATGCTGGAAAAAAGGTTTACTCTGGTTAAGGCATTTTTCGAGATGCGGAACCTTGTAGGTGTCTAAATCAAGCTGCTCGAGAATTTTAAGTCCGGGGTTAGCAAGCGCCTTTCCCACATTTTTATGGAGACTTGCCAACAACCGTTCATTAGGCTGATAAGCCTTTTCACTGACAATTTGAGTAAATTGGTTGGCAATACTGCTATCAGGATGCACCTCGCCATTTTTCTGAATGATGCTCTGCACTAAATTGCGAACTAATGGATTATGAACCAAGGGTTTATCTTTAGTCCCAATCAAAGGAATTGGGCCTGATTCAACATTGACAACCTCTATGCCTTGCTTAGAATCAACAACTTTCGGTTTAAAGCTGCTTATAAATATGACCTCTCTTTCTTCTGGTATTTTATTCGTGTTTTTAATAATACCTGCCAGCCATTGCCCCGGCTTATCTTTTCGATATTCCAGATGGAAAGCAGCCAATTGACCCGCGTGGTCAATGAAGCCAAAATCGAGCTTGCCGATATTTTTCGCAGCTTCCTCGGGTTGTTCGTTGGCCAGCTTCAAGGGGTGGGTATAAACATCCGCGCCCAGAAGCATTTTCAGTATTTCACCAAACATATTGCCCTGTGAGTAATGTTCATGATCACTCAGTTCGGGATCCATCCAGGTCTCAATATGTGTTTTGCATTGATCTGGCGTTCCTAATAAAGGGGAGCGCTCCAGATCGCGTCTCAGGTCTTCAATATTCGAACCGTCTGAGCTGAAAAAATCCCGGCCAAACGCGGCAAATATGTTTTTAAAGCTTCCTCTTATCAAATAAGGCATATATAGTGGCCTCAAGCTATCAGTAAAGTATAATTATACTCTTAATTAAATGCTCATACTGATAATATAGTGTAAATATTGTTATCATTTAAAACATTTTTATTTTCAGAGGCATTATGGACTTTAATCTGATTGGTTCAGGCCGGCTGGGAACACAACTTGCCTATGCCTTAATTCATTCAGGAAAGGGGAAACTGCTTTCCGTATTTAATCGACATTTTTCATCAACTGAAGAATCGATTCGCATACTGGGGGCAGGAACCGCAATTAGCGACTTGCGGAAACTTGCGCCTGCGAATCTGCATTTCATTACAACGCCCGACGCAGCGATCACCCATATTGTTCAACAGCTCCAGGAAGCAGGTCCTGTTCTGAAAGGCTCTGTAGTAGTTCATTGCAGCGGCGTCTTGTCCTCTGAGGTATTAGCGCCCTTGCATGCCCTCGGTTGCTACATTGTTTGCCTGCACCCTCTGAAACCTTTTCCAAGGCAATTGCCGGATGCAGAAATTTTCGAGGGCTGCTATTGCAGCATTGAGGGCGATTCTGAAGCAATCGACATTTTATCGCCTTTGTTTTTAAACCTTGGCGCCCGATTATTTACGATTCAGCCCGAACAGAAGATGCTTTATCATGCAGCAGCCGCCATCGCCTCGAATTACCTGGTGACCCTCGCTGACGTGGCCGGTAAATGCATGCAGCAAGCAGGGGTAGGGGATGATTTGGCAAAAGAGGTCATTGTATCCCTGATGCAAGCCAGCCTGTCAAATATCAGTAAGGCCGACAGCAGCGCAGAGGCCTTAACCGGACCTATCGCCCGGGGGGACATTCAAACCGTTAAGCAACATCTGCAAGCAATTTCTGATCCGCTTGTGCAAGCTTTATATCGCAAAGCAGGTTTGGCAACCCTTGAGTTTGCTTCGTTAAATGAGCAGAAGAAGCAGGACTTGCGGTCTTTACTGGAGATCTAATCTAATAGTTTGGACAGCCCAACTTCAGCTTTTAACTCAATCCGTTCGGCCTGAGGAATCCCCTCATTTTTTCATTCAAAAAATACGTACCTTATTAGGTCAAAATGACTTTAAATAGTGTCGTTTCCGCGTAGGCAGAAATCCATCAGCCCGGGCTGCGACCCATAGCTATCTACACAAGCGCATGAGAATTAAAAACTATCGAATCCCCGCGGCTTTGACCGCGGGGCCCACACGAAGCCAATTGAATGTTAAGCACACTTGTTTATCACTACCTGTTAAACCCTATTTTTTGGCAACATTGAAACTTGTCTGAGGATCATACTACTTCAACAGGCATGGGCCCCGCGGTCAGTGCCGCGGGGATTCGGACGGGGAAAATATTGGTGTAGATAGATAGCTATGGGGCTGCGACCCATAGCTATCTACACAAGCGCATGAGAATTAAAAGCTATCGAATCCCCGCGGCTTTGACCGCGGGGCCCACACGAAGCCAATTGAATGTTAAGCACACTTGTTTATGACTACCTGTTAAACCCTATTTTTTGGCAACATTGAAACTTGTCTGAGGATCATACTACTCCAACAGGCATGGGCCCCGCGGTCAGTTGCCGCGGGGATTCGGACGGGGAAAATATTGGTTTAGATAGATAGTTATGGGGCTTCGACCGAGCTCTGAGGGCAGAACGGTTCTGGTGCAATCTGAATGGCTCTTTCTCTGCTTATTCCGTTTGCGACCGCTTGAAATTCTTGCTCTTCACATAAAGTGTTTTTTTCACAATAGCAACAGGCTGCTGATTTTCGTCGTAGATAGTAACCGAAAAAAAGGGATTGGTTTTGCCCTGATTCAAAGCATCCTGGCGAATTTGTTCAATCTCTTCATCACTTAATTTAAATTCGGCAGTCACCCGGCCTTTTCCAGGGCTTAAGTATTGTATCTCTCCCTGTTTGTCCCAGACAATGAAATCCTTGCCTAGACGTTGCAGTAAGATGAGCATGAAAAACGGATCAGTCATCGAAAATAAGCTGCCGCCAAAATGGACGCCTACATAATTCTGGTTATACCAACGCAGCTTGAGTGAAACCCGGATATAGCTATAATCCGGCTTTATTTCATCCACACGAACCCCAGCCCCCCAGAAGGGCGGCCAGATATTCATGATCCAGCGTAATCGACCTGCAGTAAGTTTCATGCTGTTGGCTCACTGGATTTGTCAGTTGCTTTAATGACTTCTAGCGAAGTAACTGCCTGCAAACCTCGGGGCAAGCGATTGCCGCGACGTCCACGCTCGCCTCGGTAATGATTTAAATCAGCAGGTTTCAAAGTAAAATGGCGCTTGCCGGCATGAACTGTTAATTGATCCATCTCGGAAAGAACCTGGAAATCGACTACGAATTCTTCGCGTATACTCGCTTTACTGCCCGGAATACTTATCATCTTATTTCCCTTGCCTTTGCTTAAGATGGGTAATTCTTTGGCAGTAAAAATCAGCAGGCGGCCAATATTACTTGCGCAGGCAATCAGATCAGTCTCTATCTTATTCACTATTCTCGGGTTTAAAAGTCGGCTGTTCTCCGGCAGTTTGAGACAGGCCTTACCATTGCGATTTTTTACATAAAGTTCGCCCAGTTGGGTGATAAAGCCATAGCCGGCGTCACTAGCCAGCAGAATATGATTCTCGGCTTCACCCGCCGTTACCGCTTCAAACATCATGCCGTCAGCAGGATTTAGTTTACCGGTTAGCGGTTCTCCCTGGCCTCTGGCTGAAGGCAGGACATGGCCCGGTAAAGTATATACTTTACCTTCGCTATCAAAGAAAACCACCTGTTGGTTGCTGCGTGCGTTGGCTTGAGTTTTAAATCCATCGCCGGCTTTATAACCTAGCTCCTGACCATTGACATCATAACCCTTCGCTGCACGTACCCAGCCTTTTTGCGACAGAATCACCGTAATGGGTTCATTAGGAAGAATATCCTCTTCCTTTAAGGCCTGTGCATCCTGGCGCTCCATTAAGGGCGAACGACGCACGTCTCCATACGCATCCCGATCAGCTGTTATTTCTGTTTTAACCAGATGTCGTAATTTTCCCTCATTGGCCAGCAGCGCCTGAATATGATCGCGCTCCTTGCTGAGCTCATCCAGTTCAGCCTGCAATCGAATTTCTTCAAGTTTGGCCAAATGACGAAGTTTCATTTCCAGAATTGCTTCAGCCTGTCTGTCACTCAGGGCGAACCGCTTCATCAGGGCAAGCTTGGGCTGTTCTTCTTCACGGATAATGCGGATCACCTCATCAATATTCAGATAGGCAATTATTAATCCCTCAAGTACATGGATGCGCTCAAGGATTTTGTTCAAACGATATTCTAAACGCCTGGTGACTGTGGCAAGCCGGAAAACCAGCCATTCATTCAATAGCGTTAGGAGATCTTTTACCCTGGGTTTTCCATCAAGGCCAATCATATTGAAGTTGACGCGGTAGCTACGTTCCAGATCGGTGGTTGCGAACAGATGGGACATTAGACCTTCCACATCAACCCGGTTTGATTTAGGCACAATAACCAAACGCGTTGGGTGTTCATGATCCGATTCATCCCGTAAATCCTCTACCATTGGCAGCTTCTTCTGCTGCATTTGGGCGGCAATCTGTTCTATAACCCGCGCGCCCGATACCTGATAGGGAAGGGCGTTAATCACTATCTGATGCGATTCAACATGATAGATGGCTCGCATTTTAACGGAGCCCTGGCCAGATTGGTAAAGCGCTTTAATTTGCTGCGACGGAGTAATAATTTCTGCCTGGGTAGGGAAATCAGGCCCCTTAATGTGAGCTAATACATCATCCAGCTGTGCCTCTGGGTGGTCAAGTAAATGAATACAGGCATTGGCCACTTCTTTCAGGTTATGAGGTAAAACATCGGAAGACATCCCCACGGCAATACCAGTTGCGCCATTTAGCAGCACATTGGGCAAGCGGGCTGGTAATAACGCCGGCTCCTGCAGGCTGCCGTCAAAATTGTCTACCCACTCGACTGTCCCCTGTTGTAATTCCGAAAGCAGCAGTTCTGCATAATTTGACAACCGTGCTTCGGTGTAACGCATCGCCGCGAATGATTTGGGATCATCAGGCGAACCCCAGTTTCCCTGCCCATCAACAAAGGGATAGCGGTAGGAAAACGGCTGGGCCATCAAGACCATCGCCTCATAACAAGCCGAATCGCCGTGGGGGTGAAACTTACCTAAGACATCCCCCACTGTGCGTGCCGATTTTTTATGCTTCGCTGTGGCCTTCAGTCCAAGTTCAGACATTGCATAGACAATTCGGCGTTGTACCGGCTTCAAACCATCGGCAATATGGGGTAGCGCACGGTCAAGAATCACATACATTGAATAATCAAGGTAGGCTTTCTCAGTGAATTCAGTAAGCGGTTTCCGCTCGATATTATCAATTGCTGGCATGGTCGTTGGATGTTTTACAGAAGGATGAATTTATTGGGTCTATTATAGCTGGTTTAGGAGGTTGTTGATAGCTTGTATATTTGATGCGCTATACCAAGGCACAGCGCATCAAGCAGTATTATTTAAGATTCTTTCTGACTTTCTGAATAGCGCGGATCTGGGCAACTGCACGAGCCAGTTCAGTTGCGGCCATGGAGTAGTCAATATCAGCGTTTTTATTGGCAATCGCTTCTTCAGCCCTGCTTTTAGCAGCAAGTGCTGCCGCTTCATCCAGGCTTTCTGCACGCTCTACTTCATCAGCAAGTATGGTAACGTAGAAAGGTTGAACTTCCAGCATGCCGCCGGAAACATAATACACTTCCTGCGCGCCACCCATATGAGTAATACGGATTTCACCTGGCTTCAGTACAGTAAGCAGCGGAGCATGGCCGGGAGTTATACCCACTTCTCCCAGCTCGCCTGTCGCGACCACCATTTCGACAACGCCCGAGAAAATCTCACGCTCAGCGCTGACAATATCCAAATGGGTTGTTATAGCCATTTTTTCTTGCCTCATAGTGTCTTGGCTTTAGCAACAGCCTCTTCAATACTACCAACCATATAAAAGGCCTGTTCTGGCAAATCGTCATACTCGCCCGCCAGAATTCCCTGGAAGCCTTTAATGGTATCTTTAAGAGCGACATATTTTCCGGGGGAACCAGTAAATACTTCTGCTACGAAGAAAGGCTGAGACAGGAAACGCTGAATTTTACGTGCTCTGGATACAACACGCTTGTCTTCTTCAGACAATTCATCCATACCAAGAATAGCAATAATATCTTTCAATTCTTTATAGCGCTGCAGTGTCTGCTGAACGCGGCGAGCCGTGTCATAATGCTCCTGGCCAACAATTAATGGATCAAGCTGGCGTGAAGTGGAGTCAAGCGGATCTACTGCAGGGTAAATACCCAACTCAGCAATCTGTCGCGATAATACAACGGTCGCATCAAGATGCGCGAATGTCGTTGCAGGTGATGGATCCGTGAGGTCATCCGCAGGAACATACACTGCCTGGATAGAAGTAATAGAACCTGTCTTGGTAGAGGTGATTCGCTCTTGCAGCATACCCATTTCTTCGGCCAAAGTCGGCTGATATCCTACTGCTGAAGGCATACGTCCAAGTAATGCAGATACTTCTACCCCAGCCAGCGTATAACGATAGATGTTATCGATGAACAGGAGAACATCCCTGCCTTCGTCACGGAATTTCTCTGCCATGGTCAGGCCAGTTAAAGCAACACGCAGACGGTTTCCTGGCGGCTCATTCATCTGACCATAAACCAGTGACACTTTATCCAATACATTGGAGTCTTTCATTTCATGATAGAAGTCATTTCCTTCGCGGGTTCGCTCACCCACTCCGGCAAATACGGAGTATCCGCTATGCTCAATCGCAATATTACGGATTAATTCCATCATATTAACGGTTTTACCCACACCGGCACCACCGAATAGACCAACCTTACCCCCTTTAGCGAAAGGACAGAGCAGGTCAATTACTTTAATCCCGGTTTCAAGCAGCTCCTGGCTTCCGGCTTGTTCTTCATAAGAAGGCGCCTTGCGGTGGATTGCCCAATGCTCTTCAGCATCAATTGGGCCAGCTTCGTCCACGGGGCGGCCTAGAACGTCCATGATACGGCCAAGTGTTTTTTTACCGACTGGCACTTGAATAGGCTCACCCGTATTTTTTGCTTCAAGACCGCGCTTTAAGCCGTCTGTGCTGCCCATGGCAATCGTGCGGACTACACCATCGCCCAGCTGCTGCTGTACTTCAAATACCAAGTCACCATCAATCAGGTGTAAGGCATCATTTACTTTTGGAACGTTGTCACGTGGAAACTCCACATCGACTACCGCGCCGATTACTTCAACTACCTTTCCTAAACTCATATTCAAACCCTCTTATAATGCGCTTGCGCCACCGACAATTTCTGCTAATTCCTGGGTAATAGCCGCCTGTCGGGCTTTGTTATATGCCAATTGAAATTCTTTAATCAAAGCACCAGCATTATCAGTGGCGCTCTTCATTGCTATCATTTTAGCCGCTTGCTCACAGGCAATATTCTCAACGACTGCCTGATAAACCTGAAGCTCACTGTAGCGTTCTAATAAAGCATCCAGCAACTCTTTGGAATCCGGCTCATAAATATAATCCCAATGATGGCCCAGCTCCTGAGTATCTGTATCATCAGTAGGCAGGGGCAGCATTTGTTTTATTACCGGCTTCTGCGTCATGGTATTGATAAATTCGTTATAGACCACATGCAAAGCATCAATCTCGCCCTGATAAAAGGCATCAAGCATGGTTTTTACAACACCGATGATATCGCGAACGCCTGGCCTGTCACCCAAATGATCTGCACTGGCAACCACATGACCGCCTACCCGTCTGAAAAAAGCCTGCCCTTTACGGCCAATCACACAAAGGCTAATCTCTTTGCCTTCCTGTTGCCATTGGCGCATGCTTCGAATCGTTTCACGCAGAAGATTCGCATTTAAACCACCGCATAAGCCGCGATCGGTTGTAATCACAATAAGGCCGATTCGTTTGATATCACGAACAGTCATAAAAGGATGGCGATACTCTGAGTTTGCGCGTGCGATATGTTTGACGACATTATAGATTTTTGTTGCATAGGGTTTAGAGGCTTTCATTGCATCCTGGGTTTTACGCATTTTGCTTGCAGCCACCATTTCCATAGCGCGAGTGATCTTTTGTGTGTTTTTCACACTCGCGATTTTTGTACGGATTTCTTTTGCTCCAGCCATATCTTGCTTCGCCTTTAATTATCAGGATGGTTAACCCATCCTGCGTAATCAATTAGTTCTTACTGTTACCAGCTGCCTGTACGTTTGAATTCTTCAACTGCATTTTTCAGTTGAGATTCAATATCGTTATCATAAGCACCTGCTTCATTGATTTTATTCATCAGGCTAGCATATGAACTATGCATAAAGCTGCGTAGTGCCGCTTCAAACGCGCTGACTTCAGCAACCGGGACATCATCCAGATAGCCTTTTTCGACAATAAACAGCGAGAGTCCCATTTCAGCGACAGATAATGGCGAATATTGTTTTTGCTTCATTAACTCTGTAATCCGCTGGCCGCGTTCCAACTGTTTGCGTGTCGCATCATCCAAATCAGAAGCGAACTGCGAGAATGCTTCAAGTTCGCGGAATTGCGCCAGCGCCAATCGCGTACCACCGCCAAGTTTCTTCATAATCTTGGTCTGAGCAGCACCACCAACCCGGGACACAGACAGCCCGGAGTTAATTGCTGGCCTTACACCCGAGTTGAACAAATCAACATCCAGGAAGATCTGACCATCGGTAATAGAGATAACATTGGTTGGTACGAAGGCCGATACGTCGCCAGCCTGTGTTTCGATAATTGGCAGCGCGGTAAGCGAACCGGTTTTGCCCTTTACTTCACCATTTGTCAATTTTTCTACTTCGGCAGCATTGATTCTTGCAGCTCTTTCCAGCAAACGGGAATGCAGATAGAAAATATCCCCAGGGTAAGCTTCACGTCCAGGCGGACGGCGTAATAGCAGGGAAATTTGACGGTAAGCCCAGGCTTGTTTGGTTAAATCATCATAGACAATCAGTGCATCTTCACCGCGCTCCATGAAGTATTCACCCATTGAGCAGCCGGAGTAGGGGGCAATAAATTGCAGTGCAGCAGAATCAGAAGCACCAGCAACGACGACAATGGTGTGTTCCATGGCACCGTGCTCTTCCAGTTTGCGGACGATAGAGGCCACAGAAGACGCTTTCTGCCCAATGGCTACATAAATACATTTAACACCAGTGCCTTTTTGATTGATGATCGCATCAATGGCAATAGCCGATTTACCGGTTTGTCGATCACCAATAATCAGCTCACGCTGACCACGTCCAACTGGAATCATCGCGTCAATGGCTTTTAATCCTGTCTGTACAGGCTGATCAACTGACTGGCGTGCAATTACTCCTGGCGCCACTTTTTCAATTGGAGCCATTTTATCTGCTTCAATTGGACCTTTTCCGTCAATTGGGTTCCCCAGCGCATCGACAACGCGTCCTAAAAGCTTTTTACCGACAGGTACTTCAAGAATACGGCCGGTACATTTACCTTTCTGACCTTCAGAAAGATTGGAGTAATCACCCAGGATTACCGCGCCTACTGAATCCCGCTCAAGGTTCAGCGCCAAGCCATAAACGCCACTGGGGAATTCAATCATTTCACCCTGCATCGCATCGGCCAGGCCATGAAGACGGACGATGCCGTCTTTTAAACTAACGATTGTTCCTTCGTTTCTTGCTTCGGAGGCAACATTAAAATGTTCGATTTTTTTTCTGATTAATTCACTAATTTCAGAAGGGTTTAGTGCAACTTGTGACATGAATATATCCTCTTGTTATGCGGCCAGGCTGGTACGAAGCGTATTCAATTTACCACTAACCGAACCATCAATTACCAAATCCCCGGCATTGATAATCGCGCCACCAATCAGTGACTTATCAACTACAATATTCAACTTGACTTTACGCTGCAGACGCTCACTCAAAGCCTTTGCCAATTTTTCCTGCTGGTCATGGGATAACTCGGAGTAACTGCGAACCTCTACTTCGAGTGTTTTCTCATGCTCAGCCCGCTCCGCTTCAAATAGAACCATCACATCCGGCAGCAGCATCAGTCGTTTATTGTCTGCAAGAAGGCGGACTAGATTTTCCAGGCCTTCAGAATCTGCACCAGTATCGGAAGGAAGCAGAGACAACAGAAACTGACTATGTTGTGACGCCGTTGTCGCTGGATTCGTGATAAAGCCCTCGCTTTGCTCATTCATTACCAGCGAAGCCAAGAGATTTAAATAATCAGACCATACTGCCAATTTCTTTTCGTTCAGGGCGTGTTCGAAAATGGCTTTAGCATAAGGTCGGGCAAGGGTTACAGTATCTGGCATGTTAAATCTCTTCAATAAGGTTATCTAACAAGGCACTGTTTGCCTGAATATCAATCGTTTTCTTTAGAATTTTCTCGGCACTGGCAACGGCTAATTGAGCTACTTGCTTGCGCAGATCATCTTTGGCACGATTAATTTCCTGCTGTAACTGCTCATGCGCCAATTTCACCTGCTTCTGTGCTTCCAGTTTGGCTTCTTCTTTAGCTTCCTCAATCAGTTGACTGGCTCTTCTGGTTGCTTTTTCGATAATTTCAGCAGAATGTGCTTTTGCTTGTTTCAGCTCGTCTTTAACACGGTGCTGAGCCAGCTCAAGCTCTTTCCGTCCACGCTCCGCAGCGGCAAGACCGTCGGCAATTTTT
Source organism: Legionella birminghamensis (assembly GCF_900452515.1). Lineage (NCBI taxonomy): Bacteria > Pseudomonadati > Pseudomonadota > Gammaproteobacteria > Legionellales > Legionellaceae > Legionella > Legionella birminghamensis. The sequence continues at coordinate 3,564,546 of NZ_UGNW01000001.1, forward strand.
TCCTGACGCTCTTCCATTGCCTTCGCTAATGGCGGCCATACAAACTTCATGGTAAACCAGACAAACGCTGCAAAAACGAGCATTTGTACTATCAGTGTTAAGTTAATTTCCAACGCAGTTTCTCCCCTGTAACAGTTCAGGGCGTGTTAAACGCCCCTAGACGGTGTTATCAAGAACCCAGATTGCTTAAGAATGGATTAGCGAAAGTGAAGAACAGGGCAATACCTACACCAATCATTGTTACCGCATCCAAAAGACCCGCAACGATAAACATTTTAACCTGAAGCATAGGCACCATTTCTGGCTGGCGAGCAGAACCTTCGAGGAACTTGCCACCCAGCAATCCGAAACCAATTGCTGTACCCAAGGCACCTAAACCAATCAACAAGGCTACTGCGATAACAGTCATACCTTGAACTTGTGCTATTAAATTTGCTGCTTGCATAAAAATCCCCTTTATGGACGATGATTAAAGTTAAACCTAGTGATCCTCATGGGCGAGACTTAAATAAACAATTGTCAACACCATGAAAATAAATGCCTGTAACGTGATTACCAAAATATGGAAAATAGACCATCCCAATGATAACAGGAACTGGGCCACACCTAATGTTACAGTTCCAGCTACTGAAGACATGGAATTTAAGGTCAGCAGGGCGATAAGAATAAATATCAATTCACCAGCATATAAATTTCCAAACAACCGCAACGCCAGAGATATAGGCTTGGCAATTAAGCCAACCAGCTCAAGTACCAGATTAACAGGAATAAAATACCATTTATTGAAAGGTTGTAAGGCCAACTCTTTCGTAAAGCCTTTTATTCCCTTAATTTTGATGCTGTAAAACAGTATCAAAATAAATACTGACAACGACATTGCGAAAGTCATATTCAAATCATTGGTAGGTACAACTTTGAGATAATGTACGCCCATCAATTTTGCTGCTTCCGGAAGCACGTCCACAGGGACGATATCCATGAAGTTCATCAGGAATACCCAGACAAAAATAGTCAGCGCCAAGGGGCCAATCAACTTGTTTTTGCCATGGAAACAGTCTTTAACCTGATTGTCAGCGAACTCCAGAAGCAATTCCGTAAAGTTCTGCAATTTTCCAGGGACAGCAGTTGTAACTCTGCGTGCTCCAAAATACATCAGCAAAAGAACTATTGCGCCGAGTGTAATAGAGAAAAACAATGTGTCTAAGTTTAAGGTCCAGAAACCACCCGAACCGAACTGCATCTCTTTAACATTGAAGGTCAAATAAGTTAAATGATGTTTAATGTAATCTGTGCTTGATACCATTTCAGTCACTTTCTGGCCTATTTCGTTGATTATCAATAAGCAGTGGAGAAAACCAGTGTGATATTACCACTACAATATAGGTTAAAAAAAACGCCATGGGCTGCACTTTATACGTGCTGAAAACCAGCACAAACAGTAAAATGGAGGAAGTTAATTTAACAAATTCCCCTAAATAAAAATTTTTTACTATTTGCCGCGCAGCTCTCGCCCCTCGATACCTGAAAAGCAGTTTTGCAAATAATAATGATGGGACTAACGCGATAATACCGCCCAGAAACGCCGACATTCCAGCTTCTCTGCCATTCATCAGTAATGTGCTGAGTACAATTATCAGGATAACTAGCAACTGTATTTCCTGAAGTTTTTTGACACCCCTGACATTATTATTAACTTTCACAAATAAACCTACCTTTTCAGGCGCGGATTATAATGTAATCAATTTGGATAAGCAACGTTTTACATGAATAACTGTCACCTTGAGGAAGCGCAGAATAATCAAGCTTTCAAGATCTTCACATTATTGCATGGCTTATTCAGAACATTTTGCCTATATTTTAGATAGGGATATTTATTCCTGTCTGAACTGATTTGGCAAGTTAAGGAATTAGATTATGTCTGAAAAGCAACAAGGCACCGCAGCCAATATGCGGGAAAAAATGCTTCATCGCTATGATGATGGCCATCACCACAAACACAATAAAAATCACTTCACTTACCGAAAACACTGTAAATCCCATCCTGTACAGGCGCTCAATGGTCTCGATGAGAACGAAAATAATGAATCAACGGGACTGCTGCGTGCATTTAAATTAAGAAAAATTCGTAAACGACTGGATAAAGGTCGATTCCATTGATAAAGTTAATGCTAACCTCCAGGTTAGCCACTTCCTGGTTTGGGTCGGTACACTGTGGCCTGCATTTAAACAGGCCACAGATCTCTATCCATTCGGAGACGGGGTCTCGCTTAAATTATAGTAACGCATCAGTTTTACCACGCGAAGCACACCGCTAGTATTTCGGGCAATATATATGACACGGTCAGCTTGTCTCGGCCTTACATCCCCCATAATGTAAACAATCCTGTCGGAAGTGATAATTTTGAAAGCATTTGGATCGATTGCTGCGTCTGCAAAAATCTGACTGCGAATTTTTGCGGTAATCCAACTGTCCTGCAAGCTATTATTTACGGCCAGGCTTACATCCACCTGATTAAATAACTCCCTATAGCCGGTCAGGCTGTTCAGTCGGCGGGTAGCGAGATCCCGAAGACGTTCCGAAGGAACATGGCCTGCCAGCAGCACATCGCCATTCAACACCGCCAAATCAAGAGAGCAGCCGGATTGTTTGAGAATACGATCGTCAAATAATGCATGATGAGCGGCCGCAGCCAGCTGATAATCATTTAATTTTTTATAAATATCGTGCCGATCATAAATCATATTGGCACCTGTCCAGACACTGCCGAGACAGCCGCCAAGCAGCAGCGACATGAGAATAATTAAGGCGCGCGCCATCCCTGGTTTCATAGTCAAGTAATATACTGAAACACTTTAACCACTTTTTGTACTCCCGGTACTTGTCTGGCAACTTCTACAGCCAGATCGGCCTGCTCATGAGTAACAATCCCCATTAGATATACCACGGCATTCTCAGTAACAACGCGGATAGAACCAGATTCCAGATTTTTCCGGGTTAGCATGTGACTGCGTACCTGACTGGTCATCCAGCTGTCGCGGGTTTGTTGTGACATCGACAAGGGGTAGCCAACCGTGATTTCATCATATACCCGCCGCACATTAGGGGTTCTTTGCGCTATTTTTTCTGCCATCGCTCTCAGGGATGCAGTTGGCGTTTGCCCTACGAGCAATACAATTTGGTTAAAGCTCACTACTGCCACGCGGGAACCGGCAAATTGCGGATCCGTGACTATTTCTTTATGTACCAGATGGAATATTCGAGCATCGCTTTCAAGCATCGTCAGACTACGCCTGTCATAAACGATGGCACCAGCCGCAGCACCTGCTACTACGGCAGCTACGCAACCACTTAATAAAGCACTGATCAATAAAAAACAGAGCGCACGAAATTTCATAGATTACCTCAACATCTGCCCAAACAACGACTGGTCAATTAAATCACAAAAACAGTGCAGGATAAACAAATGTGTTTCCCTTATTCGTGCGGCGCTGTCCCCGGCAACGCGTAACTCTATGTCCTCCGGACCAAGATGGTTGGCCAACAGGCCGCCATCCCGGCCGTTTAATGCAATAGTATCCATGCCCCGATCATTGGCGGCATTAACAGCTTGTAAAATACTGTTTGAATTTCCAGAGGTTGTAATCACCAGCAATACATCACCTTCCTGACCCAAAGCATAGATCTGGCGGGCGAAAATTTGATCAAAATGACTATGATTGGCAATCGAGGTCACCGCCGCCTGATCACTGCCTAGCGTAATAAAGGGCAGGGAAGGGCGTTCGACATCAAAATGATTGAGCATAGCTGCCGACAAATGCAGGCCATTCGCTGCAGAGCCGCCATTGCCGCAAATCAGTATTTTATTATCACTTAACAGACAATTCACCAGGCGCATGCCTGCTTTTGCAATCAAGGATGACAGACTGTCGGCCACCGCCAACTTGGCTTCGATACTGATACCGAACAATTGCCTCACTCTTTCTTCCATTTGCGTCATGATAATAACTTTCCCTGTCCAGGTTTAGTAATAACTATCAAATGCATTTTTTATCCACTCTATCTCTAGCTGTTTACCTTCAAAAAGAACCACATCAAAGCGTGCCGCGCACTTGTCTTGCAGTTTTTTGGCTAATAAATAATAATTTGCTGTTTTGGTTAGTTTTCGCCTCTTGGCAGCAGTGATACTGGCAATTGCGCCCCCGTATTCGGAGGAGCTTCGCGCACGTACCTCCACAAACACCAGCGTTAATCCCTCGCGCATAATCAAGTCGATTTCCCCCCAGCGGCATTGAAAATTGGATTCAAGCAGCTGCAGACCCTGTCTGCTTAAGAAAGTGACTGCCCGCTGTTCAAGCTGTTTCCCAAATGCTACTGACATACTGTTCTTTTAGTCTTCTAGGTTGTTTCGCTGGTTAAACGGGCAACGCCGCCGCTGAAGCGCCCCCAGGCCATGACTCTGGCAACCTGCTGTGACCGATTCAAATAGAGCACACCATTGTTGTCATTAATGCCCATAGCCGGAAACAATAGCAACTGGTTCAACTGGGTACCAAGGGTATAACTATCAGCACCGATGGCATAGAGGCGATTGTAGCTGTTATATTGTTCTGGCCAATTCTTGCTGGCTAGCTGATGATTAAATACCCAGGGCATGTCGCAGAAAATTATACCGTCCAAGTCCCGATCCCGCATGGTATTGGGAGTACCGGCATAGACCGTAGAGGTGGCAAACACTGGTACATCGCCCGCAAAATAATATTTTAACAAGGGCATAATCTGCCGTGCCTTGGATGGATAGGCGAGCAGGAAAATCATATCAAAATCCTGGCGGCGAATAGGACCGGCCAGTTTCGCCTCCTCGCTACCCGGCTTAAACTGTTTCTCACTCGCTTTTTTCTCGGAAACATGGAGTAACTCGCGAATGCCTTTATTCAGGTCAGATTGGTTATCGTAAGTTAATTGATCAACCATCAGACCGCCTGAAGACTTCCATTGTTCATTGAAGGCAGTGACTATTTCACTTCCCCAGGAACCCGCTGGTGCAATGATTAAGGCACGCCGTAGGCCTTTTTTACTAGCCTTAACAGCAACCTGTCGGGCCTCATTGCTGGGAGAAAGGCCAAAATGATAAGTATTCTGGTTATTCTCTACCTCTGCATCATTCAGAAAAATGGTCGGAACGGGATGATCAACAGCAGCAACGCGGGAGACATCCGCTTTTGTTAAAGGCCCCACTACATAATCGGCGCCATTTTCAATGGCCTGCTGGTAAAGCCCGACCACATCAGCCGAAGCGGTATCATAAACCTGGACATTTACTGTCCTGCCTGAATTATCTGCATTATGGGCAGACATAAATCCATCACGGATCGCAGTGCCCGGCCCTGCCAATGCGCCGGTCAAAGGCAGCAGCAAGGCAATCTGCTGAGGCCCACTATCATGAAAATTGGGTTTAATCGCTGCAAGCGAAGAAGGAAGAAGGCCATTAGCCGGGTGGTCGCCATAGATCTCCTGCCATTTCTGAACCTTATAAACCAGATTTGAGCCACTGTCAGGTTGTCGGGAAATCAACGCCAGTCTTAACCAGCCCTTCAGTTCCGAACCCTCTTTCGCTTCCATGTCCATGGTATTTAATTCGGCAATGGGCAATCGGGTCAGGTCTAGCCAAAGCAGCTTTTGGTTATTGAGTTTACTCTCATCGGCAAGCAGTTTATCCAGTTTTATTCGCTCATTAATCGCATAGACTGCATTATTTCCCGCCTCATAGGCATTAGCCAGAACCTCATGATACTGGGTAATAAAATAGGGCGGAATTTCATCTGACTGTTGAATAGCCGCCAGGCGCGAAATAGCAGATTTCGGCTGATCACGCATCATATCAATTTTTGCGAGCAGGATATTTTTTTCACTGTTTTGCACTGCATTTAATTCATTTGACTGTGTTAAAATATCATTGGCCTCGCGCCATTGCCCATCATTGAGGTAGCGGCCCGCAGCCAGAATGAGCAACCCGTTCTTTTCATCGCCCGATTGATTATTTGCCATGGCAAGATAAGCTTCAGCCGGCATACTAAACGGGGATGGCGCCTGAGACTGCCGAACCATAGGCCGGTTTTCGACCGTCGCCCTGGTGCAATACGTTAGAAAAAATACTGACACCGTCAGTAACGATAGTTTGGCAAAACGAGATTTAACAAGCATGAAAATGAGTCCAAAACGCTGGAACCACATAGGATAAACCATGGTAAATACTTCGGCAACTGTTCCCGGCACCCTTTATATTGTCGCCACACCCATTGGAAACTTGCAGGATATCAGTTTTCGCGCCCTGGAAACGCTTAAACAGGTCGATGGGATTTTAGCAGAAGACACCCGGCATTCTGGTCAGCTCTGTCATGCGCTGGGTATTGAAAAGCCTCTGATTTCCCTGCATGAACATAATGAAAGCTCAAAAGCAGAGCAGGTGCTTGCCTGGCTGCAGTCAGGCAAGTCCTATGCTTTGATTAGCGATGCGGGAACACCACTCATTAGCGATCCCGGGTTTGTCCTTGTACGCCTGCTTCGTGAGCAGTCTATACCTGTGGTACCTGTACCTGGCTGCTGTGCATTGATTACGGCCCTTTCTGCCTCTGGGATTCCCTGCGATACTTTCAGCTTTTTAGGATTTTTACCCGCAAAAAGCAAGGCGCGTAAAGACCAGCTGCATGCTATGAAAGCCCGCTCTGAAACTCAGGTTGTTTATGAATCAACCCATCGTATTCTCGATTGTCTCAATGATGTTGCCGAAGTGTATGGGCCTGATTACCGTCTGGTATTGGCCAAGGAGCTTACCAAAACCTATGAGCATTTTGAGCAGGGAACTGCCCAGGCAATTACTGACTGGTTGCAGGCTGAATCCGGGCGCAGCAAAGGCGAGTTCGTTCTATTATTTCCACCGCTTATCCAGGAGGAAGTTACAAACGACCATCAGCTGCTGGAAATTTTACTCGAAGAGTTACCCTTAAAACAGGCGGTAAAAATTGCCTCTCGTTTAAGTAAAACCGCAAAAAATGAACTTTATCAATTGGCATTGCAGTTAAAGCAACCGGATTAGAAAGATGAAAGCAGAAAAGTTTTCTTTGTGTTATGATCAAACAATAACTATTATGTGTTATAAAAACACAAAAACCATCTCTGCTAAGGATCAAAAATGCCGCAAGTTAAAATTGAAGCAGTACAAGCATTTAAAGCCAATTCCTTACCCAAAAACGCCAATCAATTTCACCTGAACTGTCCTGATGAAGTACTTAAAAACTTTAAGACGCTATTAACAGGCTCTTCTATCCTTGGTAGTAAATTTTATAATCCCTATACCAAAAAAACGGAAAGGTTTCCCAAAAAGGCGGAAGAATTAACCGGAAGACATTTGCAAATGCTTGCGCGAAATGAGTCTTCAAATGTAACCGGGGCGATGATTACCAATCTGTATGAGAGAATGTTAAGCGATAACCAGATTGCGCAACTGCGGGCTCTGGTTAAAGCAACAAACACGGCAGGTATTGTAACGGTGCATGCTTACGGGGGCTATTATTCAAAGAATAAAAAATTCCCGATACCCCAGCAGATGATTGTAGTTGATCAGGCAGGATTACAGTGGCAGGCTGATTTTCGCAACACTGGCGGTATGTTGTTTTATCCCAAGGATCCAAATGATAAACACCTGCCCGCAGGCTATGCCGCCTGGCAAAGGGATAGTTTTAAGGCGATATATGGCTCAGACCGGCCAATTAGCCCATCCGGCAATAGTAACGTTGTTCACTGGAATGGCATTGAAGGCGTTCTGGATTTCGATTTGGTCAGCAACGCCATTGCCGCAGAATTTATTCAAGCCTGGTCTGCAGTCGCTGCACAAAGCAATCAATTAAAATTAACCGCCAATGAGACAGGGGTGGCCTTCAAATTTTTAAAAGCAGGAATGGGCTTTTTCGCTTCGGGCCTTTCCACGAATGTTAAACCCGATCTGGAGCATGCTCGATTAAAAGGCATTCTAAAGGCTTTACAAGGAATCGCTGCTCTTCCAGAGGCGGAGCGGCAGGCGGCTATTGGTAAAATCAAACGCTTGGAATTGCCTTTTTCCGGGAGCATACAAGGTAACCTACCCAAACCCTTAGGCTTTGACGATACACTGACGCAGATTGGAGAAATAGTCGGTAAATTAGGCCTTGAGTGGGGAGGAACGCCTTCCGATGATGCTTTTGCCCCAAGACAAAATATAAATAATAAAAATTATGTTGTGGCCTGCACCAATTGCGGTGATCCGCATGCGATGACCGGTAATGAAGGAGGATATTCCAGCGTTGATGCTGCCATGGCATCCAATGCCAGTCTTGATGTATTGAATGCGGCCTATAATCCTCATATGCAATTACGCACTATCCCGCTTTCCGCTCCACCGATAAAAAATGCAGCACCTCATGCAGAGATAACTAGTAGCATTTCTCTGGAAAAAGCACCGGATGAGTCGTCGAATGAAATAATAGAACCCCAGTTAATACCAGAATCTTCTGCACTCAATAAAGCAACTGCCGCTTCTTCACAAACAAGCAGTACATCCAGCAGTTCGCATGGTTTCTTCAACCCGCCACAAACTGGCCGTCATGAATCAGTAATGCCTTTAAGCCCTCATGTAGCTGAGGTTGTAAAAATTTTTATAACTAATGCCGCACCACAGCTAGGTTGGGCCCGTCTGTTAGAATTAGATGGTTCTTTTGTAAAACTGGACGATCACTACATTGAGATTGGCACAAGTAACACCAGCGGTAATAAGGGCTTGGCAACTCCATCCTATGAATTGGATGTGGTTGACAGTGCTCTGGTGCTTTTAGATAAAAAGAATAAAGATTTGGCGGGTCAATGGCAGGAGGTCTCAGGTCAGGATAAAACCGAGGCCGTGTATAAAATTATGACTAAACTCCCCAAGGAATCAGTACATGCATATTTCCTGGTCCATGTTCTTCAGCAACTAAAAGGCATTGCGGATAAAAGTCCCACTCCTTTAGTAAACGCTATGGAAACAATGGATATCTTTGCTGATCCTGGAATGCCCGCGGATGCCAGTATAAGTCTAAACCCTAAATCGCAACAGCCCTTTATTAAAGTAGGTAATGTCAAAATTGAACTGACTGCGAGCGGCAGGGATTTAAAAATGGAATCGGTTGATGGCAAAGCACTAAGTCCAGCAGATAAACATAAAGCCGTTCATGAAATTAGCGATAATTTAATGGTTTTGAAGGAGGCATTTTCAGCTGTAAAATTCTTCGAATCTGAAAACGAATTACCTGCTACAGGACCAGGCTTCGGCTGATATATTGAAATCCGGAGCGGTGCCGACAGCGCTTCGCTCTGGATTGATTCGCCTTGGGCTCGCAAAGATCGAGTGACAAAAACAGCAAAATAATACCAGCCTCGATTTAAATTCTTCCTGAATTCTGCAATAGTATATCTGCGTCGTTCTATTAATAAGGATTTTAATAATGACTATTGCAAAACACCTCGGTTTTTCCAGCCTTTTTTTATCTCTGTCTCTCGCCAATGCTGCGAATCTCGGGCACATGATTGTTAGTGATCCAGTGCTTGGCAGCCGAACGATTGTCTATGAAAAAATCAATGAATTTGCCGTGGCCGAAGGGGATATCCTGCTTGCCAAAACCAGGGAACTGGACAAGGCCGGCGCTGTATTTCGCCCAAAAATTGGCGGTAATCGCTGGCAGCATGGTGTAATCCCTTTCGAAATGTCGGAAGATCTGCCGCTGATGAACAAGTTAGCAGTGCTGCAAGCTATTGCGCACTGGCAGCAGTATACGGCTTTGGAATTTGTCGAGTTAACTTCAAAAAACCGCGCGGAATATAAAGATTATATCTATTTTATACCCGCAGCAGGGACAACCTGTTCTTCCTATGTCGGCAAAATGGGCGGCAGGCAGGAGATTAATCTATCACCGCGCTGCACCACCATGAATACTGTTCATGAAATCGGCCATGCCCTGGGTTTATGGCATGAGCAATCCCGCGCAGATCGTGCCAATTATATCCGCATTGTCTGGGAAAACATTGATGAGGATCATCGTTATAACTTTGATCAGCAATTAACCGACGGTAAAGATTTTGGCGAGTATGATTATCAATCGATTATGCATTACGGCGCCTATGCTTTTTCTAAAAACGGCCAGAGGACAATTATTCCTTTAATGGATGATGTCGAAATTGGACAACGGGTAAGATTAAGCGATAGAGATATTGCTGCGGTCAAAGCAATGTATCCAGAAACCTAATCATAGGCTGGGCTGCAAAGCCCAGCAAACTAAAGCGGAGATTAACTTTCCAATGTAGAAGGGGTACGGTTATTAAAGCCCATCAGGCGATACAACCAGCCAGCTAACAGACCTCCAACGATCGGTGCCACCCAAAACATCCACAGCTGTGTTACTGCCCAATCGCCAACCACTAATGCAGGGCCTGTGCTTCTGGCAGGGTTAACCGAGGTGTTAGTGACAGGGATACTGATCAGATGAATTAATGTCAAAGCTAAACCAATCGCTAATGGTGCAAAATTATTGGGTGCAAGCTCATTAGTCGCCCCGAGGATGATAATCAGAAACATAAAAGTCATCAGCATTTCCATTACCAGACAACTAATCATCGAATAGCCTCCAGGGGAATGATTGTCGTAACCATTCGCTGCAAAACCATTGGCCAGGCTGAATCCGGCTTTTCCACTGGCAATAAAATACAGCAGCCAGGCAGCGATAATTCCAGCGATGACCTGAGTTATGATATAGGGAATTAGATCGCGGCTATTGAATCGGCCTGCAGCAAAAAGGCCAACAGAAACAGCAGGGTTAAAATGACCGCCTGATACATAACCGAAAGCATAAACCATGGTTAGTACTGTTAAGCCAAAAGCGAGCGCTACACCTAAAATTCCAATCCCAACCTCTGGAAACGCAGCCGTCAAAACGGCACTTCCGCAGCCGCCGAAGACTAACCAAAAAGTCCCTAAAAATTCAGCACTTAAACGTTTGTACAAGGTCATAATTATCCTTATTGTTATTTTCTCTATCCATAGATTCAATTACAACAAAAATACTATTTGCATATTGGCTGAAAAAAAGCAAGTATAAACCCTGATTAAGCCAGTGGCCGCTTCAAGGCAGATCTATTTATAAACTGTTTTAGTATCAAGCAAAGCAACACTGCCTGTGATCCTCCATACTCTCCAGATCAAGATCGTCAACTTTTTCCTCCTCTCGGGATAATAGCAATTGTTCTTCATCCCCGTTTTCCGGTTGGGGTAGTGCAGCCTGCTGCTGACGATATCTCACATAGGCATTTACCAGCTCATAGACGGCATAGGCGGCAACCATTACTAAAGCGGCTTGCCAGCAAATTGCAAAGGTTCCAATGATTAAAGCAGGCATTACCGTATTTTTTACCATGGCAAAAATAAAATCATGGCGGGCATTCTCAAATTCCTGGGTCATCTTTCTTACCCGGTCATCCAGGATCAGTTGATCAGCCCAATATTCTTCACCATAGAACATATCAAAAGGATCATCACGGTGTTGCTTAGCCAAGGCAACTGCTTCCTGTAATCTTAAAGATTTTTCGCGATAGTCACCGAAGGCATCAGCTGACAAATACATACCAATGGCAATCGTACACAGGGCATAGGAAGCCAATACCATTCCTGGCGGGGTAAATAACAGCGAAGCTGAAAATCCCATGACCAATAAACTGGCTGCCGTTGCATTAAACAAAAACTTGGAATTGGCCGCTTCCCATTTTAGTTCCAGTTCGCGCAGTTGAGCCCGTACTGATTCATGGCGGTCCAGCAGGCTTTTCTGTTCCACTTTATCATCAGTTTTCTTCAAGCGTTTATCGATATCTTCAAGTTCTTGCCGGTATTGATCTCTTTTGATCTGAAACTCTCTCTGGGCAAGAAAACGACGCCACATAATCATGCCCACGTCAAAGACCAAAAACCCGGCAGTAATCCAGCCGGCAACTGGGGCAGCAATATGGAAAACAGTATTATAGTTAGTCACGCCATTCACAACAGACCACACAATATCGTTTAAAAAATTGCAATGACGCTTATACAATTCATCTAAAAAGCGCTCAGTTCTGCTGCGCAGTTTCTCTTCTTCGCTAGGGAAAAACGTATGCTTGATCAATGCGCCTGAATCGAGGATGAAACGCGCAGCAAAAAAGCCAACGCTCAATGCGCGGAAAATGGAATTAGGTAGCTCCAGATTGTGAATAATTTTTTCGGCATCAATATGATGTCCCACTAACTTGTCTAATTTCTCAAGAACATGAGTATCCCGTGCCAGGCGTAAACCGCTGCTTAAGGTCAAACGATAGAATGTCAACCAAAGACGACACACATTCAAATAGGCAATCTTGTTTCGAGCCAGGGATAAATGGGCAGGCGTCTCAACCAGATCCTGCAGTGCTGCACTGATTTTTTTTCGTAAATGGGTCAGGAATGACTCGTGTGCTTTTCGATTCTCTATATTTTTTTTGTCAATACGGTTTTTAATTTGCTGGCAATATGCTGCAAACTGCTGAGCCTTGGCTTTCTGATCCTGTGCGTTGTAAAATATCTCAAGTGCCCGGCAGCAGAAATAGGCCCATGCCCATAGCTCATCGTTTTCCTGCTGTTTGTTCAGCTTTTTTTCCATGCTGACGAATAAATCGTTAAACTCCTGTTCAATCAACGTTTTGTTGGGAGCAATAAAGCGATAGTCAATGAGGTTTGCTTCATAGTCATCCAGTTTCCTGCCTTCTTTGATGGTAAGCCCCATATACTCTTCCACTGCAGCTGTAGTTCGCAGTTTTTGTTCAAAAAAGTGATTTTTTTGATTCAGGAAGTTTGTATATGCATGGTTACTCATAATTCAATCCATAAAATGCACAGAAAGCCGAGTTTATAACTTATCATGAGACAAGCCAACAAACAAGACTTTCTGTATTTTATTTTTTCAATCTGACAATTGAAAAGCACCACCACTCAAAAACTACTTCTTGTTTTCTGCTTATGACGCTTCAAGGATAGCTGCAACTCCCATTCCACCTGCCGTGCAGATCGAAATCAAGCCGCGTCCGCTGCCCCTTTGGTGCAGCATTTTAGCCAAACTGGCGACGATACGTGCGCCCGTGGCTGCGAAGGGATGGCCCAGGGCAACGCTTCCACCTTTAATGTTCAAGCGTGAGCGATCGATGGCACCCATAGGAGTATTTCTTGACAGGACACGTTGACAGTATTCCGGCGACTCCCAAGCCTTTAAGGTACAGAGGACTTGGCCCGCAAATGCTTCATGAATTTCATATAAATCAAAATCCTGAAGGGTTAACTGATTGCGTTTCAGTAATTCGCTAACGGCAATCGTCGGAGCCATCAGTAATCCTTCACCAGCAACAAAATTGACTGCGGCAACCTGCGCATCTACAAAACGGGCAAGGACAGGCAGATTATACCGTTCAGCCTGCTTTTCACTGAGCATATAAACGGCCGCAGATCCATCTGTCAAAGGGGTGCTGTTGCCAGCAGTTAAGCTGCCTTTACCACTGAGGGTATCAAAAGCCGGTTTCAGTTTGGCAAGATTTTCCAAAGAGGCATTGGCTCGTAAAATTCCGTCTCGTTTAAGGCCCATGAATTCCATTACTAAATCCTCATAAAAGCCCTCGTCATAGGCTTTTGTCCCATTCTGATGGCTCAACAGACTTAGATCATCCTGCGCTTGTCGGCTGATATTCCATTCCTTTACCATTTTTTCGGTATGTTGCCCCATGGACAGACCCGTTCGAGGTTCAATAACCCCGGGATATTGCGGCATAAAATCACTGGGTCTAAGCGCCAAAACCGCTTTCATCTTTGAGTTAAAATCCTTTGCCTGTCGGATTTGCATTAGCTTCAAAGCAAAACTTCTTGGAAACATAACCGGAAAATCGCTATTCGTATCGACACCCCCAGCAATACCATCCTCTATCTGATAATTGGATATTTTTAAAGCAATCTGTAAACTGGTATCCAGACTTGTTCCACAGGCACGCTGTACTGAATATCCAGGTGTTGCCGGGTTTAAACTGGTTCCCAGAACACATTCACGTGATAAATTCCAATTGAAGGAACTATTAATCACAGCGCCTAAAGCTACATCGCCGACAATTTGATTTTCGAGCCGGAATTTCTTCACTAATGCCTCCAGTGAGGCAATCATTAAATCCTGGGTGCTTATCTGGCTATAAGTTCCCATGGACTTAACAAACGGCGTGCGGATACCTCCGGCAATATACACAGGTCGAGTTTTCATGGCACATCCTTTGTCAACAATTCTTTAATATAGTTTAGCCGGGTTGCGCGAGATAATAACAGTCACGGACTTCCTCCTGGATTTCCAGTGCAGGAATCCCTTGTTTAAATTGCTTTGCCAAGTTTAGTGTTGACTCTAAACGCCCGGCGATAATATTGCAGAGATTGTGACCTTCGTTTTGCTGATAAAAACATTCGTTTAAAAATTCAAACAAAGAATCTTCATTCCATTTTTCATCAAGCGAAATGTGTTTTTTGGCTTCACTAATGCATTCAGGCAACAAAACAGGATTAGCTAAAAGCTTTGTTTTGGCCCGTTGCAGGCAAGATTCGAATGATTGCAAGGCTATCCGGCTAAACTCATCTGTTCCTGAAAGTTCAAACAGATCATGAATAATCATGTGGGGAAGCAGGGGACCAACCAGCACATCAAAGGGAAGTGCGTTCTGATGACGATAATGATCGCGGAAATAATCCGGCGTAAAGGGATAGATTAATTTTTCAGTCGATGCAAACTGCGGATCATCCGCTGAAAGACTGTCGGCATGCCGTCCTTTATAACCGAGATGCAGAGCGCAGCCAAAGTCTACGATGCAGGCTCTCTTCTCATTTATACCTCCAACATATCCTGAGTTTTGTAACGAGGAATTGAGTAAATCCCATAAATTAAATACCAAAGCCACTGCGTAAAGAACGCCAATGATTTCTGCTTCTTTCTCATTTAACTGTAAATCTTTTCGTGTTGGCAGTTGCTTGTTGTAAAAAAGGGTATGCGAATTAACACATTCTTTTTTTGCCAGAAACTCCTCAAATCCGGGAATTATTTTAGATATGAGTGTTATTTCCTTATTCTGATCTACGATCAAATAATTTTCCGGGGTAACCAGCAATTCTGAAAATAATGCTCTGGCCATAATGGGGACGAGTACTTCAATAAAGGCACTCTCAAGCTGTAAACTATAAATGTGTTGATGATGGACTGGGCTGGGTTTTCTCAATTCAGAATCGGGTATGTAGCCTCTATAGACCTCGGCAATGGCGAGCGGAGCTGGTTTTTTACCCAAATAATATTGATGCTCATCATCACAGAATAGTATTTTTTCCATTAAACCCAATGTCAAAATTTTCTTATATTGGGAAGGGATACCTTGTTTTACCTGCACTATGGTTCTGCCACAGCTTAGAATGAACATCATGCTTCCTGATTGATCAAAGGCAGAATTAGATTAGCTTGATTAGCTATCAGATTGAAGACTTTTCGAATTATTTGCCAATACAAAAGCTTGAAAAAATTTTGCCTAGTAAATCATCGGAACTGAATTCACCGGTAATTTCACATAATTGCTGATGAGCCTGCCGGAGATCTTCTGCCAGGAGTTCCCCTGCCTTAAGTTCAACTAGTTGATTTAAGCCATTGATTAAAAAAAGATGCGCCTGTTCGAGAGCCTGTAAATGCCTTCTGCGAGCAATAAATTGGCCTTCAGCTGCCTGATAGCCAACTATTGACTTAATTTTGTTTTTCAAAGCTTCAATCCCTTTTCCAGCCTTCGCCGAAATATAGATCGATTCGTCATCAGGCAAAGAAAGTGAAGGGCGAAGATCAATTTTATTATAGACTTTAATGAAAGGAATATTCTCGGGAAGACTGGCCTTAACCTCATTACTGATGCTGCATTCAGGCTGATTATTTGTGATATCCATAATCATCAGCACACAGTCCGCCTGTTTGATAGCTTGCCAGGCACGCTTTATTCCTTCCTGCTCTACAGTGTCTTCACTTTCACGAAGGCCAGCCGTATCGATAAAGTGAACGGGTAAATCATCCAGCAATACTTCCTCACGCATTATATCCCGGGTAGTGCCTGCAATATCAGTGACGATAGCCACTTCACGTCCAGCCAAATGATTAATCAGTGTCGATTTACCGGCATTGGGTTTACCGACGATAACAATTGAAAGCCCTTCTCTTAATAATGCGCCTTGATTAGCATTAGCACGAATTGCCTGAAGTTCAGCAAGAATGGTTTGCAATTGGCCGAGAATCTTCCCATCGCTTAAGAAGTCTACCTCTTCTTCTGGAAAATCAATTGCTGCTTCAACGTACATTCTCAGATGAATTATTTGTTCATTTAAGGCGTGGATTTTTTTTGAAAACTCCCCTTGCAGCGAACGGACAGCCATTCTTGCTGCTGTCAGTGAGCTGGCATGGATAAGATCAGCGATCGCTTCAGCCTGTGTCAAATCAATTTTGTCATTTAGAAATGCGCGTTCGGAAAACTCACCAGGACGGGCTAAGCGTGCACCGCAAGCTAAACATTCGTTGACAAGATAATCCAGCACCACTGGGGAACCGTGTCCCTGAAATTCAATGACATCCTCACCGGTAAAGGAATTTGGGTTTTGAAAATAGAGAATCAAGCCCTGATCGATCACTTCCTGATTTTGATTATAGAAATTGCTGTAGATCGCCTGTCGAGGGATTAACTTGATTTGGCGGCTCAACTGGAGACCAATGGAGTAGGCTAAGCTGCCGGAAACACGAACAATACCTACTCCTCCACGACCGGGAGGAGTAGCAATAGCAACTATTGTTTCACTGTTCATTACTTCGCAGTAACCAGTTTTTTGGTTGAAGGCTTATCGTCACTGTACTTTCGCGTAATATACCATTGCTGCAGAATCGACAGTGTGTTGTTAACTATCCAGTATAGAACCAGGCCTGCGGGGAAACTCCAGAACAAGGCAGTAAACAATACGGGTAAAAACATCATAACTTTAGCCTGAGTCGGATCGGGCGGCGCAGGATTTAACTTCTGCTGAATAAGCATGGTAGCGCCCATAATAATCGGTAAAACATGATAGGGATCAGCCGCAGCCAGGTCTTTAATCCAGAATATAAAAGGAGCCTGACGCAATTCAACACTTTCAAGTAAAACCCAGTATAAGGCAATAAAAACAGGGATCTGCACCAGAATCGGTAAGCAGCCGCCTAATGGATTGACTTGTTCAGCACGATATAACTCCATAGTGGCCTGGCTTAATTTTGCCTTATCATCCCCATAGCGTTCGCGCAGAGCCTGTAATTTGGGTTGCAGCTTACGCATACCCGCCATTGATTTGTAACTGCTTGCTGATAAACGGTAAAAAGCCAGTTTGATTAAAACAGTTACCAGTACAATCGCCCAACCCCAGTTGCCGACAACGGAATGAATTGCTTTCATTATCGAGAACAAAATAGAGGATAGAAACCACAACCAGCCGTAGTCCACTGTCAAATCAAGACCAGGGGCTATACCTTGAAGGACTTCAGTGTTCTCGGGGCCTACATAGAGACCGGCACTTACATTTTGAGACTGACCGGGTTTAACCTGGATTGCCTGGCTGACAGAACCTATACTGTAATCGCCGGAAGAAGCACGAGTGTAGATTGTGTTTTTAGCCTCTTTGGCGGGGATCCATGAGCTAAGAAAATAGTGCTGCTGCATGGCTATCCAGCCGCCATTTGCATCTGCATTCAGATTATTTTTTTCCATGTCTTTGAAGCTGACTTTCTTGTACTTATACTGGCCAGGAACTGAATAGGAAGCGCCGGTATAAGATCCAACATGAAACATGCTGGACTTGTCCTCTTCTGGAGTAGATCGCAGCAGCTGCGTATTCATGTAACCTTGCCAAATGTCGGTTCCCTGGTTATTGATAACATAGGCAACGTTGATTAAATAACTTCCACGGGTAAAAGTGAATATTTTTTTAACTTTTAATCCATCAGCTGTTTCTCCATCAAGAGAGACTTGCAAACTGTCTTCACCCGATTGTAGCTGGTAATCATTGCTGGTACTTGTGAAATTAAAATCAACTGTGTCGATTTGCTTCCCATCATGAACAAACAAAGCACTATTAGCAACATACTGCTGGTCAGCCTGTTCATTCAAAATGGTTATTGGTTTATTTTGCTCGGTAACGCTGACCGGGTAATTTAACAACTGAGCCCGTACAACATCGCCCTGTTTGGGATCAATCAGAATGTTAAACACATCAGTTTTCACATGGATTAATTGTGCAGAACTTTCCTTTGCAGAAGGCTCTGATTTATCGGTGACTAAAGAATCAGATGTGTTGCTGTTTGTTACAGGTAAATTAGGCAGCAGATGCTTGCTGCTGGTGGATGTATTTGCAGCACTCGTAGTTTGCGGCGCTGGATAGTCCATTTGCCAATTGGTCCATAAAACATAAATTATCAGCGCCAGGGCTGCATATAAAACGACTCGTCGGGTATCCATTAAGGTTTCTCTTCTTTCGATAATACAGGGTCAAATCCTCCATCAGCCCAAGGATGGCAACGGAGCAAACGAGCAATGGCGTACCATGTTCCTTTGCAAATGCCAAATTGTTGAATTGCTGATAGGGCGTATTCTGAACAGCTCGGATAAAACCGGCAGCATGGCCGCATAACTGGCCGAATGAATAATTGATACAATCGTATGGGCATTACAGCTAAGCGGCGTAAAATTTGATTAATTTTTCCCATGCTGAACCCAATTTTGTACGTATGGTCTCATTGCTTGAATTAATTACACCAGGGCGTGCCAGGATTACAATATCCACAGCAGGTAAACTGCTGTGCCTGAAACTCTCACGCAGAAGCCGCTTCAGGCGATTTCTTTGACAGGCTTGGGGAACCACTTTTTTTGATAAAGCAAACCCAATCCGTGCACACTGCTCAGGATTTTTGCAATGAAGTATTACAAAATCTGATGTTACAGTTTTATTAGCCTGATTAAACACGCGATTAAACTCTTTTTTATTGGTTAACCGGCGTGCTCTGGTGAATCGATACACTTAAGCAGATAAACGTTTACGTCCTTTTGCACGACGACGTTTTAAAACCAGACGTCCGCCTCGAGTAGACATGCGTTGACGAAAGCCATGATCGCGCTTGCGCTTCAAGTTACTGGGTTGAAAAGTTCTTTTCATAATAAACCGGATCTTTAGGATTTAGAGGTGGGCAATGATAGTGGACTTTAAATGTTCTGTCAAATTTCTGTTTTTGTAGTCGCGGTTACTAATTATAAAAAAATAATATAGTTTATATTTTGTGTTTATTATATAGAGCAGAAAGATCTGTGAATAACTCATAAATAACTATATAAAACATAGAGTTAAGGCGTGTTAAATCTTGTTCATAAGCCTTGATCCAGCAATGAACCGATTGTTGTTATTCTTCATGCCCTTGTATTCAGCGCTATTTTATCCAGGTTTATTCACAGATTTCCTATCACCATATATACAAACTATTATTTATGTCGTAAATTCATCTTAAGTCTGTTAGTTTTCTGGTTTCGATTTCTGTTATGAGTATCAAAATACGAGAAGCTGAGATTAATGATCTCGAAGCAATTACCAAGTTGCTTGATGAACTAGCTGTATTTGAGGATAAATCCCCCCAGGATAATGGGTTGACCAGGGAAAAGCTTCTCAGACATGCCTTTGGCAGCCAACCGTATATTTCATTATTGGTCGCTGAAGAAGATAATATAGTAGCTGGATTGGCCATTTATCATTTTACTTATTCTGTTTCTGCTGGCGCTCCTGCTTTATATCTTGAAGATCTGTTTATTTCTGAAAATCATCGGCACCATCGTATGGGGACACTTCTTTTATCCAGACTTGCGCAGATTGCTCTGCAGAAGGAATGCTGCCGCATGGAATGGCATACTTTTTCATGGAATACTCAGGCCATTAGCTTTTATACCAGTTTGAATTGTACCTTTAGGCCGGATTCTATTCCTGTTCGCATGCAAGGTGAGGCATTAATTGAGTTAAGCAATTTTGAAGAAGGTGCAATACAACGAATAAAATAATATCTGAATAGCTGCTCTCTCCTCTTTGGGATGATTCAATTCACTATGATTTGACATTGTGCAACTGATTCGGCTAGGTGTTTATAAACACGAGATGGCATTTAAATGACTTAAATTTGTGGATAAGCCTGTTTTTTTCATTGCCAGCAGGTATAATTAGCTCCCCAATAATTTTTTTGCCATTCAACGCAAGCTATTCAAAAGCTTTTTCGTTGTGTTTATATTTCAATATTCAATGTTTTCCCCTTTTGGGTTGACTTGCTGATAGCAGGATGGATTCAATGGCAGTTACCTTGATTGATTGCGATTTGTTGCAATGTGATTTGTTATGAGGAGTGTTCT
>NZ_UGNW01000002.1 GCF_900452515.1 Legionella birminghamensis
ATGGCTGTACTACGCATTCATAAAAAACAACAAAATTTTCTAATTCTCGATAAAACCTGCCTCAATGATATGTCCTTATCATGGGGGGCAAAAGGCCTGCACACTTACCTAATGTCTTTGCCCGATGATTGGAGGGTTCGAGTTACCGACCTAAAAGAGAGGGCTACGAATGGCAGGGACGCTGTGCGAAATTTGATCAAAGAGCTAGAAGAAACTGGTTATATTCAGAAGTCAATCTGCCGACATGAAGAAAATGGGCGGTTTGGTGGCATAGAGTATTTGGTGCTAGAAATTCCAGTTATCACAAATGATGAATTATTGCCCCCCGTTAAGGAAGGGCTCTCAAAGAATCCAGGCCCTAGCTATCCGGCGCCTGAAAATCCGTCTCTGGAGAATCCGGGGCTGGAAAAGACGACGCTAATAAATAATAAGTATACTAAGGATCCATATAACCAAGGATTAATTAAAAAAACAGCAGCAGAGATCAACTTATCGACTGGTCCCTACAGGAAAAGCACAAAGTCACAGGCTGCTGCTGCTGTTGAATTTTTTGATTTAAGAGCGGTTAATCGTCCTAAAGAGACCACAAGGCTAAGCTCAAAAGATGCCATGATTAGCGATAAGCTCACACAAAACCAGATTTTACGCGTAGAGCAGTTGATATCCGGAATCCAGATGGATGACAAAGCAGGGCTTTTGGAAGAAATAAGCTACTGCCTTTTAAGCAAAAAACACTTTTCTGCATGCGGCCTCGATTTTTCTAGAAAGCTAAATGCAATCCAAACAGTGATTGCTAAAGGACATTGGCAAACACCAGTCGAACTGATATCAGAGAAAAAGCAAACATTAGATTCCACCACGCAAGCGCTTGAGCAGAATTTATGTGAGGCGCATGCCGAAGCGAATCATTTTAAAAAATTGCTGTCTTCAGCTGCTCCCAACCAACGCACCAGCTTGAATCAGTTGATACGAGGAGCAGAAGAAAAAATCCTGAAATTAGGACAGTTATTACTTCAAGCCAAATTGAATAACCAGGCGGCGTTTTAGTTGCTTGATTGAGAAAAGGAAGTTCAATGAAAGATATCCCCTACATAACTAGCCTTGCCTATAAGCCTCAAATTGAGGCGGTATGTAAGCAGCTTGAATCCATTCAAATTGACAGTTTTGTCATGTATTTGATTTTTAATGATGGAGGGGTGTTTATTTTATCCAACGTCTTTCCCATTCTAAAAACCTATTATCAGGAGCGCTTGTATACTGAAGACTTTACATTTACTCCAAAGCTCTTAGTACCTAATGAATCAGGCCATTATTTTTGCGGCGATGAAGGTTCCTTATCGACTCGATTATTGGATTTATTTGCGCATAAATACTCTCTTCATCCAGTGTACAATTTAGTCCGAGCACATTCCGAATGCACATTTGTCTTCAGTGCCATTACCAAAAGACCGCCAGAAGACGCAGCTTTATTTTTTAAGCGCACTGAAAAGCCCTTTGAAGCGTTTTGCAAGGTGTTCGTCGATCACTTCCTGGATTTAATTCTTGAAGCGAATCCCAAGTACAAATTTTCATTCCTGTTAACCAATCAGGCACTCCGCCATGCAGTGATTAGCCAAGGGTATGAAAAGGAAATTTATTTGTCCGAGCGTGAGCAAGAGTGTTTGTGGTACGCCACTCAAGGGCGTTCCTTTAAAGAGATAGGAAAGCTGTTGTCGATTAGTCCTGTCACGGTAAAGGTCTACTTAACCCGTATCCGGAAGCAGTTTGGTGGTCTAAAACTGGCGGATATCTTACTGGAGTGTATTCATCGAGGTCTTATTGGCCGAATGAATAGTTTTGAACAACGGGTAATAAGACCTGTTTCACTACTCAATCTCGAGCAGGGCAGGGCGCTTAAGGTGTCTTAACTCAGCAAGTAGCTTGTCGATGGTGATTGGTTTTCCTCTGCTTTTATCGACACAGACCACGGTGTTAATTCCCCGACAAACCGGTTCTCGCTGATTATTGAAAAGCGTTTGATTAAAGATAAGTTTAAGACGGCCTTCAGGTTCCAGTCGCGAAACGATCGAGAATGCATCGAAGGCAGAAAGCGACTTAAGAAAATCAATGCTGGCCTTTGCAAGCACCAGGTTAAATCCTCTATGACTTAACTGCACCCAATCAAAGCCCAGGGCTTGCATCTGCAGAGTTCTCACATGGTCAAAGTAACAAAAGTAATGGGCGTTGTTCACAATGCCCTGTGCATCGAGTTCATGGGCACGTACCTCGTTAGTCCAGCTAAACTCGTGAGGAAATGGGTGTTTCTCTATCATAATTTTCTATCAATATCAAGTCCTCTCGCGAGAGGACATTACACGGTCAATGGAATTGGAAATAATACCTGACATGAGATTAATAACCAATGCGTTAATGCAGGAAACCATTGCATGCTGATTTTAACGAAGCAGATAGGCGAGAGTGTGGTTATCGCCCGAGACATTTTCATTACCGTGTTAGGAATGACCGCCAAACAAGTCCGGTTAGGAATAGAAATTCCTGAACAGGTTGCTGTTGAAATTCGAGAAGCACACTGTGATGCCAACCATTTGGCCCGTTTAAAAAATTTAATGGTGAAATAATCAGTTATGAAAACAAATCATCGATTTTTCCCAAGACGCTCATTCCCCCCCATAACAGGGGCTTGCCTATTACTGCTTGTGAGCCAGACCGTCTGGTGTAGTCCTACCTCAAAAGAATATGTCGATGGTCAAATCAATCAGCTTAGAGGGATGCTAACAGGTTTGCAGAATGAAATTCATCAATTGGCCTTGCACAACCAACTCATTGATGCCGCATTAAATCAGCAAGTGGGGCAAACGCAAGTCATTGAAGCACGGATTAATAAGTTACAGCATGCAGTAGGTGAGGCTTATCAAGGAGGGATCATCTTTTATGTGGATGAGTCGGGTCAGCATGGACTGGTCGCTGCCAAAATGGATGTCAATGAGGGGGCTTCTTTGGAATGGCAAAATGGAGAGAGTGGTGAAAAAACCATTAATGCGAAAGGAAATGGACTTTTTGCGGGCTTTTCCAATACCCAATTAATCATTGCGGAACAAACAATTGATGACCAAAACGGTGTCTTTGCCGCGTTAGCGGCACATCATTTTTCAACTAGAGAAGACGGCATGACCGCTTGCGATGAGACGCATCGTTGTTATGGCAATTGGTACCTTCCCTCGGCTTTCGAATTATCGCTCTTAAGAACCACTTTGCATTTAAATGGTCTTGGAGGCTTTACCAATGCGCCTTATTGGAGTTCAACCGAGCACAGTGTTTCAGAAGCCTGGCAACTGGATTTTGGAGACGGACAGTTACAAGTCGCTCAAAAATCCAGTCTCGCCAAAATTCGTCCCATTCACGCATTTTAGGAAACTGAGCATGAATCGAAATGTTTTGGCAGCACTAATAGGCAGTTTGATATCGATGAATAGCTATGCGGTGGATGAGGCTGAATTATGGGAGCACTTGACGAAATTGCATCAGCAAGCTGATTTTGCAGTAATACAAATTGCACAGTTACAGCAAGACACTAGCACCGTGAAACAAGGGCTTGGTGGAGTACAGCAAGAAGTGAGTGCTCTTCAGCCAGTAGTCAACCGGCTAGTCCAGGATGTTCAAACCATTAAACAAGTTTTAAGTGGCTTGAAACAGCAGATTGACGCCCTTAGCCAATCCATCGAAATGATGAGAGAAAACCAGATGGTGAAACACCGAGTCGGCGAAGAGTACCTGGGGGGCATTGTTTTTTATGTGGATAAATCAGGTCAGCATGGCTTAACAGCCAGCAAAATCGATGTAACCGATGCAGGCGTTCAATGGCGAAACGGTCCTTCAGGTAACAAAATTACCAACGCCAAAGGCGATGGAATAGGCGCTGGTGAAACCAATACGCGTTTAATTATTGCGCAGCAAACAATTGACAATCAGAAGGGGCAATTTGCGGCTTTGGTCGCCTCACAATTCCAGGTTCTGGAAGATGGAATAACCCCGTGTCAGACACCCATCGCAAGTGGTGTGCATTGCCATAGTGCCTGGTATTTGCCTTCTGCTTATGAGTTACAGCTCTTATATACCAATTTGCATGAAAACAATCTCACGCGTTTTGCGCCAACTTTTTACTGGAGCTCGACTGAGCGAAGTAGTGCTGAGGCCTGGTTAATCAACTTTTCGACAGGTGAGCTCATGGCCAGTAGTAAATCCAATACCGTCGGGCAAGTGCGCGCCATTGCGCGATTTTAAGGGAGGCAATCGATGAAGAAAGGGTGGGTTTTACTTTGGCTAGCGTGTTTCTGTACTTCTTTGCATGCCAGGGATTGCTTTGATTGTGCCCCTTTTTACTGGGGAATTTCCGGTAGTTTTGGTGGCACCATTTATCAGAATAGCTACGCAAATGATGGGAAAAGTGCCTTAGGTCGATTGGCTTTCGAAGCGCAGTATGCTGTGAATGACAATATTCATTTGGGCCTGGAGTCTGGTTTACAAAACGGCGTTCGCATGCGCCTGGCCATTCCAAAGCCTCTGCTCGATATACTGGCAGGCGAGCCCATTCACGCCACTATCAAACCCAGCATTGACCTATTAGCTACCCTGAAATTAACCCCTTTTGAGTCAAGTTTCTTTGGCTATGCGAAAGGAGGGATTGCCTTCAGGCAACTGCAGGTGGACAGAAATGAGGTGAATGATGTGTCAGAAACAACGCCTGAGTTGCAAGTAGGCATTGGCTATGGATTTAGCGATAACAGTTATCTGTTTGTAGGCTACCAGCATCTCTTTGGTCACGATATTAATTATCAGGTCGATTCACTGACTGAACGGGGCCACCTTGATCATATTCCGGGCCAGGATTCGTTACTGATAGGAGTATCCATTTTGTTCTGAACAGTAGGTAGGTCTGGACAACGTTTTACCGTTAACCCGAATTAAAGAATGATTGAATGATGGCCTTTAACCGGCCAGGCGGGATTTTTTTAGCCTTAAAAAGGAGTTAGAGATGTTGATTTTAACAAGAAAAATAGGGGAATCCGTGGTCATCGGCGATGTGGTGTATTGCACCGTCATGGGAATTAACGCGGACGTGGTGAAGTTAGCTATTGATGCCCCAAGGATTATGCCGATTCACCGCGACGAAATTCAACGCCGGATCTGGTGGGAAAGTCAAAAAAATAAGGGTTCGGATAACTTCGACCCCGAGCAGGAAGACGTGTTGGAGCGGCTCATTAATCAATTTAAGCAACAACCCCAAAAAATGCCATTAAGTGTTTAAGGAAAGAGCCATGTTGGAGCAGGAAGAGAGGCTAATTACCGTTAAAGACAGAGCCCGCGAAAAGCTTCGCCGTGATATGGGCCCATTGATTGAGAACGCGCTGGCTGATCCAAAAACGGTGGAGCTGATGCTTAATGCGGATGGGAAACTCTGGCAGGAGCGTTTGGGCGAAAAAATGACGTGTATCGGCCATGTGTCTTCGGGGCGTGCGGAATCCATCATCAAAACCGTTGCAGGATTTCATGGCAAGGAAGTCACACGATACAAACCCATGGTGGAAGGCGAGTTGCCGCTGGATGGCTCCCGTTTTGCAGGCCAGCTGCCGCCGGTTGTTTCATCCCCAACCTTTGCCATTCGCAAAAAGGCGATCGCGGTATTTAGCCTGGATGAGTATGTGAGCGCCCATATCATGACCGCCGCTCAATGTGAGGCCATCAAAGAGGCCGTGTCGACTCACCGCAATATTCTTGTGATTGGCGGCACGGGTTCCGGCAAAACGACCTTAGTGAACGCCATTATCCATCAAATGGTCCTTCATGATTCGTCTGAACGTATTTTTATCCTTGAGGATACCGGAGAAATCCAGTGTGCTGCCGAGAATTCGGTCCAGTATCACACCAGCATGGATGTCAGTATGACGATGCTGCTTAAAACCACCCTTCGCATGCGGCCGGACCGGATTCTGGTCGGGGAGGTTAGGGGCGAAGAAGCATTGGATTTATTGGATGCCTGGAATACCGGGCATGAAGGCGGCGCTGCAACCCTTCACGCGAACCATTCTTTGGCAGGCCTTACGCGACTGAAATCATTAATTACCAGAAACCCACGAGCGCCCTCTGAAATTGAGCCATTAATTGGAGAGGCGGTGCACTGTGTCGTGCATATCGCAAGAACACCGCAGGGGCGTGTCGTTCAAGAGGTGATTGCGCTCGATGGGTTTGTCAATGGCCAGTATGTGATTAAACAGATGGCATCAAATTAAGGAGAAAATAATGAGCAATTCACTAATCAATCAAAAAAAGGTATGGCTTTTGGTATTTGCGGTCCTCTCACTGTGTTTGCTGTGCCATCCAGCCTTAGCCTCCACTGCGGGCGGTAATCTTCCTTACGAAAGTTGGCTTAACAAAATTGTCAATTCAGTATCTGGACCCGTGGCGTATGCGGTATCGATTGTAGCCATGGTTGGTGCCGGTACTGCACTGATTTTTGGCGGGGAAATGAATGGGTTTTTAAGAACCTTACTGGTGATGGTCCTGGTCCTTTCTTTCGTCATTGCCGCTAAAAATACTCTCAGTGCCATTACTGGAAAAGGGGCTGAAATCACTGCCCCTGTCGTTCAATCCTTAATGAATGAGAATGCCCATGGCGCTTAGGACCATTCCGATTCGACGTTCCGGTAACAGACCAAGCCTTTTTATGGGTGGTGATCGAGAGCTAGTCATGTTTTCAGGATTGCTCAGCGGCATTTTAATCTTTGCCGCTCAGGATTGGTTGTCCATTGGCGTAGGGATCGCGTTGTGGTTTTTCTCGTTGAAAGTGTTGCGATTAATGGCTAAATCAGACCCAGGCATGAGAGCAGTGTATTTAAGGCAGCGCAGTTACAAGCGTTATTATCCGGCGCGCTCCACACCATTTAGGTCCAATTCCAGGGGATATTGATGATTCAGGGGATGACATTACTCATTGCACTGACAGGTCTCACATTGCTGGGTCTTTTGTTTGCCCAGGTGAGGCAGGAAAGTCGCGTGTATCGTTTAAAGAACCATCGGGATCAACGCGAGGGATTTGTCGATTTATTAAATTATGCCGCTGTGGTGGATGAGGGCGTGATTGTGGGGAAAAACGGTGCCTTTATGGCCGCCTGGATGTATCGCGCTGAGGATAGCGCCAATCAAACGGAAGAAGTCTCTGAAATGGTGTCTTTCCGGTTAAACCAGGCGCTGTCAGCCATGGGCTCTGGCTGGATGATTCACGTGGATGCTATACGAGGGGAAGCGCCTTCCTATAGCGCCCCTGGCCAATCGGCATTTCCTGATCGCATTTCATTGGCAGTGGATGAGGAACGAAGACGGCTCTTTGAACAGTTGGGAACATTGTATGAAGGCTATTTCGTTATCACCTTAACCTGGTTACCGCCTATTTTAGCCGAGCGAAAGTTTGTGGCGTTGATGTTTGATGATGACAAGGCTGCAGTTACCAAAAAAGCGCAAACCAAAGCACTCATTGAACAGTTTAAACAGGCCTGTGTCCATTTTGAATCACGGATGAGCGCAGCTTTAACGCTCGAGCGTCTTCAGTCAGAGGAGGTAACCGACGAAGCAGGGAAAGTAGTCACACAGGAAAACTTTTTAAAACACCTTCAATTTTGCGCCACAGGATTAAACCATCCGATTAATTTACCGAACCACCCGATTTATTTGGATGCACTGATTGGGGGGCAGGAGCTCCTTTCCGGTGTAACCCCTAAAATTGGCAGGCAATTCATCCAGTGCGTGGCGATTGAAGGCTTTCCTTTGGAGTCTTATCCCGGCATTTTAACCCGCTTAACGCAATTGCCCGTTGCCTACCGTTGGAGTTCGCGGTTTATTTTCATGGATCCTCATGAAGCGGTCGCGCATTTCACAAAGTATCGTAAAAAGTGGAAACAAAAGATAAGAGGGTTTTTCGACCAGGTTTTTAACACAAGTTCTGGTGTGATTGATGAGGACGCCTTATCCATGGTCGAAGATGCGGCCGCTGCGATTGCTGAAACAAATTCCGGTATGGTCGGGCAGGGCTATTACACATCGGTGGTCGTCTTAATGGATGAAGATAGGGTGCTAGTAGAAGAGGCTGCACGTTATATTGAAAAAAATATCAATGCCCTTGGATTTACTGCGCGAACGGAAACCGTAAATACCCTGGATGCCTTCATGGGGAGTTTGCCTGGGCATGGGGTGGAAAATGTCAGACGGCCATTAATTAACACCATGAATTTGGCAGACTTGCTGCCCACTTCCAGCCTCTGGACGGGTGAAAATAAAGCCCCCTGCCCTTTGTTTCCACCGAACTCACCGCCTCTAATGCACTGCGTCACGAATGGCAATTCCCCGTTTAGGCTTAATTTACATGTCAGGGACTTAGGGCATGGCATTATGTTTGGTCCGACGCGCTCCGGGAAGTCTACTCATTTGGGATTAATCGCCTTGTCCTGGCGTCGTTATAAGAATGCACGGGTGTTTGCATTTGATAAGGGCTTATCGATGTATCCCACCTGTAAAGCCGTAGGCGGTGAACATTATATCATCGGTGCTAAAGAGTCCCGCTTAGCGTTTGCCCCCCTGCAATTTTTGGACACCCGGGAAGATAGGGCGTGGGCCATGGAGTGGATAGATACGATTCTTGCACTCAATGGCTTAAATACCACGCCTCATCAGCGCAATGAAATAGGCTATGCCATCCTCAATATGCACCAGAGTGGCTCAAAAACGATGTCTGAATTTGTCATGACGATTCAGGATGAGGCCATTCGCGAGACCTTAAAACAATACACCATTGATGGACTGATGGGCCATTTACTGGATGCCGAAAGCGATGGCCTTGGGTGGTCATCCTTCATGACTTTCGAAATTGAGCAGTTGATGCGCTTAGGCGAGAAATTTGCCCTGCCCGTGCTTTTGTATTTATTCCGACGTATTGAGACTTCCTTAGATGGCAGACCCACACTGATTTCATTGGATGAGGTTTGGTTAATGCTTGCCCATCCTGTATTTCGCAAAAAAATCGCCGAATGGCTTGATTCGATGGCTAAAAAGAATTGCACCGTGTTTATGGCGACCCAGCATTTATCGCATGCCACCCAGTCCGGAATTTTGGACACGATTGTGGAATCCACGGCCACGAAAATTTTCTTGCCAAACCTTAATGCACGGGATCCCGAAGTGGCCTCAGTGTATGCGCGTATGGGGCTTAATCCAAGACAGATTGAGATTGTGGCGAATGCACAGCCTAAGCGGGATTACTACTATATGAGCGAGAAAGGGCAGCGTTTGTATCAATTGGCATTAGGACCGTTAGCGCTTTCATTTGTCGGTGCAACGGATCTCGATTCAATTGACCGTATTAGAACGCTTGAAGCCACGCATGGCGCATCCTGGCCATCGGTTTGGCTTCATGAAAAAGGAATAAATCTGGATGACTATACGGCAGAACATTACGGAGTAGCAGCATGAGTAAACAAAAAGGGGTATTCAAGGCAGGGGGGCTTGCCAATGAACAGGAAAGGAACGTGAGCAATCCTTATTTAAACGCAAGACGCGCCTGGAATGTGCATACCGCCGGGTTAATGAAATCGCTTCAAGTATGGCAAGTGGTTGCCATTGGTAGTCTTTTAATTGCTCTGGCTGCTGTAGGTGGGGTGATTTCAATTGGAAGCCAATCTAAATTCATTCCCTTAGTTTTTCAGCAAGACGCCAATGGCAACACCTTATCAGTGACTCGAGGAGACTTGGTATCAGAGGCCAGTTTGGACGATTATCGAGCGGCAGCGGCTCATTTTATCGAAAGCCTGCGCTTAGTCAGTGCAGACGCTGACTTACAAAAAAAGGCAGTTTTTCAAGTGTATTCCTACCTCAATAATAATGATGCCGCACTCACAAAAGTACAGGAATTTTACAGTGGTAAGCAAAATACCAACCCTTTCGATAGAGCGACGCATGAAATGGTGAGTATCGAAATCAAATCGGTTCTTCAGGAAACAGAAAGCTCCTGGCAGGTGGACTGGATTGAAACCGTCAGAGGGCGTGATGGAGCCATTAAGGAAAAACCCTTTGCTATGAAAGCCATTGTGACCTTGTATCAAGCCTTGGACTTAAAGGGAGTATCGAGTGAGGTCTTATTGAAAAACCCCCATTTTCTTTACATTCGTGATTTTAACTGGTCCCGTGACATCACTACAGGAGAGCACGCATGAGAGGGTTACTGCTTAGTCTTTGTTTGGTGTTCCCGCTTTTAAGTGTGGCCCATGGAGAGGATGACATGGCGGAGCGGTATTTTTCCAAAAGAGTTGCGCAATTATCCTTTCAGGAGCGTCAGGCGATTGCGATTGGTAAAAAATGGCAGACCGGTAGTGCGACTAGTAAGCCCGTGGCCGCAGCCGATGGATCGATAAGTTTTGTGTTTGGCTCGGGCCAAACCCGGGTGGTTTGTGCGGTTCTTCAAGTGTGTGATGTCGCCCTTCAGCCTGGTGAGCAGATTAATAACTTAAATGTTGGCGACCCTCGATTTACTGTGGAGCCCTCGGTGACGGGTAGGGCGCCTAATCAGACGCTTCATTTATTGATTAAGGCACTTGATGTGGGGCTGGACACTTCCCTGGTAGTCACTACCGACAAAAGAACCTATCACTTCAGGCTTAAATCAACACGTCATGAATTCATGCCTTATGTGTCGTTTATTTATCCTGATGAAGCACAGGCGAAGTGGCGGATGATTCAGCAAATTCAGAAAGAAACGACAGAGCGCAATACGATTCCTGAAACCAGGGAGTATTTGGGGAATTTGCATTTTAATTATCGCATTCAGGGCAGTGCGCGCTTTAAGCCTCTGCGGGTTTATAACGATGGGGTTAAAACCATTATTGAAATGCCTGGGACTCTCTCTCAAGGGCAAGCCCCGGCACTGTTGGTGCTTCGAAACAGAGGCGTGTTCAAAAAACCGGAATCAATTATGGTCAATTACCGGATTCAGGGGTGCCGCTATATCGTGGACAGTGTGTTTGATAAAGCCATTTTGATAGTCGGCAGCGGACGGGCGCAACAAAAAATCACCATTACGAGATGCTAGACCATGAAACCATTCCTTCTTTTATTGTGTATTAGTTGTTTAGCCAGCTGCACCAGTCTTCGCTATGGCAACTTTACCCAATTACCCCCTCATGGGGTTGAGCGGATGGCCCGCGATACGGCTTTAGAACTTAGCCATGTGTATCCGCCAGCTAAAAATCGATTGTGCCTTTCCCAATCGATTGCCGATCCCTTTGGGCTTCAATTAATTGAGGGGTTACGCCAAAAAGGATTTGCGGTGATGGAAAAAACAACCTCCTCACGGGAAGCCAACTTTTCCTATGTGGTGGATGCCCCCATTGCTTCGCATTTATATCGAGTGAGTGTTTTTGTAGGCGAGCGCTCATTAAGCCGCGCGTATCGTCTCTATCATGGCGAGCTGGTTCCAGTGAGCGGCTGGACGGTTCAGGAGTCATTATGAGCGAAGGGAAGGATTTATTGTCAGCGGACACTTCACCTGACCAGTTAAATAGTGCAGGAGTTAAACGAGTTAATAATAGGCCATTACTGATTGGGATTGGCATAGTGACCGTTTTCGTTCTTTTAATTGTGATGGTGACGGTTAAACGAGCGAACGCCCAAAACCACGTCGCATCTTTTGTAAACACCAGGGAAACGGCCGGACAAAGCAGTATCAGTTTGGCAAAAGAGGTGGTCGGAAAACAGAGTCCAGGGATAATCCCCTCTACAGTTCAAACCATTCAAACAACACAAACAGTCAGCTTACCCGTGGCAATAGTCGATGATTCAGACAGCCCTCCCAAGCCCTATCAGGATGAGCGCATTCCCGATGCCGAAATTGAGCGAATTCGCCAAGATAAAACCCAGCAATTTGAAGAAGCGGTTAAGGCCAGGACACTCATTGCCCTGGATAAGGACAGTTTGGGTGCACCAGCGAAAGAGGGAATTTCAGAGCGTGAATTGATAAGTCCATCTCTACCAAGTCAGGAATCATTGGTTGTTCTTCAGGCAGGACAACCTAGCCGAAACGCACTGCCAAAAACCCTAGGGGGTAGCGAAAACGAGGCGCGCTGGGCGCTAAACGCGTCACTTAGCAATCCAAGTACACCTTATGAACTGCGAACAGGAAGTGTCATTCCAGGGGTGATGATAAGTGGGGTTCGTTCGGAGTTACCTGGCCAAATCATTGGTCAGGTATCCGAGTCTGTTTATGACACGGCAACTGGACGCAACCTTCTCATTCCGCAGGGCACTAAACTGTTTGGCCTTTATTCCAGTGAGGTGGCCTATGGTCAGGATACCTTATTAGTGGCTTGGCAACGATTGACCTTTCCCGATGGCAGAGTGCTGGATATTGGCTCGATGCCAGGAACCGATAGCGCCGGCATGGCCGGATTTCGTGACCAGGTGGACCATCATTACCTTAGAATTTTTGGCTCTGCCATGCTGATGTCGGGAATAGTCGGTGGCATTACCTACAGCCAGAGCCTAAACCATGCAAATAATGGCGCCTATTCCCAACCCACGGCAGGCAGCGTTTTAAGCCAGGCTCTTGGACAGCAGCTTGGGGAAGTTACGGCACAGTTGATTGCCAAAAATTTAAATATCGCACCCGATATCAAGATTGGCTCCGGGTATGAATTTAACATTATCGTGACTAAAGATTTGGTCTTTAAAAAACCGTATCGCGTCTTTGATTACTGAAATAAATGAGGAAGAGATGATGAAAGTGAAATTAATGATTCTATGGGGGCTGGTTTTTGCTGCATCGGCTTCGGGTACACCCGTCTTTGATGCGACCAACTGGGCTCAAAATCTCAAAATGATAGCCAATCAGGTGCAAGCGTATAAAAATCAACTGGAACAGTATAACACGATGCTTGAGAACACCAAATCGTTGACCTCATATCAATGGGATGATGCTAACAGCGTCATTTCTCATTTAATCAATACCACAGACACGATTGACTATTACAAACAGGAAGCTGGCAGTCTGGATGCATATCTGAACCGGTATCAAAGTGAGGAATATTACAGCAACAGCAAGTTTAGTGAGGCAGAAATTGCACGTCTAAAACAAAACCAATTGTCTGCCTCCGTCGCTCAAAAACGCGCCAATGATGCGCTGCTGCGCGGGATTGATAGCCAGCAAAAAAACTTAAAGTCTGATGCGGCGAAACTAAAGACATTGCAAGCCCATGCACAAAACGCCGAAGGCCAAAAGCAAGCGATTCAAGCAGCATCCCAATTAGCCAGTGCCGAGAATCATCAATTATTGCAAATTAGAAGTCTAATGATTGCCGAACACAATGCCAATGCCACACGAGCCGCTTCTGAAGTCAATAAGGAGGCCATCCTTGCGGCGGGCGATGAGCGGTTTCGAGCTGGAAAATTTCAAAAGAGTAAGCCGATGTCCTGGTAAACCGTTTAATCACAATCAAGGAGTATTTATGAATCGATTTTTGATGCTAGTGGGAATAGCTGTTTTTTTCCTGGTGGGCTGTGAAAATGACCAGGCGAAAGCCGAGAGCAAGGCGAAGCAACTGGCTCAATTAACCTGCGACAGTCCAAGAGAAGGGCGCAGTCAAGAAGAGTTGCAAGCCATTGGGGATGCCTGTTTTAGAAAGGGCAGTTTTCAAAAAAGCACGCCTCAATCCTGGTGAACCTATGAAAAGTACCGTGGCTAAAATGTGTATCCTGTTGGGGCTTATGCTTTGCGCATCAAGCCTCTATGCGGGATCTGGAATCAGTGGTGCGAATATTTTTGACAGCATTTTAAATCGTTTTCAAAGTACTTCCGCAACCTGGGAAACCAAAATTACGGCCTATGCCAGCTGGCTATTTTGGAGTTTAGTACTGCTCAGTATGATTTGGACGTACAGCTTATTGGCTTTAAAGCGAGCCGAGATCCAGGAGTTTCTGGCTGAAACCATGCGCTTTTTAATTGTCACTGGGTTTTTCAATTGGTTATTAATCCATGGCCCTGCCATTGCCAACGCTTTCATCGCCTCTTTAAGACAGATTGCAGCAGACGCTTCAGGGTTGAAGCAGTCGGTCTCGCCTTCCGGAATAATGGATGTAGGTTTTGATATTGCGTCCAAGGTGGTCGATAATTCCTCCATCTGGTCACCGGCCACGACAACGGTTGGGTTGATCGTCGCCGCGGTTATTTTAGTCGTTTTAGCATTAGTCGCCGTCAATATGTTACTCATCCTCATTTCAGCCTGGATCATTACGTATGGCGGCATTTTTTTACTAGGGTTTGGTGGCGGCCGTTGGACGCAGGATATTGCAATTAATTATTACAAAACCGTTTTGGGGATTGCTGTTCAGGCCTTCGCGATGGTGCTGATTGTGGGCATTGGTCATTCCTTTGTAGATCAATATTACACGGCCATGTCCACCGAAATATCGATCAAAGAATTGCTTGTGATGCTGGTCGTCTCAATCATTTTATTATCCATTATCAACAAGATCCCTCCGATGTTGTCGGGCATTGTTTCGGGTGGTGGCTTTAATGGGGGGCCTGGCGTTGGGCTGAGTACGGCCATGGGTGCTGCAAGCATGGCTGGAGCGGCCGTCGCTGGTGGTGTTTCCATGGCAACATCAGCTGTCGCCAATATTGCCGGGGCAGGCTCGGCTTTGTCTGAAGCCTTTAAAGCAGCGTCGCAGTCGAGGGCTGCCAGTGCATCAGGAAGCGGTTTAGCTGCTTCTATGGGGAAAGCCGGACACTTCGTGTCCTCCATGGGAGCTCATCTCGCAGCTGGGACTGCAGACGTGATGCGCCAAAAAATGGATTCGGTAAAAACGGCCATGACTTCACGCATTGCGCAAACCCCGGGCGGACAGGTTGCCCAGTCCATCAATGAAAAATCACAAAGTGTTGCAGGTGATCAACCGGATGGGTTGCCATCGGCGAGTGAGGGCAGTTTAACCGCGGGGCAGCAGAATCCAAGCCCTGAGACGCATGATGAAGTCAGTCAATTTGTTAATAAATCTTAAGCCGGAGTTACTATGCCAATCCCTGTCGATTTTTCAATCATTCATCAAGAGCGTATTGCCTGTTCTATTATGGCATCCATTAAATATCAGGTACCTACCAATATTTTATTAGCGCTTGCTGAGAAAGAAGGCGGAAGACCTAATCAGTGGTCAAAAAACAGGAATGGCACGTATGATGTAGGCAGCATGCAGCTCAATACCGTTTATCTTCGCGATCTCGCAAAGTATGGTATCAAGCCATCCGATGTTGCAAGACCGGGTTGTTATGCCTATGATTTGGCCGCCTGGCGCGTTAGAAAGCATTTATTGCATGACAGTCAAGACATTTGGACGCGAGCGGCGAACTATCATTCCAAAACCCCACACTACAATCAGATTTACCGTGCTGATCTTATTAAAAAAGCAATGAAATGGCAGCAATGGCTCAATCAATATTTTAATACGCATGGAGTCAATAGTCCCGCTGCGTCGCCGGTTACTATTCAACAAACACGCCAAGTCCTCTATCACGATGCAGTGCAAGTCAAGCGTGAACTTCCAACACCACGTCGAGTGAGCAGTAGCTATCACAATAAGGAAGCCGAGCGGGCGTTAGCGTCTGTCTTCGCGCCAGAAAGGATGGGTGAGCTCACATGAAAATGAATAAGGGCATTGGGCTTCTGATAAAGAAACCCGCTAGAACTAAAATCAATCGACTGACCTTGGGACTTGTTTTGAGTGCTGTTTTGTTGAGTATGCAGGGGGCCACTCAATTCATCGCGTATAAGTTACATTATGATCCCTTATTGGGGGAGGCTTTCTCTCATTGGTATGCACCCTGGCAAATTATTGTTTGGTGGGTTAAGTGGCGGACCTATTACCCTGCTGATTTCTCGATAGCCTTTGGTTTATTTACGATGTCAACCTCCTTTTTTTTCATCGTTATCCTATTGATAAACCAGGCTTCTAAGAACAATAAACTGAGTGAACACCTGCATGGCTCAGCCCGCTGGGCCAATCAGGATGATATAAAGCAAGCCGGATTGATGGGGCATAACGAAGGCGTTTATATCGGTGCAATCGAAGAAAAAGGGGTGCTCCACTATTTACGTCACAATGGACCAGAACACGTTCTGACGTATGCTCCAACGCGTTCAGGAAAGGGCGTGGGTCTTGTCATACCAACTCTTTTGTCATGGAAACAATCTGCTGTGATTACCGATTTAAAAGGGGAACTCTGGGCATTAACGGCTGGATGGCGAAAACAACATGCCCATAATAAGGTGATCCGGTTTGAACCAGCAACCCGCACCGGCTGTGCACGATGGAATCCAATGGATGAGATAAGGCTTGGAACGGAGGCTGAAGTAGGGGATGTGCAAAACTTTGCAACTCTGGTGGTCGATCCGGATGGTAAAGGCCTTGAATCGCACTGGCAGAAAACTTCCCAAGCCTTGCTGGTGGGCCTCATCCTGCATTGTCTGTATAAACTAAAAGACTTAGGCGAACCTGCCTCGCTGCCCACTATTGATCGCATGATGGTTGATCCAAACATTAATATAGCGGATTTACTGATTGAAATGACGCAATATCCACACTGTGATGGCAAAACTCATCCGGTCATTAGTGCCAGTGCGCGAGATATGATCGATAGACCAGAGGACGAAGCCGGCTCTGTATTATCCACCCTTAAGTCTTATTTATCCTTATATCGTGATCCGGTGGTCGCGCATAATGTATCGGCGTCAGATTTTTGCATTAAAGACTTAATGAACCATGAGTCGCCTGTCAGTCTTTATATTGTGACACAACCCAATGATAAAGCACGACTTCAGCCACTAATTCGGGTGTTGATTAATATGATAGTCCGGCTGTTGGCTGACAAAATGGAATTTGAACGGGTTACCGATAGCAACGGATTGTCTTTTGTGCAAACCAAAAAAACCTATAAGCACCGACTGCTATGCATGATTGATGAGTTTCCAAGCCTTGGTAAGTTGGACATCTTGCAAGAGTCGTTGGCGTTTGTTGCAGGCTATGGCCTGAAGTTCTACCTGATTTGTCAGGACATTAATCAATTGAAAAGTCGCGAGCGTGGCTATGGTCCCGATGAAACGATTACTTCTAATTGTCACATTCAGAATGCCTATCCGCCTAATCGGCTGGAAACTGCAGAGCATTTATCAAAATTGACTGGAACCACCACCATTGTGAAAGAGCACGTCACCATCAGTGGCAAAAGAATATCCTCTTTTTTAACCCAAATATCCAAAACGACTCAGGAAGTCTCACGACCACTGTTAACGGCTGAGGAGTGCCGGAGAATTCCTGGTCCCAAAAAAGACCCGAATGGCTTGATTACAGAGGCAGGAGATATGGTGATTTATGCAGCGGGGTTTCCTGCAATTTATGGCAAGCAACCGCTGTACTTTAAAGATCCAGTGTTTGTTGCGCGTGCCGCCGTTGAAGCCCCCCGTTGTTCGGACGTCCTTCGGCATAACCTCACCAGGGAAGAGGAAATCACATTATGAAGCAGTGTATTCGCCTCCTTTGCTTTTCTTGTATAGGACTATTATCTCTCCTGATCTTTTTATTGATTGCCGGATTTAGACTCAATACCAGTGACTCCATTCCTAAAGGGCTTTATCGATTAGATTCAGGCAGTGTAAAGAAAAACAGCCTTATCCTGTTTTGCCCTGATGATAGAGACGCATTTCGCGAAGGGAGAAGGAGAGGCTACCTCGAGCGGGGGTTTTGCAAAGGTCATTACGGCTACTTGATGAAACAAGTTGCTGCCGTGGCGGGTGATAGGGTGTCAACTACTTTAAACGGTGTCTATGTCAATCAGTTTTTG
Organism: Legionella birminghamensis; assembly: GCF_900452515.1. Lineage (NCBI taxonomy): Bacteria > Pseudomonadati > Pseudomonadota > Gammaproteobacteria > Legionellales > Legionellaceae > Legionella > Legionella birminghamensis. The sequence goes on from NZ_UGNW01000002.1 coordinate 17,924, forward strand.
CTCCCCTTTAGTAAACCCCAATCTCATGACGGGCTGCATCGTCCGATGAGACGATGGCAGGTCACACAATACCGACTTAAATCCGAAGAAGTATTAACCATGACCAATCAAAGTCCATTGTCTTTTGACGCTCGTTATTACGGATTAATCCAAATGAAACAAATTAAAGGGATCATCACACCCATTGTAATTTGGTGACATTGACTAAGTGGAGGAACCATGAGGCTATTTATTGCAGAAAAACCGTCGGTCGCAAGGGCCATTGCCGATGAGCTTGGGGTAACGGCGAAGGAGGAGGGGTATATTATTTGCGGACAGGATAAAATCACCTGGTGTTTTGGCCATTTGCTGGAGCTTGCAGAACCCGATCGCTATCTTTCAGAGGACATTCCCAAAAGCTCAAAAACCGGTAAAAAATTATGGCGAGCAGAAGATCTCCCGATTATCCCTGAGCAATGGATCATTGAGCCCAAAGCGGATACCAAAAAACAGCTAAACCTTATAGGCGCTCTCCTTAAAGAAGCGACTCTGATCATTAATGCAGGCGATGCAGATCGAGAGGGGCAGCTTTTGATTGATGAGGTTCTAAGGTATTTTAACAACCAAAAGCCCGTGCAACGTTTTTGGGTGGCCGCACATGACGCCATTTCTCTTCAACGCGGCCTTGCATCCCTGAAAGATAATCAGGTCTATTTCGGCCTTGGTCAAGCCGCATTGGCAAGAAGCCAGGCGGATTGGCTCATCGGTATGAATTTGAGTCGCGCCTATACGCTTAACGCCTCAAAAAATGGAGCCCGCGCGCTAGTGACAGTCGGGCGGGTTCAAACGCCTACTTTAAAACTTGTTGTGGATAGAGACAGGCAAATCACTGCTTTTCAATCCAAACCGTTTTATACCATCCAAGCAGTATTTAGTGATCAGGGGCAAACCTTTCTCGCTGAATTCAAACCGAATGCGTCTCAACCAGGACTGGATGAAGACAACCGCTTAATCGACCTATCTATTGCCAACTCCTTAGTGGAGCGAGTGAGCAATCGACCAGGGACTGTGACGTCATATCAAAACGAATTCCAAGTCAAGCAGCATCCTCGGGCCTATTCATTATCCGATTTGACATTGGAGGGCTCAAATCGCTATGGTTATTCTGCTGCAGAGGTGCTGGAAGTGGTCCAAGCCCTGTACGAAACCCACAAGTTAACCACTTATCCTCGAACTGACTGCGGTTACTTACCCGAATCGCAATTTAACGATGCAAGCACCATCTTGGATATTCTGGGTCGCGTTAATCCGGAACTGCTTCCATTGATTGAAAAAGCAAACCCATCCGTTAAGTCAAAGACCTGGAATGATAAAAAAGTGACGGTGCATTTTGGGATCATTCCGACGATGCACCCGGGCTCTACCGAGGGTTTAACACCACGTGAAAAAACACTGTATAAGCTAATCGTTAAGCGTTATATCGCTCAATTCTATCCATTGCATGAGTTCGAAAGCACCTTGATCAATATTGAAGTGGACTTTTTGCATTTTATAGCAAAAGGAAAGACTATTGTTCAAAACGGCTGGCTTGACGTTTATCCAAGAATCAGTGAAGAAAGTGAACTAGAGGAGGAAGTCCAGCGACTTCCTCTCTTATCAGAGGGAAGCCCGGTTCAGTGCATGAAGGCCAGTCGCACTGATACGAAAACAAAACCACCGGCCCGCTTTACCGAAGGCACATTAATCCGCGCCATGGAAAACATCCACCAATTCATTGCTGATAATGAACATAAAAAAATGCTTCGCGACGGCGATGGGATTGGCACACCGGCAACCCGAGGATCCATTCTCAAGGAATTGAAAAATAGAGGCTTTATTGAACCACAGGGTAAAAATATTGTGAGCACGGCTCTAGGTCAAAGTATTGTGGACTCCCTTCCAGAGATGGTGAAAAGCCCCATTCTGACCGCTATGTTTGAACGTATTTTAAAAACAATTGAACAGGAGTCCGCTCATTTCACCTCCTTTATGGAAAAGCAAACGGCTTTTGTCAAAGAGCAGGTTCATCTCGCAAACCAGCAAGTGATCCGTTTACAGGGAGCCAAAAATGGTGCTGAGTTAAGCCTGTTTGAGTGCCATTGTTGTCATCAAAAACTAATCAAACGCAAGGGGAAGAACGGCTATTGGTGGGCTTGCTCAGCTTATCCGACCTGCAAACAAACGTATTCTGATCTGAAGGGAAAACCACAATACACACTTAAAAAGGAGACGACTCATGCCTAAACAAACACTTACTAGCACTGCACTGGAAGACAAGCTAGACGATCTTATGATCCCAGGATTTATTGCAGAACTTACCCCAGAGGAAGCTGATGGCTTTGGAGCCTTCGTGGAAGATGCGCTCAGCGAAGAAGCAGCCCTGGAGGCAAACAATGGATAATATTCCTTATCATCACAAAGTAGCCATTAAGATTATCGAACAATTGAAAGAAGGAACCGCGCCCTGGCTAAAGCCATGGAACCCAGGAACGCCTGGCAGTCAACTCCCTATGAATCCGGTCACGGGAAAACGCTACAAGGGGATTAATACCCTGATCTTGATGCAGATGGGTCATGCAGATAACCGATGGCTGACCTACAAGCAAGCACAATCCATAGGCGCCCAGGTCAGAAAAGGTGAAAAGGGAACCTTAGTGCAGTATTGGAAGTTTGCAGACGAAAAAGTTCAAAAAGATGACCAGGGAAATCCTATTTTAAATCAAGCGGGAGAGCCGATTACCCTCACGGTAAAACTGGAGCGGCCGCAGGTATTTTATGCCACCGTGTTTAATGCCTCGCAAATGGAAGGATTGTCGCCAATCGTTCACAAAACGCCGGAGTGGTCCCCTTTGGAAAAAGCGGAAGCGCTTTTAACGAAGTCAGGTGCCGCCATTCATCATTCTGAAATGGACAGAGCGTTTTATCGCATTACGTCGGATGAGATCCATTTACCTCTTAAAAGCCAATTTGACGATCCAGCACGTTATTATGCCACAGCACTCCATGAACTGGGTCATTGGACAGGGCATGAGTCACGATTGAAACGGGATTTAGCCCATCCCTTTGGCAGTGTTGGGTATGCGAAAGAGGAATTACGGGCCGAAATAGCCAGCCTATTACTCGGTGATGAATTAGGGATTGGACATGATCCGTCCCAACATACCGCATACATTAAGTCGTGGATTAAAGCGCTGGAGGATGATCCTATGGAAATTTTCCGAGCAGCGGCGGATGCTGAGAAAATTACCTATTATTTGCACTCTTTAGAACAACAGCAGGAACACACAATAAACCCACACGAAGATCTCAGGGAAGATAACACTGTAGTGAGTGAACCTATGGTCTTAAAACCCACAATCCCTGATACAATTTGGCTTAACATCCCCTACCATCAAAAAGAAACTGCCAAAACCCTTGCAGGAACACTGCCTAATGGGGAGCTTGCCATTGCATGGGATAAAGAAGCGAAAAAATGGTATGCGAAAGAGGGAGCCAATCTTGAAGCGCTCCATCCCTGGCTTGAAGCTAAGCGACAGCAGCCAAAAATCGAAGAGCGATGTATCACTGAAAAAAAATGGCTTGCGCTGCCTTATGAACATAAAGAGTCTGTCAAATCCATCGTTGGAAAGCTATCGGATGGCACACCAGGCATTGCCTGGGATCATGCCAAAAAATGCTGGTATGCCAATCCTGGCGTGTCATTAGATAAAATTCAAGCCTGGTTACCCAATGAAAAGATGAGGCTACAAAAACCAGCCTGTGACCCAAGAGAGGAATTTAAAGACGCGTTAATTAGCGCGGGATTTTTTGTGACCGCCGATCATCCTATTATGAATGGTAAAAAGCACCGTCTTTCGGTAGAAGGCGATAAAAAGGGCGAAACCGCGGGATTTTATGTGGGGTTTTTAGACGGCTTGCCTGCCGGGTATTTCAAGAATAATCGAACAGGTCTTGAAATGAAATGGCGAAGTAAAGGTTATATTCTATCTGAGGACGAAAAAGCGGCGCTCAAAGCCACGGCGCTTGAAAAAGCTAAACATCGGGAAGCCGAAATAGAAAGCCTTCATCAACAAACCTCAATGAAATTAAAGCAAAAGCTATCAAGACTGCAGGCGCTTTCAACACCAACTCCTTATTTGGAATCCAAAGCCATTGACGTTTATCCTGGGGTATTCACTGATAAAGCAAAAAGGACCACGTACATTCCCGCTTATGATCAAAACGGTGAGATTTGGACAATGCAATACATTCGAGAAGACGGTACAAAACGTTTTGCGAAAAACAGCCGAAAGGAGGGATGTTGTCATGTCATTGGCGGCATGGAAAGCCTAGCTTCAGCTTCAGTTATGATCATTGCCGAAGGCTATGCTACGGCTGCCACATTAAAAAAGGCGCTTGATTTACCGGTCGTCGTGGCATTTGACGCGGGCAATTTAAAGGCGGTGGCCGAGCGTTTAAACGAACGCTATCCCCATACTCCAATTCTAATAGCTGCAGATGATGACAAACACCTTGAGCTAACGACGTCTAAGCGTATTAATCCTGGGAAAGAAAAGGCATTAGAAGCGGCTATTGCAGTCAATGGTCAAATGATTGTGCCTGTTTTTGCACCGGGTGAGCAATTGGATAATCCTCGACAATTCAGTGATTTTAATGATTTAGCAAATAACAGCCGGCTTGGGTTAGAGGGCGTAAAACGCCAGACCCAAGGCATAATTAAGGAAATTATTTCCAAATCACGCACAACCAAACCAAATAGAACGCATAAACACGTACAGGCTTTGTGAAGTCTTGGCTTGAAAATGACTATTTGTGACGAAGGTTGTGCTATAATAGTAAAATGACTATTTGTGGCGTTAGAATGAGAGACGACTTATGCATGATAAAACCCACTACAGCAATGCGTTTCGAGACGCATTAAGAGCTAAAATTACGGAAATGGAATCCCACGTTTTTTCGCGGAGTGATCTTATTCAAGATCACTCCAACAAAACGCAACTGCGTTTAAATCGCGCTTTGCGAGCTTTCATGGATGAAGGCTTTATCATTAAAATCGCACACGGTTTATTTGCTAAGGCTGAACCGATGCGCTTTCCTGATCAAACCATTCGTCCGGTTCTTACCGAATCCTTTGAAACCATTGCCATTGAGGCGCTTGATAAACTGGGTGTTCAATGGGAGCTTGGACGTGCCATCCGGGACTATAACGAGGGAAGGACCACTCAGGTGCCTGCCGTGTTTAGTGTCCGCTTAAAGAGCCGTTTCCGAGGTGCAATCCATGCACAAAACCAAACGCTTGTTTTTGAGGGAAATGTAAATGCCAGGTGAGTTAAATGAACAACAAATAAAACAAACTGCTATCCTCTTGGGTCTTCCAGCAGATTTTATTCGTAAAGATTACTTTGTTACGAAAGCCATTCGATTATTAACCGAAGTACAAAACGAGTATTTTGAACTGGTCTTTCAGGGTGGCACGAGCCTTTCAAAAGGATATGGAATTATCAGTCGATTATCGGAAGACGTTGACTTTCGCGTCATTTCTAAACCTTCTTGCTTACCCCTTGGAAAAGATGCGAAAAGGCGTGAGTTGCGGCATTTCCGCCATACGTTAGTGGAGACCTTAATCAATGCAGGATTTACAGTACCTGCCGAAGACGTCAAGGTGTTTTATGAAGGGCGGTATATGAGTATTCGCGCAGCGTTTGATGGCGGGAAGCAGATTATGTACTTAAAACCTCACATTGCGATTGATTGTTTTCTGGGGACTATTGAATTAACACCGGAAGTCAAACCGATTTCTTCAATGGTTAAAATGACACTGGGAGACGATGCCTGTGATCATCAGTACTTTCCAGTCCCTTGTGTGGCACTCGATGAAACGGCTGCCGAAAAATGGGTCGCTCTCGCTCGAAGGGTTTCGGATGCCAATGAAACTTCGAGAGAGTCAGATAAACACTTGGTGAGACACTTGTATGATCTCCATCAGCTCCACCAACAAAACTGTTTATCAGAGCAGTATTACGCCGTACTTGAACGCGTCATACAAAAAGAGCAAACCCTGTTTGATAGTATGACGGATAGCCACGGCAAAGCAAAGACCGCGCTTTTTCAACTTCAGAACGAAAAGAAATGGGAAGACCATTGGAATTTTTTCTTGGAACAAATGGTTTATCAACCTGACAAGCCAGGTTTTAAACAAGCTATTCAATCCGTCATTCAGTTAAATGACAGGCAGTTAGAGCGCGTTGAACCTAGAAAAGTGGAGCGTAAAGTAGGGCAAGAAATCCCGCAAAATACCGTAACCCCTCTAAATAAAAGAGGTCGAAAGCGCTAAAGCGAATAGGTGGTACCTGATTAGAGGAGGGCAATAAAAAATAAGCTGCTATAAGGCTCCTTTTCAATCGGGTCGTGCTTATTATCAGTCGGTTTTGCTTTATGGTGATTATACCCAAGGTAAATGAGCCCCTCTGTTTTAACAGAGGGATGTTATCGTTTTTTCCTTTCTTTCGTCGAACTCAAATGAGGAATTGGCCGTCGCAGCGAGTTATCAGGTTGGGTTCTTTTGCGCTCCAGCTGATCATGTACATGAGTCTGCAATAACATTTTACTTCCTCCGGTGAGCTGAACCACAGGGAGTTCGGACAGGACTCGCAAGCGGTTGTTATTTTCGGGCGGCGGGCATTGTCCAGTGCGGCCAACGTTGGACTTAGTCCTTGTTCGGGTAGTGGCAGGGAGGCTGTAGACTGGTTTGATTCGGTGTCGCTTTGATCCAGGGGTTGTTGCAACAATTTCATTGCTTCTTCCAGTTCCTCTTCCATGGATAAGTCCAGCTCTTCTTGATTGTTCATTTCTATCTCCTGCTATTGAAAGTAAATGTTGGCGCTGCAGCTCTAAACCGTAATCATCAAACTTGATATCCAATTCATAGCGAACCGCTACCATCAGTATGGCTTGCTTAAAAAGTGCTGAACCATTAACGGCAATACAATTACCGAATCGCTTTTTTGCCAGCAGCAAGGCTTCTTTGAGACCCTCTGGCGATGCCCCTTTAGAGATACTGATTTCACGTCCAGTATCCCGAATGGTGCAGGTCTTGATTTTATGTATAACGGTTCCTTCTTTTGTCACACTGTCGATGGTTTTGGATAGGCTGATTGTGGAATTCTTGGTATGACCTGATAAGGCGTATTGCCGGGCATGAGTTTGCGGGTTGTACCTCATTAGAGTGAGTGCATCCTCATCCCCTTTTTCCGCTTTTTTCTGAAGCCAGTCGGCCCAGGTGCAGCTTTTATACCGCTCCACCTCGTATTTACAATCCTGGCGATAGTGTTTCATCACCTGCCGGATGTCATTCTTTAGCGACTGATGAATGGATTCATAGAGGAGCTTTTTTTCTTCACGACTGCCGTTCACTAGCTTCACTGTGGCACGCTTTAACTTGCCTTTAGTCTTTGCTTGCTCAATTAATCGATTTTTTTTGTCTCGAAGGACGACTAGTTTATCTCGCATCAGCTTATAATGGGTTTCTTTTTCAACCAGGTATTTCTTGTATAGTGAGTTTGCTTTGATTCCTTGCTGTAGTGGTCTTAGGGCATAGGATTGATTTATTGATATTTCCCTATGAAGAGGTTGAAACGGTCCTAAGCGGTCTTCAAGTTTTTTTTTGGAAAATTCTCTGGATAGTGAGCTGGCTTTAATGGAAATTCCAAAACCACTTTCTACAATTAACCCATTCCCACGTAAGCGAAGCGCTAAGTCATGAGCCGCCAAGGTGTCGTGTAATGAAGCCCAATCCCGACACTCGCGAAGCGTATCTAAGCAATGGCGCTTTACCCAATTAATCAGGCTTTCAATTCCTGCATGATGCTCCATATCATCCGCACGATTTTCAGCTCTCGATTTTTTGCCTTGATGGTTAGTTTTTATTAGAGAAAACTCATCTTCTAGTTGGATAGCCACTTTAGAAAACTGTTTATAGGCTTGATAGGGCTCTTTCATCGTGAAGTGGATGGGATGAATTTTGTTAATGGCTACATGAATGTGGAGGTTATCCGTATCATGGTGCACCGTGCTGATCCGTTGATGGGCGGAAAAGCCAATGGATCCGACTACCTTCTCTTCAATGGTCCTCAGTACTTCGGATTCAGGGCATTCCCCCTTAGCGAATGAAATCAAGAGGTGATAGGATTTATCGCCTTGCGCTCTTTTGTTTCTACTTTGGGTGGCTTCCACTTCTAAAGCAGCCCAATGAGGATCTACACTACTGCAGTTTGAGATCCTGATTTTCCCCACTCGCTCCTGTTTACCTTGCCCATTGGTAATATAACGCACCAGGTTAGTAAACTTACTCTTCTTGATAGAATCCATTGGAATGTGGCGAATGATCATATTTTTTTCACCACCGATAACAACGCCTCCTGGGTATTTTCAAGGCGATGCAGTAAGGCGTGAATCATTGCGGGACTAAAGCGAGACAGTCGCTCGTCATTGGTCAGCCATAGCTTTAATAGACCCCCTAATCGCCCGAGGTCAGCGTTAATTTTCGCAAGTGTAAGAATATGTTCTTGATCTAAAACGCTTTCAATTCGATACCCCATCCCAAGTCGGCGTAAATAGTCAGCAACAGACAGGCCTGCTTTTCCTGCATTGGATTTAATTTCAGATTCCTCAGAGGGAAGGACAGGCACGCGCAAATGTTTGCCGTGTTTTCGGGTGGCACAATTTTTTTCTGAGCGCATAGGAAAGCTCCCTCTTTTTCAAGCGGTTTGCAATCCCTTATGAAGTGGTGGAAGGTCTCGTCAGAGCAAGATTGGCGTTGAGCACCGAAGGTGCGAATAAGCCCTGTGAAGTGGATAACCAGTGTACTGGTTAGCTAACTTCACCTATCTTGCCCTGCTTTTTGAAGCCCTTTAAGAGGATACCATTAGGTTCTTTTATAGTCCATAAAGGCCTTTTTAGGTTCTTTTTAGGCTGCTGTAAGGAGAACGTACAACAATAATCGTTAATAGTCCAAAAAGTTCAGATAACGGAAGTAAAAAATCCTAAAAGGGACGTAAAAGAACCTATTATTTTTCTTTGATTATTGCGATTAACACCAGGACACAATACACTGAGTACTATCAATCCCAAGGAGCTGGACGCTAAATTCATTTATGGAACAATCACTAAGCGAGCGTATTGCCTGTCGCGAATTTCAGAAAGAGAAAAGCAGTCCCTCCAAGAACAAGGTCGCTTTTATCGCTTTGCAAAATGACATTGAAAACGCATTGGAAGCGGGTTGGTCTATGAAAGTCATATGGGAAACGTTATCAGAAGAGGGCAAAATCACGTTTGGTTACAAAACATTTAGAATTTTTGTATCTCGCCTTATCAAGTCAACCGATAAACAGGATGGTGTGACACCAGACATTAAGAACGCCAAGGATGGAACAAAACAGAAAAGTACTGTACCAGGAATACCTGGGTTTACTTTTCACCCTACACCCAATCCGGAAGAGCTCTTATGAAAATACACATCACGATGCAAGGCAAAGGCGGCGTAGGCAAGTCATTTGTATCCGCCATTACTGCTCAATACAAAATTCAGAAAGGACAAAATCCACTATGTATCGATACCGATCCCATTAATGCCACTTTTCATGGATTTAAAGCCCTGAATGTGCAGCGACTTGAAATCATGGAAGGGGATGAAATCAACTCCCGTCATTTTGACCTATTAATCGAACGTATTGCGCCAACGAAAGAGGATGTGGTCATCGACAATGGCGCAAGCTCCTTTGTACCATTGTCCCATTACCTGATTAGTAATCAGGTACCCTCCTTGCTCAAAGAACTGGGCCACGATCTCGTTATCCATACAGTCATTACCGGTGGACAAGCGCTCTTAGATACCGTGCATGGTTTTTCGCAATTAATTCATCAGTTTTCAAAAGAAATCCATTTTGTAGTGTGGTTAAACCCTTATTGGGGGGCTGTTACCTATGACGGGAAAGACTTTGAACAAATGAAAGTCTATCGTGACCATAAAGAGCGTATTGCATCCCTCATACATATTCCGGCCTTAAAAGAAGAGACCTATGGCCGTGATTTAACGGACATGCTGCAAAAGAGAATAACATTTAATGAAGCATTGAATGATGCTCATAATAACATCATGACCAGGCAACGCTTGAAGATTATTCGAGACCAATTATTCGATCAATTAAATAACGCCGTGGTGATCTGATGTCTGAGAAAATGAATCATTTAATTCAAAATATTGCCAGAAAGCATGGCGTACTGCTTGGAGAAGACGATCCCATTTTAATGCTGCAGACTGTCAATGAACGGCTTATTGAGGATAGTAAAAAAGCCCATGAAGAAATGTTACTGAATTTCAAAGGGGAAATAGAGGCAATTTCGGCTCAGTGGCAGGATGATGCCAAGGAAAAAGCAGAGAAGATTTTGAATGCGGCACTTAGCTCTAGCAAAGAGGTGATGGCTAAGTTGATACAGCAAAGTACTGAGCAAGCAGTTGTCGCGATTCAAACTATTATGAATCACACCTTAACAGAGCTAAAAAACATTGAACGAAGAACGAGAAGTTATTCGCGGATGGCTCTCATTGCGGCAGGTGTCGTCCTATTTTCATTATTATTTGTAGCTGCATTTTCATATTGTTAATGGGGCTTTAACCAAAAACGGACGACAGGGATGATAGCGAAATGACAAACATTATTCGATTTCCAGAAAAAATTGAACAGAATAGGGTAGGAGACTTATCTGTTCAAAAATCAAGACAGCGGGGTAGGGTAGGGGCCTTCGTTCACTTTATTTTAACTTTTATTCAAACTGTATTAATTCTATTTTGGCCCTTTATCCGCTGGTTTGTGTACTTAGACTTGCTGTTGTACTTTTTAAAAATGATACTGCATACCAATACCCATGCTAGTTTCCATTTTATGCTCCATTGTTTTGTTGTGGGATCAGGGGTGTTATTCGTTTTCTGTTATTCAGCTAGGTCTCATCATAAATTTGAACATAGGCGCTGAAATATAGGGCGCATGTAATGCTTAGATAATATTTTAATGCTGTAATTTTTAGCAATTTTGGTAATTGGGATATTAATTATAAGACTATTTCAGAATTATATAGGCCTGATGATTTAAAAGTTTCCTGGGAGCTGATTAATTCACTGATTAGAGAGGGGCACAGGATGATGGATCGTGCACAGAACAGGCAAAAAGCAGCGCGTTATCATGTTAAAAGAAATTACTTTGATATTGGGTGATATTCTTGAGCCGCATAAAAATGACAGTCGCTATTTATCAGCAGTTTTTGCAAAAAATGGCAGGACAAACTCGATAGCAAAATTCCTAGTTGCCCAAGTTAGGGCTATAACCAGCAAGTTAAAAGGAGAAATTACTGTGAGTTCAGAAACTATGAGTGTATTAATGTTTATTATGTTGGGAATAATGCTTATATTGAAGATTTTTGCTCTACGTTCTGGGGCACAAACTATCAATCATTATATTGATTGCATGTTTACATACTTTTTTACTAAGAAAATGCTTGAAAAGAAAGCCATTGCACATGGATTTCTTGTTTTTTATGAAAAAGAACTAGAGCATATTACACCCAATCAAAATCTGATAACCCAATGGCAATGTCATTATGCTTTCCGGGTTGCACAATATAAGCACAGTAAAATAGGCAAGGGTCTAAAGTAAAAATTATCTAAAACAGTGTAATTCTTTGAATTAATGAAGTAAAATGCGATCCAATGGCAGGGATTGCGAAGTCATTGAACGAGGATGTTATGAGACGTTATTTATTTTTATCATTAGTTTCACTATCTACAGTTATTTATTCAGAACAATATTCTAATCCATCTCATATTGAGCAATTTAAAAAGACAGGAATTTGCGAAAGTTGCGATCTCAGTGGTGATTATTTTCATAGTACAGAAAAGAGTGGTGCTATCACTCTCAACAACAGCAATTTAATTCGTTCTAGTTTGAATATCTCTGGTAATCGTCAATTCTCAAGCTTTAATCGGATAATGGCAGTTGAGTTTTCCCTAGGAACCGCTGACTTTTCTTATAGCAACTTTAGCTTCGCAAATTTAACAAACGCAAGAATGAGTCATAGCAATTTTACCTCTTCAGATTTTTCTGGCGCTAATTTATCAGGTGCTAGTTTCTCTGGTGCTATTTTATACAATGCAAAAATCACCCAAGAGCAACTTAAGTCACTCAGCTCAATATGCAATGCAATTCTACCCAATGGTGAAATTGGAAGCTGCACGTAAACACGGAGCAATTTCGTCATTGAGACCTTTTGGAACGCCATTCTACTGGGCGGCAGAATGGAAAACTGCAAATACACCCTACTCTAGTGGTCAGTCATTTTAACAATTAAAGGGGAAGATTATGAAAAAAAAAGCGTATATTGCTATTGCAGCTTCTGCAATACTTATAAATTCAGCGAACGCATCTATTTTATTTGACGTTCCTCTCGCAAAAAAATGTTATGCAATCTACAACAAGCTAGTGGCAATTGCAGAAGTACAAACTACTAATAAATGCCAATATGAATTAAGTTCAGCTAAATCACATACAGAGAGCGCCGCATTAAGGATCTCCGAGGATGCTTTTTCTAAATATGAACTCGATAATGCCATTAATGCCTTAAGACATGCCCAAGTATACAGTTGTGAGGAGGAAGAAGGTATTGTCGAAGCAGAGCAAGGATTATTAGAAATCAAGTCACAAATTAAATCACAGAATTAGATAATCTTTTCTATTAAAGAGCTTTTACTATTTCTAAACAACCAATTGTGCATGCAAATCTAGGTTTTGATTAACTGAATTAATACATGCACTGACTTTAAAGCCAGGAAACAACCAATATGAAGTATGGCAACGCGGACTTAATGAAAATACCAATGGTCTGGAATGCCCATACTTAAGAAAAGGCGCAGGCTTTGAATCCATAACATATGAACACTTGCAAATGTCATGGAAAAATTGAATGACAGACCTAGAAAAACATTAGGCCTTAAAACACCAGCATGTTATTTTTACCGCAGGCAGTTGATGATGAAAAGGCCATTGCATTAGCTTGTGGAAACCACCTTTAAGTTTTAAGCGTTAAGTCTGATTATCGCAGTAATCAGACTTAGCACCCTGTTTTGACCTGGCGATGTACCATCCTGCTCTATTTTCTTTCGTGCCGTCGAATTAACAACTCTAGTTATTCACTTAAAGCGCATATTTTTGAACTTTTCTTAATTAAGGAGACCTCTCATCATTTCTAGGTTCTTTGAAAAAGCCATTTGTTGTTAAATTCTCTTGGCAAAACATGTGCTTGTTTATATTGCATGATTGATGAAAATCAAATCTTGATGTAAAAGCGTGGTTCCTAGCCTGTTTTAGCGTAAGACTGACCTCCATACTCATTAAATACTTTCAAAACATCTGGATTAATGATGGCGAATGTTAAAATACCTTAAGGACATACGGGTTCTATAATCTGCTCCTTTATTAAGTAAACGCCTTACAATCGTTGCATGACGTAACATACGGCGATGACTAAGGGCGGATAGTCTTATGACTCTGCTCCCTAATTAATGTCTATGCCGTTGCAGTTTAGTAATCTCTCAACAGTTCATCGTTCCCATTTTCACAGGCAAAACGTAAGAGAAATATAATTTTCTTTATTTTTATAGTTGAAATAAGCTCCATACCTTATGAGTAATTCTGCGGGTCTTGACCGCACAAGTACCCAATAAACTTGCTGCCAATCCAGGGCATGGCTATTGACTGAAGCCTCTATAAGTGGCCATTTCACTTTCTAATTCAAATTTGAACCGAGTCATTAGTCTCCTCTTTTTCATTTATCAAAAAATTTCCTATAAACATCGCCAAACTCTTCAGCAAAGAAAACGATAATTACTTAGCACAATACAACCAAAGCCAGGGTTAACAACGCAATCCGTTTCTCGAGTGTCGAAATCTGGGAAAATTGCTATTTATAAAACTAAAACCCTGATGTGTGCCTTGTGACACACGCCGGAAGTCGCTTCAAGGGTTTGATAGCGCAGCACCATGTGTTAATATTAAACAATTCGCCTTAAAGATTCATCGAAATATGCTAACTTCCTCCCAATTGCTGCAATACTTTTCAAATCATGCACGATCTCCCGTAATCGCCCACCCCGATTTAAATCCTGAGACTAAAAAAATCATGAAGGCGGAATCGACATCAACCCTTCTTTACTTTAAAAGCATCACAGTGGAATTAGCGCGGGGATTGGACCAACAAGAAGCAATTACTCAAATCAGGTATTTTCTAAACCGGCGCTGGGAGTTTATAAAAAAAACCAATTGGGCTTATACCCGACATCCGTTTCTTCCGGCTAACCAGCTTTGCCTTCAGCTTGCTGAGCAAATTGCAGGTAAGGATGAAGCGGTGTGCCAAATTCTTATGCCAGGTACCCGCAAAATCAATCGCAAGGCAGTATCGCCCTTCTCTTTTAAAGATGAAACAGAGGAAGATGGCCACTTTCCTGTCCATAAATACCTCCTGGCCGCCTCAGAGGGGGAGCTGCTCTCTCTTGAAGATATTTATTCAGCAGGGGTTGCCAACACGAACAGCATTTTTCCTGACTTTCAGGAGTCAACTGCAGAAATACAATATTTACTAAAAAGTATTGAGTTGTGGAATGTGAAACAGGCAGCCGGAAATTCCAGTATCAGACTGATGGACGAGCTATTTCGATTCCATAAACAGCAGTATGATGACAGCACACTGGGCTTTGCCATCAAGAACCTGGCTCGGCATGCTTATAAAGCTTCAAAAGAGGATGCGGGAACCGAAACGGTCGCCGAGATGAAATTGCTTGAAGAGGCGATCAGACAGTTTTATGCAATCTGGCGGGCACTTTCCAGAGAGACTAAAAAAGAACTGTTTCAGATGAAACTGGAACACTATGGCAGTCCAAGGCCATTACCCCTTTATTTCTTTGCATTATTTGTCAGACTATTGGATTGCCCTCTCACAAAAGCAGAGTTTTCTTCTTATAAAGGCGCCCAGATCCTTAATTGTGCGCACATCATTGCGAACACGCTTGAGGAGTTTCTAACACAGCATCCCCGTTTGTTCAACATCCCAAATCCCCTCAAAACCCACGCTGCGAACACTCAGCAAAGGGTTGAACCACTTTCAGACTTGCTCAGTCATTGTTTGGAAGCACTGGAAAAACGAGGACAAACGCTTGAAGTCCAGGAGCCTAATTTATTCAAAGAATTTGCTTTCTCCGTTTATTTAAATCAGGGTAATGACACATTTATGGCGGTGAGAATTATTGCCTATTGTGTTTCCAGCTTTCAGGATTTAATTGACGTCATTGATTTATCGAAAGATTTATTTAAAGGGCTGATTCCTTTGATTCGACAGCGGACTCAGCAATTTAAAGATTCGGATAAGCTATTCAAACTTTTAGAGAAAATGACAGAGCAAGTGCAACAGTTGCTCCTGACTGAAGAACTTTTTCCTCACATTTATAAACATATTTCATCCCACAGTAAGTTTACCAATATTTATTTTGCATTAGCCCCCAATCTCCAGGAGAAGTTCAAAACGGGTTTTGTTAAGGAGCTTATAAAAGAAGTTCATGATGTCTCGTGTGTAGTGAGAATCGCCAACCAGTTTTCATCTACTCTGATAATTCCCATATTATTTGAGGAATTACAAACCTTTCTTGGCAACTTTTTTAACGGTAATGTGGATTCTTTTCTAGGCCTATACAAGCAGTTGCATTCGACCTCACAAAATTGTTTAGCAGAACTGTTTTTAGACTCTTTAAGCCAATGGCTTTCCCCTGACAATTTTAATGAATATCAGGATTTCCTGGATTTACCTTTGATGAGCCTGGCAAGGGTTTGGAGCGAAGAAGTTAATTCATTCACAGAATATCTAGCGCTATTGGATAAATGGTCCCGACATCCAGATTTAATTTTAGACTTCAATACAGTCAATGCCAGCAAGTTGGCAAACTGGGTTATGACAGAGGAAGATCTGGACCTATTATTAGAAAAGATGCCTGTCAAGAGCTGGGTGCCCATTTTCAACAATGCGAAAGTGATATCCTCCTGGGCATCGTTTCAAACATACTGGCAGAAAATCTCTCCATTTCACCGTTCTGATTTCCTGGATAGAGTTAATCTGAAAACATTTATCAAGACTATCGAAAATCTGCAGCTTTTACTGAATTTCCTGAACAAAGATGAACACAAGCAGAAAGTTTTAAGACGCTTCAAAGCCAGTGATTTGAATTGTTCAGAAGAAGAGTTGGCCGCTATTCGTAGTTCACTAGCTGATGATCCTTTACAGAAAATCAGAAAAACTGTCACTCGCTTTAAACTGTTCAGTTCAGGCTCCAGAATGGAACAATTAAGACAACTGGAAAATGAGTTATCACGATGCACTGATGCTAATCAAGCGGTTGAAGTGATAAAAAACCTTCAGGACAGGATAATGAATGAATACCGAACAGGCACTCCCGCTCCTGGACAGATTCAGCAGGTGCTGCATGGGAGGAACGAACCCACACACTGGACATCAAATAATCCTCATTCTTTTTGGAATACAGGTGGAACTTCGTATACACTAAGCGGTTTTTATCAGCAAGTAGTTGATGAGCAGCAGGACTTTTCTCCTGCGCCTTAAATTTCTACTCCACTTTCGCGGCAAATTTGTCTCCACACCCAAGCGGAATCCACCGCTGTATGACTATATGCAGCGCTTTATGCCTGCAAAATATTAAGACAGGTCGGGCGCTTCCCCATAGCCGTCAAGTTAAGCGCCAAGAGTCAAGATCGAGGCAGGCAGAGGGCGAGTGTTCATCAAACTGTTTCAGCTCAATGACTATCTAAGCTCCAGATTCAGCTTGTCTTCGAAGTAAATATGTAGCAGAGAAATGATAAGCGCCAAATATGCATTGGGCTGGTTCCATTTTCCAGTACTTTTTGGCAAGCAATGGACTTATAAGAACAATAAGGGTATCTCTCTAACAAAGGATAATCCTGCTTGCGAACTGTAATAAGGAAATAGCTAACGCCTTAATGAAAGTTATATTTGAGTAAAGCCACCTTTAGCAACCGTGGAATACTGCTCTTTATAATGTCTGATACTACGATTAATCAGGCTTAGTGTTTTAATTTGCCCAGGCGCTTGTTTATCCTCTACCCTATCTTGCTATTACTTCTGTTACTTCGTAAATCTGCTTTGCAAAAATTCTTGAATTTTCTCTTTATTGGGAAGTTCTAATAAGTACTTGGAAACAAACCGTTTGATTGTCCATGCCTGCTAATGCATATTCAGCTAATGCATGATCCTTGTATGTGCAGAACAACATCCCAACGGGTGATACTCCTTCACACTATTAATTTTGTTTGACCAGCTAAATTGTTAGTTAAAGATTAAGAAGCTCTGGTGTGTGCTATAAACAAAATATCAGTAATTTTAGTCCTGTGAATAGCTGCTGTTTTTAGCCTTAATGCGTTCTATTTCCCGTTGACAAGATTCTTCTAATTCCACATCTCCAGTACTGGCGGCAAAGTCCATTATGGCATGAATTAAATTGCCACGATGATAACTAGGAATATTTTCTTTATAATTCAGTAGGTCTAATAACGTACTAAATCGTTTTACATCATTCATAGGAAATTGACCTTCATAATTTTTAAATTTAAAGATTTCAGCTAGTTAAAAGAGGTTCGCAATTAGTTGGCAGTAATGACTGACTGATATTGTGTCTTTACTTCAACTGTCATATGGATACCATCGTGTTCAAGAGAATCTTGAAGCGCTAATGCGATAAATTGCTCTGACGAATACCCTAGCTTTTCAGCAAATTGCTTTGCCTTCTTCGGGCTTACAATTTTTCTATTATGCTCTAAATCACACAAATATTGCTTAGAAACGCCTAAACGCATAGCAAAACTAATTTGATTTGCACCTTCCCCTTGGCGAATTGCGCGAATAGCTTTACCTAATGACATGCGCCCTACTAGCTTCTCCAAATACTCTTTTGCATTAGTACTCATGTTTATTTACCTCGATTATCGAAATTATAATAATTTCTTTTTGCTCATTCTCAATATAAATTGCTCTATAAGCCTTATTCAATCTTATTGAACGCTGTCCCTGTCTATCTCCCTTTAAAGGCTCATCATGAAAACCAGGGATAGTCCTTATCGCTTGAATACCAGAGCGCTCAACAGAATCAACCCAAAGCAGTAGCTTTTCTTTAATATATAGTGGAACTTTATTAAGGTCTTTTTCAGCTGCTTTTGTAAGTTCAATCTGACACGGCTTCAAATCTAAACACCCCCATTGACTATTTGCTATAATTGTACACCTTAAAAGTGTACTTTTCTATGTGGAAATGAAAAATAATGCCTACATGTGACTTTTTTGCATTGGATATTTCAATGTGCCTAAGTTCAATAAAACCACCGTTTTTGTAAACTCTTCAAAATTTATCCCGCAAGCTGATTTTGCGGGTCTTAAAGAGTTCAAATAACTGTTTCAATTAATTATTGTTTAATTTATACTGCTTTAACCTTTTATTGAACTGATCTCAAATGCTAATTGGCTATGCTCGAATTTCAACCAGCAGTCAAAATTTAGATCTGCAAATTGATGCCCTGCAAAAAGCGGGCTGTGAAAAAATATTTCAAGACCAGATTAGTGGCTCTCTAATAAACCGCCCTGCTCTCGAACTTCTGTTAAAAGAAATTCGTAAAGGAGACGTCCTGATTATTTGGAAACTCGACAGATTAGGACGATCATTTAAGGATTTAATTGATTTAGTGAACACCCTTCTTGAAAAAGGTGTTGGAATAAAAAGCCTGAATGATCCAATAGACACTACCACGCCTCAAGGTCGTTTGATATTCAATATATTCGGGTCTTTAGCTGAATTTGAAAGAGAGCTTATTAAAGAAAGAACGATAGCAGGTCTTGAAGCAGCAAGAGCCAGAGGCAAAAAAGGTGGACGACCAAAGGGACTATCCAAAAAAGCATTAGCCACTGCGCATTCGGCGGAGCTTTTATATAAAGAGGGAAGACTCAGTGTCTCGGAAATTTGTGAGCAACTAGCAATAACCCGAGCAACTTTTTATAAATACCTACGCCTTCGTAATGTCATGATTTCTTCTGAGAATCAAAGAAAACGATGCCACTCCTCTCTTGTATTTAGTACAGTTAATTCAATAAGATAGTTCATTGGAAATTATTCCTTATGTCATAAACAGTCATAATCTATTCAAATAAGCGGGGATGGTAACACGCATTTGTATCATAATCTGGAGTTGTGCTAATGAGCATGCAGTATATTCGCAGATATTATAAAGTACCTGCAAAAAGAGGCCAAAAAGTTATCGCTAACGGCCAATTAGGTGTGATTACTGGATCAAGAGGTGCCTATTTGAGAATACGCTTGGAAAAAGAGAAAAAATCATCTTTATATCATCCTATTTGGGAAATGCAATATTGTTCTTAATATTAGCTCCTATAGTGATAGCCCTAATAACATCGACAGGGCCGTAGCCTAGGCCTTAACGATCATAATTTCAAGTTTCAATAAAATTTATCAATAGCGCTATAGATGATTTGCTTTGGAGAGAACCAATGCCGGACCACTTTACCAGTCAAATTTTAGATAAATACAAGTTATTTTCTATGCCTCAGGTAGAAATAGAACAATCGTTATATGATAAATTAATCGCATTCGGATTTAATCGGTCAATATTAAATCAATGGCATCCTCCATATAATTCGCCTAGACGTATGCTTGAAAGGCATATTGACGTTTTGATTTATTTACGTGAGCAGGGAGTATCCGCTCAACAATCCATTGTTGAAATAAATTCCTTGAATACCTATGAAGCATGGGGTGTGCGCCTCTTGTATTCAAGTGGCTTAAGAGGGGAAAACATACGGGAGTTGAAAAATCATTTTCGCACATTATATCCAGAAGCTGATTTTTATGAACAGATAGTTAATGCTCTTCAAGATTTGATAGAACTCCAGAAACTCACTGTATCTGATGCTATCGAAGAGATAAAAAAAATGGATGTTGAGCAGATGATTTCTTGTTTTTCGATAGATTAGCTGAAAACCAAGTCGGATCATGCCAGGTAATTTGAGACAATTGATATGTCCGATATTACACTGCTATCAATTGGCGCGTTTACCCTGGTGCCCATCGATAGTGCGATTTCATAACATAGAAAATTTGTGGTTTTATTCAACTAGTAGGCTAAAGTGTTTCCTCAAACTTTAAAATATCTAACTGGCAAATGTATCTTGTTCATATTCTCCTCAGTGCATATTGATTCATAGCAGAAAAATTTTTCTACTTGGATTCGATCTATATCTAAAATGTAACGATACTGTTTCGTTACAAATATTAATTAATTCCATCTGAGTGACTCTTTTAAAATTTCACTGAGCCAATCTATTTCTTTTCTGAGGGAGGAATGAGATCAAAAGGACCCTTGTTGGATTCCTTATAATTGACGCTACAATTCCACTGTTGTAACATTGAGTTTAGTTACAATAATGTTACGTGGCGAGATTTAAATGGCTAAAATTAGCTTCTATGATGTGGCGCAGCAATGTAATAGGTTACAGCTTCTTGGCGAAAAACCTTCGGTTAGAAAGCTAAGGGCAGTTTTAGGGGGATCTTTCACCACTATTAATGAATACTTACGCCAATGGAGAGAGGAACAAAGCTTGGCTGGTACATCCGAATTTGAGATATCTAAAGAGCTGCAGGATGTTATCCAGTCAGAATTTGTTCGTATAGCCAAAGAAGTGCAAAGTTCAATGCATGTTGCTCTGGAAGAAAAAACTGCCGATTTGGAAGATGCTCTAAAAGAAATAAAAGAATTGAATGGGAAAAACTTCAATCTGGAAATAAAAATTGCTGAAACCAATAAACATTACGAGCAGCATAAGATTGAATCTGACAAAAAGCTTGCCATCCTGGAAGCCGAAATAAGCTATTTGAAAAATGAAAAGGAGATGCTGCATAAAAAGCTGGGTGAAGCCAATAAAGCAAAGCATGATGCAGAAATTTCGGCCGTAGAAGCGAAAGCCAGATTAGATGAAATTAAAAAACAAATGAAGAAGAAAGAAGCGGAGTAACGTAACGGTAACGCTCCTGTATCGTTACATCAGAGTGCCTAGACACTTTCTATTAATATAGTGGCTAATGATTATTTTAATGAAAACATTAGTTGTTCTGCATCCTATATCCGTCAGTATGAAGTATACGCTAACTTGACACTGCATCAACTGAAATAAAATGTCAGATAAGGGTGTAAAATCCTCATTATCTGACGCTATCTAGTCAACTATTAGACGTTAACCTGACAAATTTAATCAGGGGTTTCAATTTGCTTCATCAGGAAAATATTAGCTATATTCGGGTCAATCCTTCGATCAAACCTCGGATATCCGATTAGAGGGAATCATTCCGTTACTTAGTGTATCATCAGTTTCAGTGCCCAACGGTTTTACAAACTTCCATTTATTTACTCAGATTCACGACTGAGGGACTATCAAAGCGTTATTAAAAATCATTCGGCTGAAGTATACCATCTATGCGTTTCTGTTCGTGGCAATGCTTTAACGCCGTGCGCCTCTATGAATACTACAAGGGCCCAACGCGCAAAAGGTTGCCCTATCGTTTCATCATGAACTTGAATGACATCATGCCAACCGGGAAATAATTCATCACTATTGATGATATTTTTATAGTTAGAGGAAACCATGAATATTGCATGACCTTCTTTACGAATTACTTCGTCAAGAGTTTCCGGATCTCGTCCTATGCGTAACCCTGGGCTGCTCTCGGCGATAGCTAAGGTGAAAGAGCCTGCATCAAAATGAGGCTTGGCAAGATACTTACCAGACTTTTGCCAATAATATCTTAGAAAACGCAACTGTATATGCGGCGTCTCTGTGGCGAAAACCTTATCCAATGCCCCTGGATAAAAGGGTTCCAACATCTGGAGTATAGTTCGGACCGTGTTATAGGCCATTTGCCAAATCGGTAATGCCTCATCCATCAAATCAGCAACTACTTTATGATTAAGTAGGAAGTCATCCTAGCGATCAAAGATCGCCGGATGAAAATGAAAAAAATCCTTGTTATCGTTATATAGATGATCCTCGGCACTTCGATGCTTATAACCCACATCACCACGACGATGATTCGGGGCTATAGAAAAATTGATATGTTCTTTAATAGCCTCCGGTTCATCTAAAAATTTAAAAAAAGCGGTTATTGCTCGCTTCAGTTGTTGGGGAGGAAGTGGAAATGGGAAATTAGCATAACCTTTTTGTTTCAAATCGTTTAATAACTGCATTTCAAGGGTAGACATCAATAGGTCCTTAAGGAAAACAAACAGCTAATCTTGAGGTATTATATCTACAAGTAGTATCTCAACAAGCCAACTGAAAATCATTGAACTTGAGTGAGCATTCCATCTAAATGATTACTCATCAGCAATCGAGTTTCAGCTCCTGCTGGTGAAGTATATTGATATTCTTTAGGTATTTCTTGCATTTCATTCATCACCTCAATTATTTTATGCATTCAAAAACAATGCTTTTATCTGCTTCCTTAGGCGAGGCCAGTCGATCAAAAGCTTTAACCATTCGTACATCGCTAAAACCAATCTCAGCAAGCAAATTAAACAAGAAAGAGGTATCCTGGTAAATGCGAATTTTGTATTCCTCAACCTCTGTTTGAATCACACGGTTGTTATCAACCAATTCATATTTGCCAATTGAGTAACAAACGTCTTCATCAAGCACAGCCAATTGACTAAGTACGATGAGGGTTCCATCTTCTTTCGGCCATCTTGTGCCTCGCCAAATACCTAACTCCCTAGGAACCGCATGGCGAGTTTCTACTTCAAATACAAATAGTCCTTCTTCTTCCAAGTGCTCATAAATGATTTTTAGGGCTTTTTGAATATCCTCCTTTTCTGTGATGAGACCGAATGAACCACTAGGTATAAAAATCAAAGAGTATTTATCGGATTGATCTAATTCTTCCATAAAACCATGCCAGACTTTAAGTTCAAGATTTTTGCTACTCGCTTTTACATGCAATCGTTCTAACATCGGCAGACTGGCATCAAATCCATGAACATCAAATCCTTCTGCAACTAAAGGCAATAAAAATCGACCTGTGCCACACATGGGTTCTAAAATCGAGCCTTTAGCTTCCACAGCATAGCTTCGATAGAACAAATATTCAGCTTGTGGTGCGTTAGGTTTACTCAATTCATACACTTCAGTACAAAGGTTCTGATAATTATCCAGTTTTTTCATGCTTCCTCATTGAATCCAATATCATTAAATATTCATCATAAATGATACGAAAACTTACGCTAAGATTTTTAGCTTAGTCTGTCCAAAATTTTCTCGAAGTAATAAAGATCATTGGTATCAGGCTGCGTTATGGCTTTTAAATCCGCTCTTTCATCAGAGCGAGTAGCGCAATAGATCAAAACATTAAGTTCTCTAACCATTTCAGGAGGAGCTACAATCCTTCGCAAAGAGCTTTAAAGACGAGGTTCATCGTTATCCTTGATTAAATTGATAATCAATTCAATCATAATATCTTTTTGGTCTGGTAGGCTTTGAGCGACCAGAAGTGCAAGAGCAACTAAAGTGTTATCATTAATTTTTTCTTTGCCATTGTTTTTCAAATGATGCTTGTTTTTTTGTAAAAACCAAATAAACATAAAAGCACCAATGCGTTTGTTTCCATCAACGAAAGGATGATTTTTTATTATAAAATAAAGTAAATGAGCCGCCTGTTCTTCAATGCTTGGATAAAGATACTTCCCATTAAAGCTTTGAACTATATTCCCCAATATTCCTGCGAAGGCATCATTTTTTGAATTACCAAATAGAGAGGTTGCCTCTTCCTGTAAAATAAGTCTTTTCTTTAAACTATTAATGGCATGCATAGCTTCTTTGACGTCAATTTCTTCTGTTAATCCTTCATTCAGTCCGCCCTTTGGAAATTTTCCTGTGTCATATTGATTTAATAAAATAAAACTATGAGTGTACTCAGTTAACACTGTTAATAAGCCTTTTGTTTCATCTTGATTCAATGACTCTGTTTGAACATTTTGAATCAAATCTAGGCTTTTCTTAAGCTTCTCGATTGATTTTAGGTGCTGTTTTAACCTGGACTCGTTTAAAGCATATCCATCTAATAAATATTTTTTGAGTATTCTATTAGCCCAAACCCTGAATTGTGTACCTTTTTTTGAATTCACTCGATAGCCAACAGAGATGATGGCATCTAGATTATAATGTTTAATCAATCGCCTAACGTTCCTTTTTCCCTCCAGTCGAACTACCGAGTAATCCTCGGTAGTTGCTTCTTCAGAGAGTTCGCCCTCAAAGTATATATTTTTTAAATGCAACCCAATATTATCGGTGGATGTATCAAATAAATCGGACATTTGCTTCTGACTCAACCAAACAGTTTCATCTTGTAAATGAACTTCTGTTTGAAAACTACCATCATCAGCTTGGTAAATAAGCACATGCTTTTGAGTAGTACCATTATGTTCAGTCACTTTGAAGCCTCTTGAAGTAATTTATAAACGGTTGATCGCCCAATCCCTGTTTTTCGGGCAATTTCAGTGGCTCCTACGCCAGATTCATACAGTGTAATAATTTTTTCTCTATCAATAGTACGTTTTCGTCCGAAACTTATTCCTTTTAGCTTCGCTTCTATTCGACCCTCATTCGTTCTTTCAAGAATACGATGCCTCTCTGCTTGAGCTACTGCAGCTAAAATGGTTACTACCATTTTTCCCATAGGACCTTCAGTACTAATTCCATCGTCAAGAAATCGAATAGATACACCCATATCATCAAACTCTTTAATTAATTGAATCATATCGGCAGTATCACGTCCTAAACGGTCCAGTTTTTTAACCAAGATAAGGTCACCCTCTTCGACTTTAAGAAGAAGGGTTTTTAAACCAGAGCGTTCACAATGACTACCAGTGGCTTTATCCGTAAATATACGATTTGCTTTCACACCGGCATTCTTGAGTGCATTAATTTGAATGTCCAAAGATTGTTGGCTGGTGGAAACTCGAGCATACCCAAAGAGTCGCATAAGTTAAAAATGTCTCCGAAATCGATTAATAGAACAATTGTCTATCAATAGGGTTAAATACGATTTAATAGACATATTATTACATAGAGATTAGAATGTCTATTAATTTATAAATTAGGAGACACTTCAAAAAAAAGCACTCTAAGTTAACTTATCTGATTGCGGACGCCGACATCTAAGGGACCATTCGCAAGCTTTGATGCGGTTATGGGAGTAAAGAAGCGGTCTTGGGAGGTGAAGTTGGCCGGTTTAGCGGGGTACGCCTGTAATACTTGCTGACGCAATGCTTGTTGTTCAATATGCGCTCGTGGTGATTCACGCAGCGCCTCTATCACTTCCTTTAAATTAGGCATAATTGTTGTGCTTATATTAAGCATAAAATACTTGACCAAAGAATGGGCAAATATCGCTTCATTGGGAGTCTCGGCTACTAAGCATAATGCAATCAAGTCGTGGTAATAGCTATTCAGAGGTTGATTCGGTTCAGGGTTTTCAGCTGCATTTAGGGCGTCGCCATAATAGCGAGTAATAGCGACCGCCAGCACCTCTTGGTATG
This sequence comes from Legionella birminghamensis, assembly GCF_900452515.1. NCBI lineage: Bacteria > Pseudomonadati > Pseudomonadota > Gammaproteobacteria > Legionellales > Legionellaceae > Legionella > Legionella birminghamensis. The sequence goes on from NZ_UGNW01000002.1 coordinate 43,711, forward strand.
CGGATACACGCGCGTTAGCTTGAATAAGGATTTTGAATTCATGCATGGTTTCAAACGAATTAAAGTATTCAGGCTGCGAGAATTTAAAATTAAACCACAACGCTTGCAAGGTATGAAATTGACTGCAAGTCGGATGAAGGGCATGAATCCTGGATAAACATGATTCAATTTTGTCCTCGAGGCTATTAAGCGTATCGAAAAGATTGTTCACTTCCAAAGCCTGAAATTCGCTTGCCTTTCGAGCTTCTTGCTTAAAAATGGCAATATACTTTTTTGCTTCTATAAAGGCCTTATTGATTTGCTTATTTCTGTTTACTAGGGCATTTATCATTAGAATAGCAGTATTACCAATCTGGTTTTCGCTAAGTTCAATGCCAATTATGGTGGTATTAGTTTTTAATGCGTCCGCCAAATGTTGGGCGTCAGTCGCATTTAAATTGCTATGTGGCAAATTAACCCACGTTAAGCCTGGGTCATTTTGGGCGATTTGGTTTAATAATACTGAATCAATCATAATGGAAAGCATCTGTGTTTTCTGGATTTGTATAATACTTTATTTGTTTGTCAAATATTATACATTAAGCTGCCTCTGATGTTCAGATAACAAACCAATCATTTGTCATTTTTAAAATAGCAACTGTCAGGGTTAGGCTTGATTTGGCCAATGCCTGTTTTTCAGCATTTAAGCTCTTTGGCCGCCTCCCTGATCGACCACGAGCTCGGGCAGAAACCAGTCCTGTTTGCGTACGCTCACGAATAAGGTTTCGCTCAAACTCGGCCAGAGTACCAAAAATATGAAACATCAATTTGCCTGAATTGGTAGTAGTGTTAATAGATTCATGAATCCTCTGGAGCTCTATCCCTTTCGCCTTCAGTTTATTGACAACATCAATTAAATCCTTCAAAGAGCGGCTTAACCTATCTAGGCGCCATACGGCTAATACGTCACCGCTTCGAGCAAACTCAAGAGCCTGTTGCAGACAGGGACGTTCGAATTTGGCGCCGCTCAATTAGTCAGAGAAAATTTTCTCGCAACCTATTTTTGAAGCGCATCCTCTTGAAGGTGCAAATTTTGATCATCCGTTGAAACCCTGGCATAACCGATTAACATTTATAAACTCAATTAGTTAAACAACCCGTATAATATCATCAAAAGTTAACATAGATAACTTAATTAAGTTACTTAACGGAGGTGGGCCCATATTTTACCGCTTTGCCATCGCTTCTTTATTTCGGTTAAATAAACCCCCATTTTTCTTACTATTAGAATAGTTAAAAGAGCATGCTATTCAATTTAAAAAAAAGGCCCTATTTGATAATATTGGTACCAGATTCTGCTTGGTTATAATATGCGCAATAAATTTGAACCTCAGTTTTTTAAATCATCTACAGCATCCGGAAACATATACCTCATCTCTGGCCCCTCAGGAGTAGGTAAGACATCTATTATCAATATTTTGCTAAGTAACAATGCAAATCTAAAAAAATTGGTTTCATACACCACACGACCCATGAGGCCTGGCGAAATTGAAGGCCATACTTATTACTACATTGCAAAAGATGAATTTAATGAGAAATTGGCTCGAGGAGATTTTCTTCAACACTCAGAATTCGATTCTAACTTTTACGGGTATGATAAAAAAGAATTATTATCTACTTTAACTGCCGGTTATGATGTTATAGCTGATCTCGATTATACGGCGTTAACGGGTTTAAAAACTTTCTTCCCAAGCTGCGTTACTATTTTTATTAAGCCTCCGTCTATTACACAACTACAAGAGCGACTTTTGCACAGGGGCGATAACAGGAGTTCTATTGCTCTTCGATTAACCACTTATGAAATGACTATGTCACAAAGTAATCGATATGATTTCGAGATCGTTAACATTGAGTTGAGTAATTGCGTTGCAGAAATACAATCTATTATAGAAGCTGCAAAAAGCTCATTATCAGGTGTATATTGCTGCACTAATTAACCTAGGCTAGGCATTGCTGTTTCCAAAAAACTATCTATCCAAGAGTAATTATAATATTTGACAAAGAGTACTGTACAAACTGGAGTTGCCCCTATAAAACCGAACCACCTAACTCACCGCTAATAAGCTCCTGATATATTCTCTGGGAGCCATCATTTTTAAGCCTTTATGAGGCGCAACTTCGTTGTAATCGTCAAACCATTCAGGAAGCTTCTTCATAACCGTTTGCGCATCATCAAGATCAAAAAAAGCGACATAATCTCGTTTAAACGTTTTAACAAACGCTTCTGCCATACCATTGCTTTCAGGACTATATGCTGGTGTTGTCCTCACATCAAAGCCCAGGTTTCTTGCAAAAGAAACAGTGTCCCTGGCTACATAACAAGGGCCATTGTCAGTTAACCATTGTATCTGTTTGGGCATGTGTTCTGCTGCACCAAATCGGTATTCTACACTTTCTAGCAATAAATCCCTGATTGCCTGTCCGTCAATGCCCACTGTCGAGGCGATATAGCCTAATACTTCTCTGTCACAAGTATCCATTGCAAAGGCGACATGAACTCTATCACCGTTAGCGCACTGTATGGTAAAACAGTCTGAACACCAGCGAGTATTACTATGCAATGTAATTACTTTCCCATCATGTACTCGTGTTTGTTTTTTGCCATACGCCGGCAGTAATAATTGATTTTGCTTCATAATACGATATACACGTTTATGATTTACGCAGGTAAGACCTCTCTTTTTTAATTCATGATTAAGAAGCGTTGTAACCCTGCGATAGCCATAGCTACTGCGTTTATCCGTTATTTCACGAATGTAAGGCAGTAGTTCCTGATCACGTATTTTAACCGTTTGTTTTCTGGGGTGTTCCATATTTTTCAACCTCTGCATTAAGTGGGAGCGCGAAACCTGCAGTGCCCTGGCAACTGCTCTTATTCGAAATCGCTTATCCCATACAAGGGTTGTCGCGAGATCAGTTTTTTTTCTCGACCCAACTTAACTGCTTCACGCAAGATCTCATTTTCCAATGTCTTTTGTCCAAGAACTTGCTCAAGTTGCTTAATGCGTTTTTTCAACGCTTTGGCTTCGCTTTCAGGGATGACTTCTTCTTCTGTTTTAACGCTGGTCAATGCACCGTTCTCCATTATTTTTCGCCAGTAAAATAGTTGACTGGGAGGAATACCGTGTTTGCGTGCAATAAAGGATACTGTTACGCCTGTTTGGTAGGTTTCATGAACTATTTGTTGTTTTTCGTAAGCTGTCCAACGTTTTCGCTTACGACTGGAGTGAATTATTTCGTTACATTCTATTGTTGTTATAGTCATATTACTAGTCCTATTCCTAGTTGTTAATTTAAAACTAGGTGGACCGGTTTATTTGGGGGGCATTACACAAACAGGCTACCAGTGCTTAATATCATCTTCCGAATATGGCATATCTGTGATAATAAATTTACATTAGTATAAGAGTTAGCTATATGCGCTGTTTAAACCAAAGTTTCCAATCGGGCCTGAATAATGTTGCCCAATATCTCAAGACCTTCACCGTTGTTGAGGTAAGATACATAACGAAGATGCCTCAAATCAAAAGGTATGTCTTCAGCTGATTGAGTAATAAGAATCACTTCTCGACCGATTGTATGTGCAATTCCAATCTCGTAAAATACATTCGGATTACGGGTAGTGCAGTCGCAAATGACCACTCTGGAGCGGTCGATGAGAGATACCACATCTTGAATTACAGCTGGATTCTCCCAAATATCGTCGACACAACGACATTTAAGTCCCATCCTTTTTCCAACATCTTTTAACTCTTCATGGACACGTGTAAATCTCGTCCACTGCCCCACGGGCTAGAACGAACAATTTTAATTGAACAAGGTTTTCTTCCTTTTTCTACCTCTTTGAACCAGATACATGGAAATAATTTTTTTAAGTAAAACTAATGCGTATTCCCAAGCTTATTTTCAACCCAGTTAGCGTGTGAAGTACTGCACTTAATGACATGGTCAAACATTCTTTGCGAAATTTACGATTTTAAATTAAATCTTTCGAAACATCGATCCTTTCTCTGGGGAAAAAATTTGATCATAGATTCTAATTGCATGTGAATCAGTCATTCCAGAAACATAATCAGAAATAATACGAATGTCGTTATTTTTAACATATTCAACGTAAGAATCATCTGGTAGAAGTCGGTCTGGATTTGAGCAAATTGCCTCAAATAGCTTTATGATTATTTGTTCTCCGCAGTACTCCATCATTTGTACATTTTTATTATTAATAACATATTTTACTATTAAATCCTTAAATATTGATAATTCCTTTGTAACATGCTCAGGTAACATGGCCTTATGATCCAATATCCAATGATCAAATACCAATTGTTTCACAATGCGCACATTTTTAATAAAATAGTGTATTAAATCGCTTATAACCCGTTTGCGTTTAACACTTGAATTGGAAAACAAATCATTAATGCAATTGGATAATTGTAACATTTTTTTTAAGTCAGACTGCACTCCATTCAGTTTGTCTAAAACATCACTTTTGAATATTTTTTCTTCGATAAACCCTAGTGCTATTGCGTCCTCTAAATCGTGTATGCCGTATGAGATATCATCCGCTAATTCCATTATGCTGCAATCGAAGCTTTTATATTTTGGCTTATTATGATCATAAATTTGTTGTTCTGAGAAAGAAAATATTTTTTGATCTTGTTCACTAAATAAATCCGTAGCCCATTTAAAAGTCCTATCTTTTTCATAAATACATTTAGGCGGTTTAAAGCTTTTCATTCTTAATGGTGCTTCGTTTAGTTTGTAAATACTTAGGTTCTGAGCTGCATTTAACTCTACTGGATATTTAATTATCCCTAATATTGCCCGTCTTGTAAGATTAAATCCATGCTCTTCACTGTGCTCTCCCAGTACCGTGCAAACTCTGTAGCTTTGAGCATTTCCTTCAAAACCTGAGCCCATTTTATGTAGGCAATAATTTAGTGCCTTTTCACCACCATGACCAAATGGGGGATGACCTATATCATGAGCCAAGCCGATACACTCAATTAGATCTTTAGAAGGAAGTATATTACAGAGATCCTCTTTATCTTGATAAGTATGATTTAGTCGGTCAACAATACCTGAGGAAATTTGAGCCACTTCCATAGAATGAGTTAACCTAGTGCGGTAAAAATCACTTTCCCCTAAACCAAAAATTTGAGTTTTACCTTGCAAACGTCTAAAAGCTGCAGAATGTACAACTCGTGCCCTATCGCGATTAAATTCACATCTAACTTTTGATTCACGTCTTCTATCAAAAAATATCCGATTTTCCCATTCGTCCATTTTGAATAGCCAGTAATCCCTACAATATCCTAAGTATAGTAATATACTTCCAAAGAAGAATACTTATCAAAACGGATGAGTTAGTCCTTAACTATGCATGTCAATGGTGAAAACCACTTTGACTTACAAGGCCTCTTGTTTGATCCCTTAAAGAAGGAGTTGCAAAATAACCACAAAATGTGTTAATTGCGAGAAATCTATATTCTAGATAAGAAAACCTTTTCATTTAAGTTCTCCAGTGCTAAAGAAATCTCGTGCAGCTTTCTTGTAAGGCCCTTTATCAATGAGTTTTGTAATCATACTCGAAAGACATGCTACAACTCCAATTGGTAATCAGCAAAATCGCCGTTGTGAATTGGCATCCATCATCATTCAATCGCCAGAGGCGTTTGGCTTCTATCATTTTTTGAGTTGCACTATAATCTTAAAAAAACGGATTTCCAAAATGAAATTATTTAAAAAACATCCTATTTTATCAATTATCACGATTTTAATCCTAATAATTGTCCTGTTTATACTCAACCATAATTTTTTAATTATCGAAAAAAACTCGCAATCCCTAGAAGCATCACTTCTGAATTATGTTTTAGGGATTTTTGTGTCATCAGTTTTTCTTATTATTGGTTATATTAAATTCGACGAAGCAAATCGACAGGCCAAAACACAAAATCTATTAAGGATTGATGAGCGCTGGGGAAGTTGTGAAATAATTGCAGCAAGGGAGGTGATCCATTGCTTATATTTAGATGCTAGAAAAATATATCCTGATCCAAAACACAACAAACAATGGAGAGAAATAATTGGGGAAGGAATAAAATACCTCCATAAAAATGAAGATCAAGTACCCAATTTTATCAAGCTCCTTAACTTTTTGGATTTTCTCGAAACAATTGGGTTGTAACCCTCCCGTAAAATAGCACCATTCAAAAATAGAGTTTCTCCGGCATAATAGGCAAGAGGAGGAGAAACGATGAAACGCAGCCGATTTACAGAGCATCAAATATTAAATATTTTAAAATATGTAGAGAATGGCCGTCTGGTAAAGGATGTCTGCCGTGAGCATGGAATATCCGATGCCACGTATTACAACTGGAAAGCTAAATATGGCGGGATGGAGGCCTCAGATATTAAACGAATGAAGCAACTTGAGGAAGAAAATGCAAAGCTGAAACGGATGTTCGCTGATTTGTCGCTGGAAAACCGTGCGTTGAAGGATGTGATAGAAAAAAAGCTTTAAAGCCGGCAGAGAAAAGGGAAATGGCTGATTATCTGGTAAATGAATACGGCATGAGTCTTAGACAGAGCTGTGCCGCCTTAAGCCTGAGTCGCACAGGTTACTATTATCAGCCGGCAGTAAATAAGGATGAGACGGTGATTAAAGAGCTGATGGAAGTTACCGAACGCTATCCGCGTTATGGCTTCAGGAAAGTGTTTGTCAAACTGAGGCAGGCGGGGTTTACATGGAATCACAAAAGGGTTTACCGGGTTTACTGTGAATTGCAGTTGAATATCCGCCGTAAAGGAAAGCGGAGATTGCCTACACGCAACCCAGAGCCTCTTGCGGTTCCCGCTACAGTTAACCATACTTGGTCTGCTGATTTTATGAGCGACGCATTGAACTGTGGCAGACGATTCAGGACATTTAATGTGGTTGATGATTTCAACCGGGAAGCACTGGCCATTGAAGTGGATCTGAGCCTGCCTGCCCGACGGGTTACCCGGGTGCTTGACAGCATTGCTGCCAGTCGAGGATATCCGGCAAAACTGCGTCTTGATAATGGGCCTGAGTTTATCTCTCTGGTATTGGCTGACTGGGCTGAAAAACACGGAGTTACTCTTGAGTTTATTCAACCCGGAAAACCTACTCAAAATTCATTTATTGAACGGTTTAATCGAACTTATCGCAATGAAATACTGGATTTTTATTTGTTCAGAAATCTCAATGAAGTTCGGGAAATAACCGGGAAATGGATGAAAGAATATAACGAAGAAAGACCGCATGAATCACTGGGAGATCTGTCACCATTTGATTATAGATTGATTAAAAATAAGTCGGAAAACTCTAGTTTCGGTTGGCACTAATAAGGGGAGGTTTACAGGGTACTTAAACTCAACCCAGGCAATTGATTTAATTGAAGCTAGAGAGTTATTAGGAAACTCAATTATTTATTATTTTGATATATTTAAACCATTTATTGAAATGAGGCGGTCTGAAACAAATGATAATAAGTTCTATGAGCATTTTGAGAATTTATATAATGATGTTAAAAACTATACAGCACCACCATGCAGGTGTTTTTTCTGTAATTTTTTTAATAAATAGTTTTTGACTAAATCCTAAATACAAAAAAACTGTCGCGCATTATTTCAAATATAAGATTGCCATTTAAATGAATCAAGCCAGCTAAATTAATTTCTCATTATGTGAATAATTACAAAGATCTAATAACTCCATGACATTCATATTTAGTCCTCCTCATTAAAGTTCTCAAAAGCTAAAGAAATCTCGTGTAGCTTTTCTTGTAAGAGCCTTTTATCGATGAGTTTTGTTTCATATTCAGCAATCATAGTCGGAGACATACTACGACTCATCGCATATTTAACAACTTCATCGTCCTTACTTTTACAGATGAGGATCCCAATACTGGGATTCTCATGTGGTTTTTTAATATCGCGATCCAAGGCTTCTAAATAAAATTGTAGTTGTCCTACATGTGATGGGTGAAACTCTGAAATTTTCAACTCTAACGCACACATGGCGTTCAATCCGCGATGGAACATGAGTAAATCTATTCTGAAGTCCTTATTTCCAACTTGGATTGGATATTCCTCTCCCATCAAGGTAAAATCAGGACCTAACTCAAGCAGAAATTTTCTTAGATTTTTCACTAAAGCACGCCTTAAATCACCTTCCAGATGATCTTCGGATAAATTTAAAAATTCAAAAACATAGCTGTCCTTAAAAACACCGGCAGTATTTTCTGGGAATTCTGCCAACACTGTTGACAGTTTTTGATTCGCCAATACTGTACGCTCGAATGTTGAGCTATCTATTAGCCTGGCAAGATCACGAGCAGAATAATTACATTTTGCCGCAAGCATTAGATAGTATTCCTTTTCTTCAATCGTCTTTGTTTTTGAAAGAATATGAAGATGATTGGACCATCCAATTTCTGTCAACAGTGTTGACAGTTTTGGGTGAGGCGAATATGTTTCATAAAATTTCTTCATTCTCCAAATATTTCTGGCTGAGAAACCCTGAATTGAAGGATTCTTTGAGGCTATAAAAAGTGCTAACTCCTCAACAATACCCTGCCCCCAACTGCCTGTTATAGTTTTTTGGCTAATGTAAGCACCAATATCCCAATAGAGTAAAATCAATGCACTATTCACTTGCTGCCAAACTTTCGATTTGGCCAATATTATCATTCGATGGATCTCATCGAAGTCATTTTCATAGCTATTTATTAATGGTTTTGTCATTTTAATCTCTACATATTCAGGTATCGATACAAGCTAGGCCGGGATATCTTTAAAGCACTACATATTTCATCGATTGAAATATGTTTATCCTGATGCATTCTTTTGGCCGCAATTACTTTGGGGTGATCTGCACTGATTTTTGGCCGCCCTCCTTTTCTTCCGCGAGCTCGAGCGGCTGTTAATCCTGCCAGTGTACGCTCCTGGATTAAGCGCCTCTCAAATTGGGCCATAGAGGAGAAGATATTGAACACTAATTCACCGGAGGCTGTCGTAGTATCGATAGCACCATCACATAAAGAGCGAAACCCTACTTTCTTCTCTTTCAATGTTTCTATTAAAGAGACTAAATGAACCATTGAACGTCCTAGTCTATCTAATCGCCAAACAATCAACACATCTCCTGTTTTAAGATTTTCCAGACATTCCTTAAGTCCTGGCCGTTCTGCTTTTATGCCCGATACCTTATCTATAAAAATATTCTTCCGAATGCATCCTGCTTTTATTAAGGCATCGATCTGTAAATTCAGATTCTGCTCTAAGGTACTTACGCGTGCATAACCGATTAGTCGGCCAATATGGTCTGTCATCTCATAAATATTCAATATTAATAAGTTTTTGATTATATGTTAATTAGATGGGTTTACAATACATTACGAAGCTTATTTTATAAAGCTCGACATTATTAGAGACTCATGTCTCAAAAAACGACCGTTTTATGATACTTACAATTTAGCATTAAAAAATTTAAATATATTGCCTAATATTTCCAGTCATAGTACTCAATTTCTTTGTTCCCTAGAGTTCGACACGAGTGTTTTGAAATTGCTTTTTATCTTCCAACTACCTGGTCTTAAAGCATGAAGCGGTGGATTTTGATGGGTAACAAAAGTATCGGTCTCTTTAATCTCCATGTGCTAACAAACTAGGCACTAGATAGAATGTTTACTAGGAATTTAAATATTCAAAATGACGCATCTGAGGAGCAATAACCAACGCCTAATAACGTAGTAGCTACACACGTAGTAATACCTGAGGGTAACTTTCGTCCTATCGCAACCAATAAGAGCGCTAAAATTAAAGTGCGCTGCCTAACATGGCGGAGGCATGTTTCTCTGAATCCAGGTAGCAGGTTCAAATTTACCTGGACAAATCATTTAAACGTATTGAATCAAGATTCATTGCTTCGGCGCACTGAAGGAAAAATACAAAAGAAAATGTTCCACGATTAATTTTAACATTAATGCTATTTGGCGTTGCTTTGACCCCTAAACCAAGCAGTGCATGACTTAAGTCATCATAAGACATACCTTTTCTTATTAATTCGGATTTAAGTAAGTTAACTGCTCGCCTATGCCAGTCTATATTACATTTCACTTTAGTTGGTCTCTAACGCTTTTCATTATTCTATAAAAGAGACATGTGAACGTCAAACTTCGAATTGACAGTGACCTATAAACTATATATATTTCATATATGAAATATAAACTACTAATATGTAATACAAACAAGAATATGGAGTGAATAGCATAATGGGAAAGAGCAGCATGTCCATCACTAAAGATGTAGATAACGACTGCCCTCTTTGTTTGGATAAAGGTTATTCCGTTGCTGCCTTGCACAACAAAGAGTATAGTATTTCAGAAAACCATGGAAAATTTTCAGGAGCAAGCGCAGGCCTAATAATTGGCTTGGGTGTTGGAATTGCTTCCGGAACATATGAGGATAAGGGTACTCAAGCTACAAAAAGAGCATTGGTTTTTGCCGAACCTGACGCACCTACGCAAATAAGTGAAGGGGTGTCGATAGGTCCGCTCACACGGAGCTGCTTTGCGCTATGTATTCTCATATGGTTAACAACTGTAACTTCAAATCCAAGTTCAAATACTCTCTTTAATCCGCTGGAAAAAATAATTTTTAATTTACAACACTACTATTCCCCGACAATGATGCCTGTTATTTTTCTTGCTGGATTTATTTCATTCCTCTTTGATTTAATCAAAGATAATCGTGAAAAAGATAACCAAATTGAAAGAGAAAATAAAAACATACAGGCTGTATATAACAAAAAGTTAGCGTTTTATAATGCGATGCGCTACTGCGAAAACTGTAATCTACTATATGATAATAAACGAAATAAAACCCAAACAGCTAATACAGAAGGATTTCAGATGATGTTATTTGTTCCGTAAGTTATAATATTTAGCACATTAATCAATATGAATAAAGAATCATGGAATTAACTATTACGAATAGCCTAATTATTCTACTGGGGATTGTCATAACTTGGCTGGTACTTTTTTCATTACTTACCGAAAAAAATACAAACATGGTAGGAATTAAATTAGGCATTCTTGTCCTCCTGTTTTCACCCTTTATTGCTTCGGCTAGTTATTCTCTTTATGCAACATGGTCACGACAATGGTTTATGATGTCTGGGGTGAACGGAGAAATTCAATTAGCGGCTTCACCATTAAAAGACCCTCGGCCGGGATCCTGGTAAAAAAGGGTCATGTGTAATTTTTTATCAGACAGTTGTCTGTAATTAAAGTTCATTTTGAAGAAAGGATATGCTTTTGTATAAAGTGTTTTGTAAGATTTATTACTTTTTCCGATTGCTCCTTGTGAGGCATATGTTTGCAATTTTTAATTATTGATAACTGACCCACTCCACCTGTATTTTTAGCAATAAACTCAGGAAAAGCGATCGAACCATACTCATCATCTTCACCGTGAATCGCCAACACCGGACATTTAACATGCTGTATACAGTTTTGCAGACTCCAAGAAGAAAACTCGGAGGATAACCAAATATCTGTCCATGCACGAAGTACCCATAAAGCTTTTTCTCCATGCCATTTTTCTAATTTTTGTAATTGCCCACTTGATTCAAAAAACTCTTTAGCTTTTTTTATTCCGTCTATCGTTTTGTCCTCTACAAATGCCTGTGCAGCAACAGTAATCACTCCTTTACAATATCGATCTAGTGCTGCAATACATATAGACATTGCTCCACCAACGCTATGTCCAAAAAGTATGTATTCTTGAATATTAAGCTTTTCTTTAATTATTGGAAAATACTTGGAAGCTTCCTCATGTATAAATTCTATAGAAGGTAGTTTTTCTCTTGAATCTGATTTTCCAAAACCTAACCGATCATATGCAATAACTGGTTGAGAAAGATTTTCAGATAATTCTTTTGGAAAATTTCGCCATAAGTCAACAGAGCCTAATGAGTCATGCAATAGAATAATGGGAGTTTCTTCCGTAACGGTTGCAGGAGTCCATTTTTTCACATATATTTTGCCATCAGGAATTGTAATATATAGCTCATTTGTTTCCACATTCTCTCCCTTTTATTCTTAATTATTATCCTATAAAAATACTTCAGTGTATTTTTTCACTTAACCATGAGCGCTCGTCTAACAGATGTCCTACCTATTTTTAATTGTCTAGCAATTTCCGATTTACTCATTCCTTGGCGATCTAACTCTTTAATTTTTTCAGAAAGTAAACTAGCAGTAGGTGGTCTTCCATGATTTTTCCCTTTAGTTCTTGCGTGTGCAATACCTGCTTTAACCCGTTCACGAAGGATTTCTCTTTCAAACTCAGCAAAAATTGCTAACAAACCTGCCATAGCTCTGCCTGTTGCGGTGGTTAAGTCTAAGGCTTCAGTTAATGAAATGAAACCAACACCAAGAGTGTTTAATTCATTCAGTGTGTGAAAAAGATCATTGACTGAACGACCCCAGCGATCTAACTTCCAAACAATAATTACATCGATCTGGCGTCGTTTTGCTTGGTTGATAAGTTCTTCACGTTGAGGTCGAGAATCTTTTGCACCTGATCCAATTTCAGCAACTTCTATTTCAATTTGCCAATCACGAGCTCTAGCATATTTTTTCATCGCTTCAATTTGCATATCTAAAGTATGCTGATCATGTGTTGAAACTCTGGCATAAATTCCTGCTTTCATACCTGGCCAAAAACCCCTGAAAACTCGTCCGTCTAAAACCCTTTAAATATAAGGATCGAAAGCCTTGATTTTTACATGGCCATAAACTACTGTTTTCGGCCGCCACAAAAGATACCTTAAATTCACAATGACAGCAATTCATGACACCGCTTATCCAAGATTGAAACCAAATCCTGACGAACAGGAACTCAAACAGAATTTTTTGCCAATAAAAGCAGAGCTTGAACTACTGAATAAAAGCACCAGTGAGAAATCACCTCATAGCCGACTTGGTTTTATGCTTTCACTAAAATGTTATCAATGTTTAGGCTATCACATTCCAATCAACACAATTCCTAAACCGATTATCGAATATATTGCAAACAACATTGATATCAAAGTGGATAAAGTAAAGCTACAAAATTACATGCAGCTCAAACAACGCAAGCGTCACAAAATAATTATCCGTAAATTTCTGTCCATTAATGAATGCAAGCAGCAACGCAAGTCAATCATGAAGTCTGCTGGATTAAAATCTGCTTCCATTAAAGAAAATTTAGCTGACATAATCAATGATATGCTCGAAGAACTCATCAAAAACAATTTTGAAATTCCGGCATTTTCAACATTGCTGAGACTTGCACGTGCTGCTCGAGCTATTGTTAGCTCGGTACTGTATCAAAAAATTAGCGACCAACTTACCGATGAGACTAAACAATTTTTTGATAAGTTATTGCTATCCACCTCACCAGTTCATGATTTCACTAGTGGTTGGGAATATCTTAAACAAGAAATGAAAAAACCTTCTGTCACAAACATCCGAGAATTTACCGATTACCTGGATCAATTACGTAAATGGCGAGATGAAAGCCCAATTGATCTTTCTGATATTCCTGAGCACCGTTTAGATCAATATGTTGCTGAGGCAATGGCTTTAGATATTGCCGATATGCGCCGTATTAAAGAAGCCAAAAGATATGCTTTATCAGCCATGTTGTTATATCATCAGTACGCAAAATCACTTGATAGCATTGTCACTGTGCTGACACGCTGGCTGCGTAAAATAAAAACTGATGCAGCGGAAGCACTACAAGAAATCAGAAATTCCAACCAAAAAATAACAGATCAACTTATTGGCAGCCTTAAACAAGTTCTCGTCGCAAGCAAACAAACTGCCCGAACCCCAGAAGAAAAATTAGTGCTTATTGAGCAAAGTTTGCCAAATGATATCGATGCTTCAATTGAAGCCTGCGAACAATATCTGGCTTATGCTGATGATAACGATTTACCTTTAATGTTGAAGTATTATCAAGCAAAAAGACATACTATGCTTCGTTTGCTGAAGCAGATAGAGATCAAATCAGCTTCAAAAGATGTGCTAGTAGAAAAGTTAGTCGAATTCATATTGGTACACCAACGAAGCCATGGAGAATATGTTGCAATCAATCCAGAAGAGTTTAGCAATTTAGAATGGATTGATGACCAATGGTTTCAGTTCATTACCGAGGGCAAAACCAAGCGTTACACCAATCAAATTCGAACCGTTAATAAACAGAAGTTAGAATTGGCTATTTTTAGATTTGCCATGGATGAAATTAACTGTGCCGATGCCTTTGCTCTTAACAGCTATGAGAACGATGATCCCAATAAGCAATTTATTCCATGGGACGAATTTTACCAAAACCTAAAGCCTTATGCTGAGCTGATAGGTAAGTCTGACGACCCCAGGCTATTTGTAAAAGAACTACAGGTAGAGCATCAGCAAGCTGCTGAAAAGGTGAATCAAAATTTTGTCGATAATGAATATTTGAACATTATCAACGGTGAGCCAGTATTAAAGCGAGCTATCAGTAAGAAAGTGAGTCAGCAACAAGAAAAATTTTCAAATTTGGTAGCATCCAAAATGCCGCTGACGGATATCGTCTCTGTACTTACTGACGTGGAAAATTGGCTTGGTATCAGTCGCCATTTAAAACCCTTATCAGGGTACGAACCCAAAATAGATGATTATGATTTACGGTTTATTGCTACCAGTTTCGCATATGGTTGTAATGTTGGCCCAGTTCAAGCTGAACGATGCTTGAAAAAATATTCACGTAAACAAATTGCTTGGCTATTCAATCACCACATTACAGAGCTCCGTCTCAATAAAATTAGTGAAGTCATTATCAAGGCATACAAACAGTTTGAGCTGCCTTACATTTGGGGCAATGGTGAAAGTGCTTCTGTTGATGGGACTTATTGGGATATGTATACCAATAATCTACTGGCAGAGCACCATATTCGTTATGGAAAATATGGAGGGATTGGCTATTATCACGTTTCTGATCAGTATGTTGCTTTGTTTGGAAACTTTATCCCGTGTGGTGTTTATGAGGCCATGTACATTTTCGATGGGATTTATGAAAGTAATGAAACCTTACGCCCAGATACAATCCATGGGGATACGCATGCGCAAAACGAAGTGGTATTTGGGTTTGCCTATTTGTTGGCAATAACACTTATGCCCAGAATACGTAGTTTCAAGCATCTCAATTTTTATCGACCAGCCGAAATGAATGAAAAATCATACCAACATATCAATGATATTTTTACATCGAAAGAGCCCAACTGGCAACTCATAGAGTCAATGTACTACGATATGTTGCGCGTTGTTATGTCAATCCAAAGTGGCAAAATTAAAGCGTCAACTATATTGAAAAAGCTGCGCTCCAATAGCAAAAAGAATAAGCTGCATCAAGCGTTCCGTGAATTGGGACGAGTGGTACGAACCATTTTTCTTTTAAAGTATATTGCTGATGTTGACCTTCGTAAAAAGATTCAAGCAGCTACTTGTAAAAGTGAGGAGTTTAATGATTTTATTGATTGGATCACCTTTGGCAAAGACGGTGTTATTCACGAAAATAATAGTATAATTCAGCAAAAAATTATTGCGTTTGGCAGGATGGTTGCTAATGCGGTGATGTTCTACACTGTTGCCAACACAACCAATGTTTTGAACCAACTTTCTGCTGAAGAAGTCAAATATAGTAAGGATGATTTATCGATTTTATCAGCGTATTTCAGGGAGAATATTAATCGCTATGGTGTTTTTGATTTGTCCAGGTCACGACAGACAATGCCATTACAATTTGGTATTAATAGGGATTAAAAATTGAACATGACCCTTTTTTACCAGGATCCCGGCCGGGGGTCTTAAATCCTGGCGTTGCCACTCTTTGTGTTCATCAAGCCATTTTTCTTTTAATCGCGACACTGTATTGGCTGACAGTCCGCGCGCACTCTCGCCAACTAACGCGGATAAGGCTTCTGTATAATCTCCTGTTGATAACCCTTTTAAATACAGCCAAGGAATGAGTTCTTCCATGCTCTTCGTCCGTCTCAAGTAGGGCGGCAACAACTGACTGCTAAAATGAATACCTGAACCGCTACGATCTCGTACCTTCGGGACTTGAACCTCTACTTCTCCTATCCCCGTCTGAAGCTGTCTCGCGGGGAGATAACCATTCCTGACTACTGCTGGACGACCATCCAGTAAACGCACGTCTGAGTACGCTGAGAGCATCTCTGATAGTTCGGCCTCAACCGCTTTCCTTATCAACTCTTTTGCTCCTTGTCTCAACACCTCCGTTAACGGGTCTTCAAAGCCCTTGGCTACCGCTGGTGTCGATGACTGCTTTAGATTACAATCCTTCATGGCGTATCTCCTTTGTTGATTTGTGTTCCGACAAGAACAAGCAACAGAATACGCCACCTAATTTATTTTGTCATACACCACTTTCGACTATAACTCAACGCTGGTTCGTTCACGATAAGATCGCACTCAAACTCAGCGATACCGAACTTTGAATAGATTTCAATAAAATTACGTTTAAGTTAGTACGCTTCAAGGAAATACTTGGCATCCTGACCAAAATAGTAGATTGTTTTTTTATTTAAAAATACACTGACATATACAACGCCTGCTTTAGCAAGCTCTCTGTGGAACTCAATAATCGATAGTTTTTTTTCTTCGAGATCCTCAATTGCACTTTTAACCTTGGCTACATCCAATGTATCTCCAATAATGTATGGGGCACTATCTGATTTTTCAATTTCGGATACAGGTAGTCGATACAACATTGTCTCTTTAGAATAAAAATAGAGACTATTTTCTAAGACATCATAAGTTTGCCTAATGATTCCTAACGACATTAATGTATTCGTAAACTCTGTGAAATCACCTGGTGATTGGGCTCTGTCCAGACAAAGGGTCTTTATTTTTTTCTGTATCTCAGATGGGTTATTTTCCATTGCCAAACTCCTAGCAAACATTGTGGTTGTTACAATCATTAAAATGATGGCTGGCCATATCTTAATGCGCTTTATAAAAACAAGCATACTACCTCTTTCTATTGGTTAAATTTTCCTCAATCCATGTTAAGAGATCCTTTTGAAACTAAACCTGGCTGAGGCACGGGGAAATATAACACAATGTTATTGAGGATTTTCTTATCTGAAATTAAAATTTTTGCAGCAGAACACCCAATCTGAAACGCTAGGCCTATTCATAGATTTAGTTTAGTCTGCGATCGGTTTAGCAATAACCGGTCCCTGGTCCATTGAATTTCTAATTATTGAAACCCTGTTCGGGGTACTTTTGGGGAATAGCATTAAACCTATGACATGGTCCATGCTACTCCGAATCTCGTCAGCGTGATATTTTCTTCCTCGCCACCGTGAGTATGCTTATACTATGCTCAGCTATAAAATCATTTCCCTCCATATCCCATTGTTTTATGACGTCAAACCCATTTCGTTCAAGAATGGTCTGTAATTCGAAGGCGGTATAGATTTGAAGACTGAAACGGTGGTTGCGACTTACCGGTTCATCCGAGCCGTTGGAAATTAGGTAGTGGTCATGCGAGGTAAGAAGCCCTTTTTCCCTATCCACCTCAGAATACTGTTTATGGCGGATATGTACTTCATTAACAAAGTGCTCTGTATCCATTACATACTCTCTTAACCTTTCGGCCGTGATGGCTTCCAGGTTGAAAATATCAAAAACATAAATGCCTTTCTCGTTAAGATTAGACTTTATATTGTGTAGAGCCTTTTCAAAATTTACTTTCGTTAGATGACCGATTGCATTGAAAATGGTAATCACTGCATCAAACTGTCCTGCGGCAAGCGTTCGCATATCACCGTCAATAAAAGGGATATCTTTATTGATTGCTTTGGCTTTCTCCCGTGCAAACTCAAGTAATTTTGGGCTGAAGTCACTGCCCACCACGTTATAGCCTCTTTCGGCAAGATAAAATACTTGCGAGCCAGTTCCGCAAGTCATATCAAGGACCGTTTTAACTCCCTGGTCTCTTAAAAGTTTCTCAATCAACGCATTTTTATAGTCTGTTTGCTCACTGACATTATGTGCATCGAAGTATTCAGGCATTTGCTGATATTCCAATGGTAATCCAAGCTCGTATTCGTTGTTCATTTTCCTTCATCTCCGGCAAATTGTTCGCTTTCCTCTCTTGATGAGTCTTGGGAATTCGATACCAGGTTAAACTCCATGGTCAATCGAACGTACAAACGATTGAATGATGGTGGCAAATTCCTTGGGCTTATCATAATGAAGCCCGTGCCCCGCCCCTTTTATTCTCTTAATCTTCATACTTTGATAATCAATGGTCAGTGCTCTAATTGTTTCTGGAGAAATCACACTGCGTTCCACAATGACAAGCAACATGGGAATGTCAATCTCCTTAAGTAATTGCCTGAAACAAGGGATGGGAGGTCGCAACACTTGAAATGCATTGATGCGTGTTTGATACCGAGCTCTCGCCAGGCGAGTCAGCATAGTGAGCGAGCGATTAGGATGTTTCGTCTGTAAGTACGACAAATAGTCTCGCCATGGCGTCTTTAGCCATTGTCGATGCTGTTCTACAATATCGCTAGCATACACTTGATGCTGTAATTTGCTCTCTAAAAAAGCAGGCTCAGCTAGAACAAGCCCTCGAAGCCTCGTTTTTTTCTGAGACGCCAGCAAAGCGGCTGTCATGCCTCCCATTGAATGACCAATTACCACTGAAGGAGCGAGCCTTAATGCGTTAATTAGACCCTCTACATCTTGGGCATGATTCTCATATCGATATTCATCAGCAGGCGAAGAGGATTGTCCATGCCCTCTCGCGTCAGGCATGAGAACATCGCCGTCCAACATCAGATACGACGCTACGTCTGCCCAGCAGTTTCCGTTCGCAATTAATCCATGGAGCAGAATTAGGGGAATTGTCCAGCCGCCTGTTCTCGTATAATGCATACTAATACCATTAGTATTACAAAAGCCCCTGTTCCAATTGTACTCTGTGATTCTCTTAAGATTTATATTCAAAATAATTTATTAATCAAACTTGCTTTAACAATCAGGCCTATATACCCTTTAAAATAAAACTAATAACCCTTATTTTCTATGAAAGCAATTCAAATTAATATTCCCGCTGATATTCACTTTTCCCAATTGACCTGTAAACGCCTACCCACGAGTAATTTACTCTTCAATTGGGAACCCATTGAAGCCCTTTGTAAAGCGAACAACATGGATATTGGCTTTTTTAAGGAAACAAATGAAGAAAATGTCGTTGATTTGATTTGGGATTGGTATTTCCAATGCCGTAATGACGGCGTAATCGATTCAACAATGGAAGAGATGATCAATGAAGTAGCTACAGAAGAACAGAGAGGGCAAGCGTTTTCTTTTCCCACGGCCACATCCTAATCTAAGAAATAAATTATAGAGCTACCCGGCTTACCCTCTTTAACTCCCTGTTAGATGCTGTTCAATTGAACAACCAGCAGCATAGGACTACTTCGCATTAGGCTTCATCGCAATCGAATTGGCCACCACGTTGTAATCGCTAATCCCTCTTATTTGAGAAATGTCTTACAAATCACTGCGCGGATTACCTACTGCTTTTTGTCTTTTCTTTGAATACTCTATTTAAGAAGAGTAAAGACAATGGATGTCATACACGGAATTTTTCTCGGCATCAGGAAGATGCCCTCCACAAGGATGTGGATTACTACTCTTAAACGTCACCCTAATAAATGCTTAGTCTAACCCCTATAGAACCACTACTTCATCCTGGGGCCGTTCTTCCTTTAAAAACTGCTTTAAAATTCGATACGTATCCCTATCCCAATCGACTGCGTGCAAGTTCCCTGTGAAAGCGTTTAAGTCCTGCTCATTATCGAAGGTTCCCAGATAGCGCCACTGATTAAACAAAAGCCACTGTGCGCCCTTCAGGTGTTGTTCTTTAATCGCAATGCTGCCAGGATAAGGCCAGATTGCGTTTTTAAAGAGAGTAACCGCCTCATGAACTCGTTTATTATAAGACAAGACCCCCTCCTCTTCATTGCAAGCCCCAAGACAGCGGCCCAACTGAAATGAAAAACAGACACTGTTTGTTTTTTCCAGTCCACAAAGCTTGGGACATAATTGATAGCTTTTTATTAATCGTTCCAGGTGGCGCTTGGCGGCATGGACACTGGTAAATGCACCCAGTACAGTCTCCTCTTCGGTATCCTCCATGACCATTTGCGTGTGAATGTGCAGCGTCAGATAGCCCAGAACATTGGTCTTGAGTTGATTACTGACGACCTCGCCCAATGAACTGGTTGGCAAACTCCATGACCGCATGCCCTGGTTTTTAGACGAGACCCAGCAAGCAGAATGGCTCTCCCCTACTCCGTTTTCCGCAGAAGAAGTCAGTCACTTACTCCAGCAACCCTTGTCAGTGGAGCTTGCCTGCCATCCCGTGACACCCAAGATGAATTCCGCGCTATATAAAGGTGACGATTGCATTGAAGCGCTGTCGGTTAATGATTCACTGTCGCAATGATTTTAAGGCCGTAGGATTTCAAACGTCCGTGCACTGGATTTTCTTTCACGTTTAAGCCACCATTATCTCTACCGCATCATTTTGCTCAAAGACAAGGAGTGTCTATGGAATGGCAAATCGGCGAGACCGTGTACTGGCTAGGCCAAAAACAACATACCCCTGAGCTTGGTTTATTCCCTTTATCGATTGCGATTGTGAAAGAAACCATTCAAGCCATTCATCCGCAAACGCCTCACCAAAATCCCATTGTGACCGCCCGTTTCGCTTTTGGCCTGGATGAGGTGTTTAAAAGCCAAGAAGAGGCGTTGGAAGCACTAAAGCAACAAGCGACGGCACTTTTAAGCAATCCGGCGCAACGGCTTTCCAATTTTTACCGAATGCAGTAATTCAATCGAACTTCAATCAAGATAAGCGTTTACAGCTTCCAAACAAGGAGAACAAGGATGTTAAGCATTGGTGATACAGTATACTGGCTTTCGCAAGCGCAGCATGACGCCGACGAGGGTACATTTCCCCTGGATATTTCAATTCAAAAAGAACGCATCGAAGAGATTATAACCAGTGAATCAGGTCAAACTCTGTATACTGATTACGGCCGCCACTTAAAAGCAGAAGAAACATTTCCCTCCGCAGAAGAGGCCTTAAAGGCACTGATTGAACAATGCGAAAACCTTCTATTATCACCAAACACCGAGGAAGCCACCTTCTTTGCGCTAAGTGATTAGAAGGACTACAGCATAACTGCATCACCCGGATATATTGTATTGCTTACCTGCATTATAAAAATCATTGCAGGTGCATGATCCTCGGCAAAGTTGAGGTTATCCAATAATGCATCGACTACCATCCATTGCTAAATGGCTGTTTAAGTTTACATCGATCTGATAGTAGCTAACTTCTCTCATCACTTGGTGGAAGACTCAATCCAGGGATTGGAATAGCCTTCAATAGCGGCTACTTGACTTGCCCACTCTTTTTCCCAAGCGCTTGGCGGAAACTGACGATGCCAGGCAACGAATAATTGTTGTTGTGCGCTACTTAATGCAATGCCATAACGGTCAGCCATAAAAAGGTTCGCACGGGCGACTAGGCCTTTCACCGCATCGGCAGGCTCAATGCGACGTGTAGCACTATCAACATAAAATTCACAGCCGTAGGTTTTTGGTTTGCCGGGAAGTTCGGCGTAGCGATAATTAGAACGGAGCTGATTTAACAATCCCACTTCGGGCCATAAATTATAAAGCTCAGCTTCCGCCTGGCGAAATCGCGGCTCTATTTTTTCACAACAAGCCCGCCCTTTATAAGGTGTGCCGTTGGCATGATGGCAAAGCGGTACCCGCCAACAGGCGAACTGCCGGCCAAAATTTTCTGCGGGCATAATATGCTCCCATTCCAGGCGTAACGCACGCTTTTTATCCGCCGCGGCATCCATCTGGCAGCTCGCCAAATCAATTTGCTTGTTTTGGTAATGGCATTGACAATATAGGGTGATTGGATGCGGTTCAAATACGGCCGCTGCTATTTTTTTAGCTTGCGCGAAATTAGCAGGCGGTACTGCATCACACACCTGGCTAAATAAAAGAATAATTAAGAGCGATACGGTTTTCATGCGCGAAGCTTAAAGAAAATGCGCCGGGTTTTCCAGTCTTGTCTTTTTTTAAACACACCCTGCCCTATCATGTGCTTTCTAAGGAGTGAATACCATGTCTCTGCATCAAACCGATTGCCACTTGGATGGAAAACAAGTGACTGTTCATTTCCGCTATTACTGGCCAAAAGCATACGTCCTTTGGCAGCACAAGCGATATGGGAGTATCGATATCACTGAGGTGATGACCGCTGATGAACGAATTGACTTTGAGTCCTTGCCGGTTGAATCGCAAATTGCCTGCCGCCATGCCGCCTGGGAGCATTTGCATGCCAACAGACTCTTAAAAGAAGCCAACGTCGCCAGTATCTGGCAAGCAGACGAGCATCATAGTGCTCTTCGCCTCAACACAGATTGAAAAATGTCTGGGCAGTGGCTTTTTTCCTTTACTTATCAGCGCTCTAACATTCTATACACATCGTTATCCACAGATTTTGTGGATAAGTAATAACGGGATTTATCGTATTTAAAACGCGATACGCCTTTATAATCATAGGGCTTGAAGAGGAAAAGAAGAAAAGAGGGGCTACTAGAGAGATGTTTTAAAAAAACTTATCCACAAAAGCTAGGCTTGGGATAGAAATTTCGGAAATGCATTGTATCTTCTTTTTTTCAGAAGAACCAGTCTTGACTTTTTGCCGCTGTTTTCTTTAGAGGCATTAGGTGCCCTATGTACTTAATAATTAATAATAAATTTCATTATGGGGTTTTGCGTCCCTTCCACCGTATTCAACACGCATGCCCACGCTTCTAAATGATTTTCATCCCAGGCATAAAAGGGGTCTAAAGAACGCTATGAAGGTGTTCTCCTCCTCGGTAATTACCCCAACATTTCGCTTAAATCCATGGATTTTCGTTTCTGGTAAGTCAGCATGATATCGGTAATGAGTCTGATTTTTTCATTGTGCTCGACGTCGAGAGAAAAAATCCCTTCAGTAACTCCCCGCATCAGCCGGGTTAATTCATGGTCATCGACACTGACACTGGGCTTATTTTTGGTGGGTTTACTATTGTCCGTTGAACGGCTGCGGATGAAGGAGACCTCGAGCCAGTTCACTGCTAATTTGGGCTGACTGATAGATACAAAGAGTGGACTCTTCTCCTCTTCTGTTCGGATAAAATAATCACGGGAGGCGGCGAAAGACGCAATCATTTCACCAGGGTAGACTATAAAATTAACGCCTAATGAGGCAGCAATCCACATGACGGCCGGGCTTTCTTCGATAAGATAGTTAGTAGAAGACTGCATCAGTACGTCGTTTGATACCGACTCATGCGCGTGTCTTCGCACAAAATCAGAGGCCACTCGCTGTACGGATTCGGCTAATACAGGTTCTGACTGATACAAGGCCGTGATTTGCGATTGCAGGCTGAGGTATTCATTGGATTTGTTGAGCCAATCCCGCCAAAACACCACCTCGTAGTTCGTGGCGATTCGGTTTAATGCGGCTTGCTTGTCTAGTGGAAACGCTTCGATAAGGTGCGAATCAAACTCGGTGGAGTTCAGTCCCAGCGGCTTTAAAAAACAATCTAAATGGTTCTCAAAATAGGTTTTTCCCAGCAGAGTGGCTTCTTCTTTCAGTGCATTAACGGTGCTGGTGTTTGGTTCAATATCCCGACACAAATTATGCCAATACACTTCATCCGCGATTAGGAACGTGGTAAATCCAAACTCAGCGGTGGCTTTCTCTATAATGGCGCTTAAGTAGTCACCGGTACAATATTGATTCCCTTTAATGCTTAAAAGGACTACTGCTTTGGTTTTGTTGAGATTAGGGAATAATGATTTGGAATTCCCCTCGAATCGTGCTTTTAAAATATCCCCGTTTTTAGATCCTTTGACTTTAACCATGGTTCTCCTTAATGTATCCCTGTAAGCCTTCAACGGATTACATTGTACATAATTTGAACTAACAGGTCAATAGCAACACAAGTCGCCTTTATATTCGCTTATTTAATTCTATAATTAGTAAAACAAAGGGAATCATGATGGCGAATACCAATAGACCTTCCTCCGACATCCATCAATTACTTGATGAGCTGGAATCACTCAAAACCCAACTCCTTGAGGAACAGCAAAAGAATCAATTTTTAGAAAATCTTATTGCCTTAATCCCTGGTCACATCTACTGGCTCAATGAAAGAAATGAATTTTTAGGCTGCAATAATATGCAGGCCAAAACCGCTCAATTGAATTCTCGCCACGATATAGTAGGCAAGACCAACTATGATATGCCGTGGAAAAACCAAGCCGCAGAGCTCAACAAAGCCAACGATATCGCCAGACAAACCGGTACCACGCAAATTCAGGAAGAAACGATTGATACAGCCGCGGGAAGAAAAACCTATCTGTCTTACAAAGAACCCTTGCGAGATGCAAATCAACAGATTATTGGTGTTTTAGGAGTCTCGCTGGATATTTCTCAAATCAAAAAACTGGAGTCCGAACTTCGCAGTGCCAAAGAACTGGCCGAAGCCGCCAGTCAGGCCAAAACCGAGTTCCTAGATAATATGCGTCATGATATCAGAACGCCGCTCACAGGCATTGTGGGCTTTGCTGATTTACTGAAGATGGACGCGAATACCCCCCATATCCAGGAATATGCTGATAATTTAATCGCCTCGAGTCATGCGCTGCTTGAATTAATGGATGAAGTCCTGGAAGCCATTCGTGTCAGCTCGGGAGAAATTCCCAGGCTTAAAAAGAAATTTGATTTAAAAGCAGCATTAGAGCACGTCATTAAATTAAACAGGGCAAGAAGCGCCCAGAAACGATTAACCCTGTCTTTAGAATTTGATGAGACCATCCCCCGCTATGTCATTGGGGATAAAGTGCGTATTCATCGCATTATCCTTGAATTAGTGGCCAATGCCTTAAATTTCACGGATACTGGATTTGTGAAATTATCCGCGCATCTTGCTAAACAGGAAGGCAAGCAATTGGTGTTAATGCTGGTTGTTGAAGACTCAGGCATGGGCATTCCCAAAGACAAACAGCAGGAAATCTATGTTCAATTTAAGCGCTTAACCCCTTCCTATCAAGGCATTTATAAAGGTGCCGGTTTGGGCCTGTCGGTTGTAAAGCAATTTGTGGATGAATTAAACGGTGAAATTTATGTTAAAAGTGAGCCACGCAAGGGCTCATCCTTCACCTGCGTCATCCCTCTCCAGGAACCGCTTCTCGATAATGATTTAGGCATGGAAGAACAAGATTCGCTGGTTGATCAACTGTACGAAACGACGTATGCACAGCAAATAAAACCACCACCCTGCCCCTCCGTAGAATCCGCTGAGCACCGAGTACTCGTGGTTGAAGATAACATCATTGCACAGCATGCCGCCCGATCATTATTATCCAAACTTCAATGTGCCGTTGATATAGCAGAAGACGGCAAGACCGCGCTCGATTTATGGAAAACGCAACACTATGATTTGATCCTGATGGACATCGGCTTGCCTGATGTAGACGGTTACGAGGTGACGCATGCGATTCGCGTGCAGGAATTAACCAAAAAAACGCATACGCCTATTATTGCCTTAACGGCACATGCCGGCGATGAGAATAAAAAACGCTGTATCGATGCGGGTATGAATGCCGTACTGACCAAACCGCTTACTGCTAAAAATTGCTCTGATATTGTTACGGCGTTTATTCCGGGGCGTCAATCTCCAGATCCCCATTTGGGGGGTCCTAATCCTCGCTCGGACTTGCCAGAGGAAGAAGCGCATTTATTTCAGCTCAATGAGTTTCAACTACTAGACGTTGAAGAAGGCCTCAAAACAACCGGAACAGAATCTCAGCTGGCTGATATGTTGGCATTTATGGTGAAAGACTCTTTACCTCAAGACTTTTTGTTAATGCAAAAAGCGCATGATGAGGGCAACTGGGAAAAAACCCAGCAGCTCGCACATAAAATCAAAGGCGGTGCAGTGTATGTAGGGGCTACTCGCATCAAAATTGCCTGCCAATACTTAGAACGCTACTGGAAAGCAGGCCAAAGTGACTTGCTTGAACCATTGTATCAACAAGCTATCACCGTCATTAATGACAGCATTGAAGCGATTAATGAGTGGATCAAACAAACGAATGGCTCGTGATCTTGGTCTAAATGAAATGGTTATTTCTAGCCCAGTCTTTAGCACTTAATCCTGAGTACCTTTCCATTAAGAAACACCAAGAAGGATGATTCCTGCTTTCTACAGTTTCCCCTACTTATGCACACTGCTTCATGGGGTTAAATGGTTGCCGTTCATTCTCTTGCTCAATTAAAAACTGTTGCTGCCATAGGTGCTCCAGTTCGTGTTTTATGTTTTGAATACGCTCTCTAATCGAAACAATCATTTCTTCAGTGGATTGCTGATAGATACTTTGAGTCAACTTCTCAATTAAGAGGCTTTTTTCAAGCATTTGCGCTTCTAACTGGACAAGTCGTTCGTCTTTTTGCTCTGACATCCTCTCATAGTCGTAATTTATTTCGCTATTTTTCTGCTGCTGATATCGTTCCTCGCGCAGCTCCTGTTGGTCTTTAAAATCTTGTCCCAAATAAAAGTGCTTATAGAATCCCTTAGGAGTCCGCCAACGATTTTCCCGGATCATTTTTGAAAGGATGTTATTTCGGTGTGTAAAACAGGTCACATTCGGTAAATAAAATTCACTGTTAAGCAGGGCAAATAAATATTCCGCTGCCAGTTGCTTCGGGGATGAAAGTTGCTTTTTGTGTGCAAAACTTAGATTGAAAAACGTGCCTAATACCAGTTTTTTGACTTCATCGGGGATTTCTTCCTTGATTTCTGAATAGAAAAAGTTCTGGATAGTATCGAATTGCTGGCTTAATCGGTGTAGTGTGGGTTTATCCACAGAACGAGTTAATTTTTTAAAACTAATAGTATTAATAAAAGAAGAGGGATAAAGATCACTTATATATAATCCCCTCATTTTGAGGGGATCGATCCCCTCATTTATATTAACATTATTGCATTTTGGTTCTATATTGCCCTGCTTTTGATGCTTATCCTCATTGGACTCATTGATATCATTGTGGATATGGTTTAGATCAGATGGTTGAGTATTTGAAACGGGTTCAGAGGGTTTAATTAATGTCAGTAGTTTGTCGGTAATGTGAATGTAATTACCCTTTTTAACTTCAAAGCCACCCTGCTCTCTGGTTCTACTATAGAGCGCTTGGCGTCTTTCAATGAATCCTTCTTCGTGTAATTCTTTGATGTATCGCTCCAGGGTGCTTTTGGGGATGCCTGTGTCTTCTACGATTTGAGCGTAAGGCTTCATAAACCATTTATGATTTGAGTTTTTTAAAGTGTAGGTACTGGTTTGCCAGCCGAGCAGTATATAATCCACAAGCTGCGCTTTTCGGGCAGATGGAATAACTTTCATAAGACTTTTAAATCTCATGTGAAAAATTGAACAAAGGTTCCCCATAGATAATATCCCTTACCTTTATTGTTTTTATTGTTTTTTTAGGGGAACAAAGCTAAAATAATCCGTGGATGGATCCAAAAATTTCGATGGAACTATTTATTCCTTGATGTTTTTGGTGTTTAGCTTCGTTCCAAGCTAATCTTTATGTTTAATTGAGGAAGAGTTTGCAGACTTTTCCTCAACTATCTTGCTGTAACTAACCTATACGATACAATCCTCTCTTAATGTTTATTGAGTAATCAGTTAGATTCATTTGATTGGTATCAAATTACAAAATCCTGCTCTATACAACTACTCTTTCGCTAACTCTATAACAATGCAAAGAAATCCGCAATATATGTCTTTGAAAAATAAAAAACACGGAATTCTTAATTTATAAGTTGATAAATAAGTAATTAACATATAGATTTGAATTTCATATAATTTATTGAAATGGAAAAAATGAAAAACCAGACTGGTGTAGAATATATAAGAGCATTAATAGCTCGTGGAGAAAGTGTTCTACGGCAAATAGAAGAAAGCGGTAGAACTCCTAACAATAAAAAAATCTTAGAAAGAAGATGGTCTTTGAAAGAGGCTGCTGAGTTAGTAGGTAGATCAAGTAGCTCTCTCCTCAAAATCCAAAATCAACTGATAGCAGATGGGCTCCTTGATAATCTTGAAAAATATGAATCAACAAATAGGATATCTGGCTATACGTTAAGACAAATAAATCAATTTAGAAGTCATTTCAAAACATTTCCTAGAAGAGACTCTGATTTAGATGAATGTTTAACTTTGGCAATTCAAACTTTTAAGGGTGGAGTTGGAAAGTCTGTAACTAGCGTTTCTGCTGCTCAATATTTCGCGACAATGGGTTATAGGGTTTTATTTATAGATATGGACTCTCAAGCCTCATCTACTAGTAGCTTTGGTTACATCCCTGATCGCGATATTGATGATAATAGTACATTATTGCCATATTTTAAGGGCGAAATAGATAGTTTGCATTATTGTATTAGGAAATCATATTGGGAAGGTTTAGATATTATCCCTTCAAACTTGCAACTTTATAATCTTGAACTGGGTATAGCAGAACAAATAAGGAATCTACCTTCAATTGAAAAAAATTATGTCTTTACAGAGCTTAAGCAAGGAATTGACACGGTTAAGGATTCCTATGATTTAGTGATTATAGACAGCCCTCCGGCATTAGGATTTACGTCAATGAATATTCTGTGTGCAGCTGACGCCATTGTTGTACCAACGCCACCTGCATTATATGAGTTTAGCTCAACCGTCCAGTATCTTCGAATGATAGAAAATGTAATTGAAATGATTGACTCTGATAAAGAATATAAATTCATTAAGATATTAGCTACAGATGTTTTTCCCAATCAAATCAATCATAGAGAGTTTCTACCTATTATGCAGGATGTATTTGGTTACCATATGATGAGCAAGTATTTTTTGCACACAACTGAAATAGGTAACGCAGCTATCGATTTTCAAACTGCCTTAGAGGTACGCCGGCCACAAAAAAGGGCATTAAATATAATCAATTCTTTTTGTAAGGAGATCGAGACAGAGCTATGGAAAACATGGCCAAGCAAACTTAAGAAATTAGAGAAAGAAGGAAAATTTGTTTTAGGAGGTGAAAATGTCTATGCGTAAGAAGAGATCTCTTTCGGGAGTAGTTGCTAATAATTCTAATTCAACAGATGTTAGCAATAAAATTATATTGCCTGCTACTTCAAGGACTTTGAATCAAGAAAAAAAGAACAATCATAGCGAAGCAGTTAGAGGAACCGAATTTTTAGTTGAACCGTCTGATTGTCGTCCATGGAAATTCCATAATAGAGACAATATTTGGATGAGTGTAGATAAATGCCAAGACCTTATTTCTTCTATTAGAAAGAATGGCCAAAAAGTTCCTATTTTTGCTCGAAAACTAGAAAATGACGCTGATGGTAAACATTGGGAAATTATTGCAGGAAGAAGAAGATGGTTTGCATGCAATCATTTGGGAATAAAAGTTCGTATCAAGGCCACGGATGCTAATGATCGTGAATGCGCAATTCTAATGAATTTAGAAAATAAAGACAGGAATGACATTAGTGAGTTTGAAGATGCGATCAGTTTTAAACAACAATTAGAAGCTAATTTATTTGATAGTCAAGATGAGATGGCGAAAGCTCTAGATCTTAAAAAGAGTAAGCTATCTAAAATGTTGTCTGCTGCTAAGATTATAGAATACAGAGAAATTATAAACCTTTTTAGAGATATTACTCTCCTAAAGATTAACCCCGTGTATACCTTGGTATTGTTGTTAGAAAAAAATACTACGAACAAAGAGCTCATTATAAACAAAGCAAGACAATTGAATGATGTAATCTCGAGTCGAAAATCACCGATAAAAACTAACGTTATTATTAATGAACTAATAAGTTCAATTGATAATAAAGAAAATAAAAATAAGATTTATAAAACATTTAAGTTGGAAGATAAAATAATAATTAAGACAAATGATGTAACATCAAGGAAAGTGGTTTTTGAGTTGAATAGATCAAATTTAGTTAATTTTAGTCCTGAAGCGATTAAGAGTGTTGTTCTTGATGCGTTAAATGAATATCTGGAATTAAACTCAGTTTCATAAATGAAACTGAAGCTTAACTGTTTGATTTAATGTATATTATTGTTTTTTAAATCATTGAGATAAAGAAATTTTTTAAGTCAATGTAACCTTTTTAGTGGCACGGGATATCTTGGATATAAAAAGGTTATTTATAGAAAACAGTAGTTACTGCTGCAATGCTAGCTAAATTATGAAAGACGAAAGTAATCAAACGGTGTCATCCATTGAGCCGCGTCTTGCTTTTTTTAGAGTAGATATGGAACCTATTCTTTATGAAGATATGTCTAGACCAAACTATCAAGATAGAAAAAATAGTGGTGGTAAACATTTTTATTTATTCGTTAGAGAAGATGCCAGTGGACGAAAAAATGCGGCAGTATTAAAGTTCTCTGATGCTTCGTAAATAAATATTATCCAAGACCTGACTCGGTTCATTAGTGTGACCGTCACAACTGGAGAAAATGTATTAGAGTTTGTGCACTTCTTTATGATGAATTTATAATTATGTCCAGTGGAATGTTCGCGAATGCTCTTTTTCTGTCGAAATATGAATCAATGGCAACTGCTAAAAATAAAAACCCTGTTGGTGGGGAGCTTATGCAATCAAACTTTTGGTTTTATAAAATTGGCGGTATTATCTATTTCTAGTTTTGTTTCCAGCTACACACTGTGTTAGCTGGCAATGCTCCGCCCCAAGATCAAATCAAAGGATAGGAAATGAAGGTTGCGAATGGTAAAAAAGGTATAGTTTATTTACATTGGTTAAATGGATTGACCACATTCAGTTTTGCGATCCTCTTTTCTTCATTGTGTCTTTATTTAACCAATTATATGGGTTTAAGCCAAATCCAATCGAATGGTATTGTTAGTTTTTTCTTTGCTTCGAATTTTATTCTTCATTTTGCAGCCGGATATATAGGAGATAAATTATTAAGTAATCGGCTCCTATTTGCTGTATCCACTATAATACAGGCTGTAGGTTTAATAATACTGAATTATTATGAGTCTTTCATTTATTTGGGACTGAGTCTATTTCTAATAGGCTCAGGCTTTGGATCTACTTGTATTAACTGCCTGATAACACAACTATTTTCTGCTGATGAGAGTCCCCTTAGGGAAAAAGCCTTTTTTTTAAACTACAGTGCAATGAATATTGGTTTTCTTTCTGGTTTTTTGTTAAGTGGATTCATTGATATCAAAGATAATTATGATCATTTATTTGAAATGAGTAACGTCGTTAGTTTGATGATTGGATTTTTTATAATCAAATCATGGAAATATCTTACTAAAGAGTCTGCCACTCTCAAATTAGAAATTAAGAAGGGAAAAATGGGTTTATTCTGTCTTTTGCTGCTAATCCCCGTTTTAGCTATAGGCTTTGATTATACTTGGATAGCAAATATTCTCATTCTCACTTTCGGAATTTTAGCTTTGTTGTATATCTTTGCCGCTGCGAAGCGTTCTAACAATATAACCCAGCAAAGAAAAATATATTCATTTGTAATATTGGCTGTGAGTTCTATCTTGTTCTGGATGTTATATTTTGTAGGACCATTAGGGGTTGCTCAGTTTTTAAAATACAACGTTAACTCCACCATAGGCTCATATCTTGTACCTCCTCAATGGCTTATGAATCTGAACTCCATATTTGTTATTATCGGCTCGCCCTGCATGATCTTTTTGATTAACCGACTTCGTATGCAGAATATTGTTTTTACAATATGCAACCAGTTTGTTTTTTCATTGTCGTTCATCGCCTTGTCTTTTGTTTGGCTGGCTTTAGGGGTTCTAACCGTTAATGATGATGGGTTAACTGGCATGATTTGGATTGTAGGTCATTATTTATTCCAGTCTATCGGTGAATTATTAATTGCTCCTGTGGGCTATGCAATGATTGGGCATCTTGCACCTAAGAAACTTCAAGGGTCAATGATGGGTATATGGATGATGGCTCCAGGAATATCAGCAACATTAGCCAATTATTTTTCTAATTTGATGACAAAGTCTGAATCATTAAATCCTTTAATCAGTAATGAATATTATATGAAGACATTTACCCAATTAGGGCTATGTGCTTTACTGGGTGCATTTTTATTATGGTGGTTTTCAAAGTCTATCGATAAGATCATAGAAACACAAACCATTCAGCAGTCCGAAAAACTCATATTAGATTAATGAAGACATTTGGTCTTGTATTTTGGATAGTTTGACTTCCTCCTGGGATAACATGGATAAAAAGTTATTTAAAATATTTCCATTGTTTATCGTTTTCATATTTTTTTTAATTCCATTTATAACGCTTTGCTGGACTTGTAAATCTCTGAGTAAGTTACTTCTCAAAGAAGGTTGAGGGATAGATTCATTCAAATTTTGTAAGCGTTTGGCTATAGTGAATTCGTCTAACCCCGAATACGCTAGCTCCTCTCTTCTTAACTTTGTACGCAAAGCGTTATTTTTTTCCTCTTCTTTTTTGTAAAAACTTGCATTGGGTGAATATTTGTCAAATCCCTTTGGCGTTCTCCAGCGATTTGTACGAAGAAGTTTAGAGATAATATTTAATTTGTGCTTAAAAGAGTCAATAGAAGGGAATTGTTCTTTGCTGCCTAAGGAAAATAATATTTCGTCAAATACTTTTTGAGGGGATGAAATTTTTACGCCTGGAGCTTTCTGGATATTAAACAGCATCCCCTTAACGGCATTAAATTCAGAAAAAGCCAGTTTTGACTGAGAATTACAGTAAGTAATATTATTAATTACTCTATTTTTTTCTTTATTACTAGAATCTCTTGAAACGGGAGAGTCAATTCTCTCGCTTATATCAGTATTAATAGAGGATGTTTTTTCTTTTATTTCAATTGTATTTGGTGGCTTGCTATAGATTTTTAATTGATTTTGCAGTGAATCGGTTAGCCCTATAAAACATCTTGGAACACCATAAAATTTAAATCTTCTTCGGATGATGTACCCTGCTTCTTCTAAGTTTTTTAGATATATATAGATCCTACTTTCACTAAAACCAAGATCTGTTGCTAAATCAGGAATTTTTCTTGTAAACCATAATCTTCCATCTCGTTTTAATAAGCTTCCCTGAGAGTGAAATATTATTTTGTCTAAAAGTAAAGCCTCTTTCGGGGATTTTGTCAGAGAGAGAAGTCTGTTGAAGCCATGATAATAAATTGAATTATTCATAATACATCCATATAACTTACTTGATTAATCCTGAGGTCGTTAACGTATAAATTAATTGTGGGGTAGTTTTACAATTGAAACTGGTCTTTAAGTCACTGAGTCGATATAAAATATAACGTTTTGATTTATTCGTGGTTTCGGCAATTTCGGTGACTTGGTTACCTGTGATTATCATTTTTAGAATCTGAGAATCTACATAATCAATGTTCATTCTATAAACTCCATTTCGTATTGAATGTATTTCAAGTGATGTAATTTATAACTTGAAACTCTTTAATGCAATAAGAATTTGTTTTTTACCCAATAAATTTTGTTATGTAAATGACATCATGATTGAATGGAACAACTTTCTCTTGTAGTATTCCTATACGTAAATAGAAAAAAGTTAGTGTTATATGAGTGAGTTATCTTGGGATAAGGTTAGTTTTGACATAGCTCGTGTTAATAATCGTCTCTATAACATTCTAAGAACTATAGATGGCATCGAAAATATGCTTTTTACGGTGCTTGAATATGAATATGGTCAAATAATTGCGGATGAAGAGTATTTTTACCTTCCAAATCAAAATGGAAAGCTTACTTCAGTTCCATTTTCAATGGTTTTGGAAAAACGAATGGAGATGTTTATTGAATTCAGAGGTAAATCAAGTACACATCAAGTCTATAAAGAGGGGGATTTCTTTAGCGTTAGTTCTCTTTATAATGCGTCAAATACACATCATCCCACAGATATTCTACAAATATCATCCGGCGCTAGAAATACATTCTTACTTAGTCCTGTGGCAGACGCAAGACCACACGCTAGTTTAGAAAAATACTTTAAGGCTACTATACCTGTGCCTCATGAGCTCGAATCTCATTACTTAACTTTTAGTGCCTTATGTAAGGCTGCAAACAGTCCCTGGCGTTCGAAGCTATTGGTCTTTCCATCGGAAATTGTTAAGTCAATTAAAGAAAATAAACTTCCTGAGCTTCTAAGTTTGATAATGGAGTTTGATTCAAATCAAACAGGCTATTACGCGAATTTACCTTTTTATAATTACTTGATGGCTTATATAAGAGCTAATAACCAAGAAATCACCCAGAATGAGTTTGCTAATAATGCAATAAGTCAGCTTATAGCAATAGGGGCGGGACAAGTTCCTGGATATGGATTGGCGGTTAATGACGATTTATTACCATTACATTTTATTCAAGATGTATACCGAGATATATATAAAACAAAATATACGCCGTTCATAATGGAGCCTGTACATTTCATTAAACGAGTTACCAGTCCAGTCTTTTACTCTATTGTAAAAGAGGAGATGGCGTTTAAACCCTCGTCATTCTCGAATAAACCTCAGCGATGTGAGTTGATCTATGAGACCTACTATCAATACGTACATGACATAAAAAAGTTAGGTCACTTCAAAAATACGCCTTTTTTTGAAAGTGCAACAATGCTTGAATTAACCCTCTTTCATGAAAAGAAGAATCAAGTAACCAATTCTCTGTTCAAGCTACCAAAGGATGCAATGTTCAATTACGATCCACGGTTTTTAGAACAAAGTAATATGCTTGGCTTTTCAAAGGAGCAATTCCCTTCGAAAACAACATTTCTAGTTGGATGTTTTGGAATTAAATAAAAATGAGCTTTAAAACACTGCTTTGTATAGACTCTCTTCAAGACTATGATCTTATAGATCATGAGTTATTGTTCAGCTTAGGAATTCATACTCAATTCTTAATCAAAGACTTATCAAAAGCATCAATTTACTCTAATACAGTATTTACAAAATCATTTTCATTCGAAGATCTTTTTATTATTTGTAATTCTGTTCGACCTGATTATATTGTATGCTTTTCTGAAGAAATGTTTGTAGACATTGCAAAAGTGAGGGATGACCTACAAATACCGGGTATGCATTTAGAAAAAGCAATGTTATTAAGCCGTAAAGATTTAATGTATCAAAAGTTGCAGGGTTTATTCCCATACCCAAAAGCAACAGAGGTGGGTTCTTCTGATTTTGAATCGATTATTAATCAATTAAATACCCATAACATATTTATAAAGCCCGTTAATTCGTCTGGGTCCTATGAAACTTACCACATAAATACAGAAGAAGAGTTTAAAAAATTTATCGCTAGTAGAAAAGAAAGCGAGATTACCTATATTGCCCAGCCTTTTGTAAACTCTGATTTATTTCATTCTGAAATAGCGGTTTATAATGGTACTATTTTGTTTGCGGAGGCAAGAAAATATACATCACCAAATCATTTAATGGTTAGTAGAGGCTTGCCAATATTTAGTTTGAACATCTTAGATCCTCAAACAAAGCAATTGATCATTGATGCAACTATTATCATAAAAAATCTCTTAGATTTTAATAATGGTGTCCTACATACTGAGTTTTTTATGGGTGAAAAGGGGGAGATCCAGTTCCTTGAAACCAACGCTAGACCGCCCGGGATTGGATTAAACAAATTGTACAAGAAGAAATATTCAATAAGCCTCGAAACCATATTATGTTGTATAGTTTGTGAAGTGCAGCCGCCAAAGCTAATGGAAAGTGAAAATCACTTTATCTGTGGTTATTTTCCAAGAAAAGAGGGACTTGTAAAACAAATTATCAAGCCGAACGTGGGAAATCAAAATGAATGGACTATTTTTATAAAGCCTGGAGATAGGATAGAAACAGCCAAGCATATGTCTAAAGCGGCCATGGTGATTTGCTGGGATAACTCCCTTGAAAAAGTAAATGAAATCGGAGAGTTCCTTTCAGAACAACAAATAGTGGAAATCGAGCAATAGGATTTTCAAAGCCGCATTTTTGCTGCTGATGAATTTTTGACTATGTCTTTTAAAAATTGTTCGTTCATATTTCAACATGGGTATTTGAATATCAATGATTATATATATCGCTAAATAAAAAATCTACAGGTAACAACATGTATGAGTATCGATTAATAGAATATTACTCTGATAAACAAGAGATCAAATTGCTATCAAACAAGTCTACCTTGGAGGAGATATTGGCTGAATTTTATCAAGGTCGGTTCAATGATATGTTTACCGATAATGGATATGTGCAGGGTCATCTTTCTATTTTCGTGAACTCAAAACAAATTTTCTCAATCATAGGTATCACGCTTAGTCCTAGAGACGAAATATGTATTGTGACCTCGATATCAGGAGGATGAGGGATGGATAGATATCAGCGCCAAGTGGCTCTAATTGGTGAACAAGGACAGGAGAAAATACAAAATGCAAAAGTTATGATAATAGGCTTGGGTGGTATAGGATGTCCTGCAGCACAGTATTTGGTAGCTTCAGGTGTTGGTCGAATAGCCTTAGTAGATAACGATAGGGTGGCTTACTCCAATTTACATCGACAAATATTGTTCACCCAAGATGATGTTGGATTTAACAAAGCCGAAATAGCGAAAAAAGTCTTAAGTAAAGTTAATCCTGAAATAATTATAGATGCCTATCCAACTATGTTTGACCTTAGTTTTGGCGATTCTGCAATTACTGATTTTGATTTGATAATTGATGGAACGGACAATTATGTAACTAGATATTTAGTAAATGATCTTTGCGTTTTAAAAAAGAAAGTGTTCATAAGTTGCAGTATTTTAAAAAATATTGTTCAAATTATTTTATTTGACACTAAACAAATTTGCTATCGTTGTGTATATCCAAGCCCTCCTCCTGCTGGAACAATACTTAATTGTTCAGAGGCGGGTATTTTAGGAACTGTGACTGGAATAGCAGGAACCATGACAGCTAATCTTGCCTTAAACCACTTTCTTGATGTGGAGAAAGAGCGTCAGGCTCAAATGAAAGTGTTTGATGCAAGAGATTTTAGTATGTCATCCTTAATTATTAAACAGAATGAAGAATGCATTAGTTGTAAGCATAAAAAGATGGATGTTGAATCTTTAAGGAGATTAGAGAGTGATGGTATTGAAATATGGGAGCTAGATAGATCTAAGCATTTCTTAGTTGATATCAGACAAAGAGAGGAGAGAGAGGTAAAAAAACTTGATGATGACATGTTTTTTCCGATTCAAGAAAATTCTAAATATGATTTCTTTTTATCCTATAAAGATAAAAAAGTGGTTTTGTATTGCTCAACCGGTTATAGAAGCAGAAGTTTTGCCGCAGAACTTAGAAAAATTGGAGTTGAGGCCTACTATTTAAAAGCGAGCTTATAATGATTAATCATACATCATTTAGGGCTCGTGACTATGCAGATACTCTCAATGTGCTGAAGCCTTTTGTGAAGCTTACAGGAATAACTAGGCTAGCAGATATCACCTATTTGGATTACGTGAATATTCCTGTCTGTACCGCTATTAGACCTAGAGCAAAATCTTTAACTACAAGTCAGGGAAAAGGCATAACGAAAGAAGCTGCTCAATGTTCTGCACTGATGGAATCAATAGAAGTATATTTTGCCGAAGAGCTCAAACCAGAACTTTTTAATGTATCAGAGCATGATTTAATAAAATCGGGAAAATCCTTCATACCAATTAACCACTTGGCTAAATCAGTTCGTTTTACCAATCAAAAACTACCCATTAATTGGATAAGTGCTAAATTACTATTCTCAAATAAATCTGTTCTTGTGCCATTTGCTGAATATTCTTTAAACTCCTATTTGCCTGAGGTGTTGATTTATTCCCCTGATTCAACAGGGCTAGCCGGGGGAAATACCTATAACGAGGCATTATTACATGGGATTTTGGAAGTAATTGAGCGACAAGACGTACATTGCGAAAACCATATACATTATTTTGAAAGTCAATTAATCAATAAAATATCGAGCTGCCTTAACCTTTCAATTACTTACAAAGAGAACAATTATAGAATTCCATCTTTTGAGGTTTTGATTAAATCAAAAAAAACATTCGAAAATCAAATCTTATTTAAAGGCAATGGATGTCATATAGATAAAACAATAGCTTTAAATCGGGCTATCACAGAAGCCATTCAATCGCGATTAACTACTATAGCAGGATCACGGGATGATCTGATCAATACTAAATATTACTCAGGGTTTAGTGAGTTCCCTAATATCACTAATAAAAAAAACTTTACTGAGGTACTCGATTATTCTGCAAAAACTATAGAAGAGGCTATTTCAATACTATTTAGAAAAATCCAAGCGAACAATGAAGACATCCTAGTGTATACATATTATGACAAAGAAATATGTATTGTGAAGGTTAAACTTATTTCAATGGACTTGCTAAACCAATGTATGACACAGTAGTTTTTGTAGAGACATCTTTAGACCATCGAGAGGCGTCTGCTATATTCCCAGAAGCAAATTATCAATTATCGGTAAAAAAAGGCGATATTCTTAAAGCAATTAAGGATAGGTATAAACGAATCGTAATCATTGATGGAAATTTTTCGTGGGTTCCTTCTGTATGGCATAAAGAAATATTAAATGCGTTAGACTATGGGATTACTGTTATCGGGGCTGCCTCCATGGGTGCATTGAGGGCAGCAGAATTGGATTTATTTGGCATGATAGGACATGGGTATGTTTATGAAATGTATAAGCATAAAAAAATAGATGGAGATGATGAAGTCGCCATTTCGTATTCTAAGTATAACAGCATACAAACCATTCCATTGATCAATATTCGTGTAACCCTTGAACGAATGAATATATCAAATAAGGAAGAGATTATAGAGCTAATACGAACCATCTTTTATGCGGATAGAACGTGGGAAAAGATTGCCGATCATCTTCCAGCTCCATTATTTAATTTAATTAAAACTAATTACATTGATATAAAAAGAGAGGATGCGAAGTCCTTGTTACTTTTTTTAAATAATCAATCAACCAATCTATCAATACCATACTCTAATGGTCAGAGAGAAAGAGAGTTTACTCTTTTTGAAAAGAAAGCAATTGAATCTATGTTGTCGCTTCCTTCAACAAGTCATACGCAAATTGAGTTTGAGGTTGAAGATTCACGTGTTGAAAGTATTATGAAATTTCTATCTGTACCCCAGAATAAAAGCAATGAGGCACATTTTAAATATCTAATTTCACTTATAGATCAACAACAATATGAAATAACGGAGATTGAACTAATTTATCAAATCGAACTCTTTAGAGAAGAGCGTAATTTGTTAAGGAAAGAAGAGTTTGTAAATTGGCTAAGAGAAAAAAATTTATATAACTCAAACCTCCACCAACTCTTTAGTGATTATGTAAAATTAGCAAAACACAAAACAGTTTCCTACGATTACAACGCTTACTTTATTTAGTTTCATTTCAAATAATCCAAAATTATTTAACAATCCTGCACCTAGGTGAATGCACCTTTTATCAAATGATGGTTCAATAGTATTTCGCTTATCTATGCAATTAATTATGGAAGCAGAGCAAGAAATATTTGATATTTTGGAAGGATGCATATTGTGTTTGCAAAAAGCAGCTATAGAAATCGGTGGATTTGATTTCGATAAACATGCACAAGCTGCAGTATTTGTATATACATGGCTGAAGCGTCAGCAGTTATTTTTTATATATCCATTTGAAAATGAAACAGTGCATTAGATGATGAGTCAATCGCTCTTTCCAAAAATAATAAATGCACAAACATAGATTAATTGAAGATCGAAAAATGACAGGACTTATAGTGATGAAATGAAGCGCTTTATATGCGATTTTTTCAGAAAATAATTCAATTAATTCCCGGCATTTGATGTCTCTGGAATATTTCAGTTACCAGACTGGGATCTTCGATTGAAAATTAAAGTACGAAAACAAGGATTTAAGCATGAATGCAAAAAATAAAATAATACCAAATGCTCTTTTATCGGGTACTGTATTAGCACTAGCAGGCTGTGCTGCAACCCAAACCGCAATCGAACATGGATCATTACAAGTCAGCACAAAACAAAGCGAGACTGTTTTTCTTGAGCCCGTCTCGAATGCTGAGAAAACAGTTTATGTTTCAGTGAAAAATACCTCCGATGAAAGCGTGGATATTACTCCCCAATTAAAAACAGCCTTAGTTTCTCACGGTTATAAGGTGATGAATAATCCAGAGGCTGCTCATTATCTCTTACAAGCGAATGTGCTTAAGGTTGGCAAGATGAGTATTGCTGCAAGCCAATCTGCATTAGGCGGGGGCTATGGTTCAGCTATTGCAGGTGCAGCAGTAGGAACTGCTGCAGGCAGTTTTACCAATTCAAGCAACGGGATGATTGCAGGAGGGCTTGCTGGAGGTGTCATTGGTTTAGCCGCGGATGCCTTAGTAAAAGACGTCAATTACACCATGATTACTGATGTGCTCATTAGTGAGCATGCAGGAAGAGGAGTTAAGGTTAAAGAGCAATTCAGGGCGAATATTGGAAATGGATCATCTAGTGGGTCTTCTCAAAGTTATTCAAACACCAGTGCATTTAAAAAATATCGAGTTCGAATCGTGTCGAATGCGGATAAGGTCAACTTAAAGTTTGCTGACGCACGTCCAGCCCTAGAGCAGGGGCTCGTGAAAGTCATTTCCGGGATTTTTTAAGTCGCTCGATAAACATTAAACAAACTGAATTAATTATGCCCAGGAACACTCGGGCAGGGGATTTTTTTACCTGAAA
Organism: Legionella birminghamensis; assembly: GCF_900452515.1. Lineage (NCBI taxonomy): Bacteria > Pseudomonadati > Pseudomonadota > Gammaproteobacteria > Legionellales > Legionellaceae > Legionella > Legionella birminghamensis. Next base: position 84,848 of record NZ_UGNW01000002.1, read on the forward strand.
AAGGAGAGCAACTCAAAATGAGAAGGAATGTTTACAAAAATTCGATGCTTTTTATAGGGGCAATCGTGTTATCAGGCGCTGTGTATTCAGCCTCTGTTGAGAAAGAAGAGCTGGCTATTGATTGCAAATACCTTGGAAGCAATTTAAGCCAATTGGCGGCTACGAACACCAAGGAGTATTGCTCGGTCGATGTCAACCATGCTGGTGCTGTAATGAAACTATCTGGGGAATACATTGAAAGGAATAGAACTCATTCTGCAACCGAAACGCTTAAGTTAGCCCATAAAACACTGGAGCACGTGAAGTCAGAGACATGGAGCTGCGTGTATTTCTCTTCGTTAGTTGTTCCCTACATAGAAGAAGTAAAACACATCATCGACCAATTAGAAGTGATACATGGGAAGTTATCAAAATGAAAAAGAAACATTTTATGACTATCAATGCAAGGGTCAGGGAGAAAAGCATTCAGCTCCATGAGTTTTTGAAATGGTCAATGCCTGTTTTAGTCTTCAGCTGGTTACTGATTGTGTGTTTTACCAGTATTGGTCATGCAGAAGCAGGGCAAAACTATCTTAGTGGAATGAAAAGTGATGTCAGTGCTACTTTCGGAAAGAATTCAGACTTACCGGGTTATTTGTATGGTGCAGAAACATTGGTGGCCGGGGTTACCTGGATGAACAAAAAAAGCCCCTGGATATTTGTAGGCTTACCGCTACTCATGATTTTTACTCATTGGGGTTTAAGTTATGTCTCATAACTATACCACCTTTATGTTGTCAGAAGAGCCGCGTATTGCCGGAATTCCTTTAACCACTGGATTGCCCGTGTATTTGCTCACGGGCATTGGGTTGCTTATAGGATATGCTCCCCAGCTTTTCATTATTGGTGCGGTTTTAAGCCTCATCATGCATTTTAAGTTCGGGGGATTACCGCTAAGGGTTTTACTCGGGATCATCTATTGGTCATTACCGCATGCAATGACAACCCCACTTTTTAGAACATTCCCTAATTCCGCTCACCGAATTTATGTAGGCTAGCCTTATGAACCGAATCTTTCGTGACAATGTGGTATTGAAAAACAGGGTGCTATTAAACTTGACCCTTGCCTGGGCATTTTCGGCGACATTGGCCGTGATTATTTTGGGTGGGATTTGTTTTTATGTGGTTAAAAACAAAGAAACGCATTGGTTGCCCATCTGTACGGAAGAGGGGTACTTTTTGGGGAACGCTTCCTACTCTCCATCCTATATTAAAGATATGACCAAAAAGGTCATCCAACTGCGGTTAACCTACAATCCAGAAACCGTTGAGTCACGATTCGCAACGCTCGTTCATTTAATTCCCGCATCCCATCAGGAAGCATTCAAAAAGATTTTAGATTCTGAAATCAGTGTGGTGAAAGAAAAAAATATCAGTAGTGTCTTTTATGAAAAAGACATTGAAATTGATCCCTCTAATGTGCAAGCCAAAATCAAAGGCACCTTGAATCGAACCAGTCATGGACTTGAGGTGAAGCCTCAAGCGAAAGTCTATTTAGTCCAGTTCTCTTATAAGCAAGGGATGATGTGGCCGATGTCAATTCAGGAGGTGCATTCATGAAGTCATTTCATTGTTTGGTTCTAGGCATGGCATTTTCCACAAGCCTTTCTGCAGCAACTCCGGTAGCTACCTTTAAGTTTGAAGAAGGGGAGCAATTTACGCTGTCTTTGTCATCCCTAAACTTTAACCGCATTGATGTGGAAGGGGAGCGAATCGTTAAAGTGAGCTTTCCTGAACACGCCTTCATCGTAGAGCAAAATAAGGAGAATGACGATGACTTAGATGGTGCTGTGGTCTTAAAGCCCTTAGCGCATATTCCCTTAACGGTGTACTTCACTACCGATAGAAATCATCATTTTTCAGCCACCATATCCCCCATAGAAGATTTGGGTAAAACCATCCGGTTTGTCTCGAAAAAGATGAGAGGATTTGATTTTGTGGACATGAAGGAAAAGCGGCAATACCAGAGCAGTGATTTGATGACGGCTCTCATGGAAGGAACAATGCCGGTGGGCTATCAGGAAGTGCCAGTGAAGCCCACGACGTTTTACCTGCATAAGCATTTAAAGGTAACCCTGGTTAAGCAGTATCAGGGAGAGGATTCTTCGGGCTATGTGTATCGCATCGAAAACCAATCTCGACGTGAGATGGCACTAACTCCTGCCTTATTTGAGCACCCAAAGCTTGTGACGATGGAGCTTTCAGAGAAGAGACTTAAGCCCCAACAAACCGCTTATTTCTATGGCATTTACCGTGAACAGTCCGCCATCGGTTAACAAGGAGGCATGGGAGATGAAGCTGATTAGCAAGTTGATGAAGAAAAATAAAAATGGGAATCAAAACCATAGCGCCAAAATGGAGCAGTTTCGTAATGCCTTAGCTTTTCTGTTTATCGGGGGCTGTTGTTATGGATTCTATCTTTACTCGTCAAAACCGGCACCGGTATCTCACCCGAACAGCCAGCCGGTTTTCGATGGAGTGTTAGACAGTGCATTTAGTCAGCTAAGTGATGAAGCGGTGCTTGAAAAGCAGCAGCGCCAGATTGATGCGCTTAAAGCCCTGGTTGAAAAAAACAAAAAAAAGGAAGCTAAACAATCGGAAGGTGCCGATTCCGAGAGCCAGGCATTGCTTAGTGAGATGAAAAAACAATTAGAACGACTTGAACTCGAAAATAAAGAAATGAATGCCAAACTACAGGTCGCCTTGCTCAAAACCTCGCAAACCCATTTAGCCATGGGTACTGCAAGGCCGCCAACCCGGGAGGAAATGGCTGCCCGTCAAAAGCAGCGCATTCAAGCTGAAAAAACGTTTTATTCCAAAGCAGGCCTTGAAACAGTGAATTTCAATTACCGCCGTCAATCCAAAGAAGAACGAACGCCCGATAATTATGTTTGGGCGGGCACGCATGTAGAGGGCATACTGCTCAGTGGCGCCAAAGGGGATGCAGGGATTAATGGCTCTAAAAATATGGGGACAGCCCTTATCAGGCTCAATTCCGATGGAATAATGCCGAACAATCGCCATTCGCGCCTCAATGGTTGCCTGGCGATTGTCTCAACCTATGGCGATTTATCCGATGATGCAGTGGTGATGCATCTTGAAACCTTATCCTGTGCAAAACCCAATTTAAGTTTTGAGCAGAAAGTCTATGGTTCTGTTTATGATTTGGATGCCATGCAGGATTTGCGCGGAACCTCCATTTTGAAAACCAAACCGCTTTTGGAGTACAGTGCAGCTGCAGGAATGATCGCGGGATTTGGTGATGGACTAAAAAATCTCAACACCGCACAAACCATCAATCCAGGGGCAGGCACTATTACCACTTACGGCCAGGCGTCGACTCTTGCACAATCTGCTGCAGGCGGGGCGGTGAGTAATCCTGCCAATAAAATATCCGATTACATCATGAAAATCGCTGATATCTATCACCCCTTAGTCGTCGCGCGAGCGGGAAGGCGCGTTTCCGTAATGTTTACCAAAGGATTTTGGATTGATAGGGCGCATCAGTCGTTTGAATCCGGTCAATCGGGTAACAACCAATCCGCGCAAAATGAGGCAGCGATTACGACCACTATCAGCCGGGCAGAGCAAGAGACTGCTCCCAGTGACAGCATTGAGCCCCTTGTTGCGCAGTCCACACCTCAATCGGACTCAAACGCGGCAGAGCAATTCTTAAATCAGAATGGGCTTACTAATCAACCTTTCTTTTCATCTGTGAACCCTAGGGGAGATAGCCATGGTTAAACCATTCTTGGTCTTGTTGAGTGTTTTTTCTGTAATAGGAAGCACTGGATGTTCGCACTCGATTTTCGACCATCAAGACGTTCGTTGCCCTTTTGTTGAGCGTGGAGGTTGTCAAAGCATGGAGCAGGTCAACCGTATGGTGGATGCCAGACGATTTACACCAGATGGGCAATACGTTCAACAAGAACAATGCAGGGGCTGCTACTTCAAAGTAAGTCAGTGATTAGCTAATATTTTTTAGGAAAAGGCATGCTCGGAGCGCTTAAACAATACTTCCAGGATTTTAAAAATTCAGTCAATGACTATTTGGTTGCTGGAGAGGAGTCTATCTCTCAACAAAATACTTTGCATGCAAGCGACCATCGGTATCCTTTATTTTGTGAAGAACTTCCTTATCAGTATTATGATGAAGACTCACATCTGTTCATTAATCGCTGGAATACTGGATTATTGTACCGCATTACCCCTTTAACCGGTGCAAATGAAAAGATTGCTGAGCAACTGGATTCAATCTTAAGAACCAAAGTGTCTGATGAATATAGTCTTCAACTCATTTTGGTAAAGCACAATCAGGTAGGACATGAATTGGATGCATTTCTAAATCAATTCATTTCCCGGGATTTTAAAAATCTAAACCTGCTCGGCCGATCCCTTCGTTCATTTTATGGCGAAGCGGCCATTCATGGATTTAAAACCAATACCAATGTGAATCCAAGACTTACGCAAACAGAGTGCTATATCGCTATCGATAAAATGAATGGTAAACAGGAGGAAGAGACAAAAGCGCAGTTTGCTCAATTTCGTGTTGCATTTGAAGCGGCATTGATGTCCGCTAAAATTGGTTTCAGAGCCTGTCATGCCGTGGACTTATTGCGCTTACTCCATTTCTACCTTGCGAACGAACCCGACACGCTTTACCCCAAATCATCCGCCTATGATCCCAGCCGATTCATTAAATATCAGGCCGTGGGGCATGACTTCGATGTGGAAATCACCAAGGAAGGGCTCCTCATTAGTGGAGTTAATCATCAAGGTAAAGCGTTTGAGACAGTGGCTTCGGTTATGACCATTGATGAATTACCGCGCCAGTATCATCTTTGGGATAACATCAATAATACTAATAATGTGTTCCATCCTGAGCAGAGTATTCCTTGTAATCACATCATTTCAGTCACCTATCTGATTGAAGAGCAGACTAAAGCGCAGGGACGAGCCAATCGAAAAACCGGCGATTTAGATAAAAAAGCCAAGGGGGATTATGCGCTTCATGTGGCGGGTACTGAAAAAAAAGCCCGTGAATGGCGTCATTTCCGTGATGATTTGGCAGCAGGAAAAACCCGCTCTTGTAGAATGCTGTACAACCTTGTTTTATTCTCAAGACCGTCAGAGCAGGCTCGTGATCTGGAGGCTGCCCGGGTTTGCTTTTCTTACAATGGCATTAAACTCGCTTTAAGCCGTCGGATGCAACCCCCGTATTTTTTGGCATCCATGCCCTTTCTATTCACTAATCATTTGCAAAAAGGATTCCAGCTGCCCACCATGATGTGGCCAATTTCTTCATGGAATGCCACGCAATACATGCCCGTTCTTTCAGATTGGGCGGGGACTGGAAAAGGGATGTTACTGCCAACACTTCGCAACCAATTCGCCTGCATCGATCCTTTTTCAGGAAAATTAGGAACGAATTACAACATTGCCATTACCGGCACTTCAGGTGGCGGTAAAAGTTTTTTTATTCAAATGTTAATGCTCAATATTCTTTTTAATGGAGGCGATCTGTTTATCGTGGATGTTGGCGGAAGTTACAAAAAACTTTGCCATGCCTTAGGCGGTGTCTATCTTGAATATGCCAATCTTTCGATGAACCCCTTTACTCATGTCACCAACATTGGAAAAGAAATAAAGCATATTCTTTCCTTGTTTCAATTGTTGGCTTGCTCAAAAGATGGCGCGAGCGATGATGACCGGGGCACCTTGCGAGAGGCCATTCTTAAGGCCTTCTTTGAACATGGCCAAGCCACCACTATTGATACCGTCCAAAGCCAATTGTTAGAGTTATACCAGCGCGATCGGGAAAAATTCCCTACAGGAAAAATTCTCGCAAAAAACCTAGATCCCTTCTGTACTTATTCAGAGCATGGCACGGTGTTTAATGCCCCTTCAAAATTATCCCCTGAAGCACGCATTATCGTAGTCGACTTAAAAGAAATTGAAGATGATGAAACCATTCGCGCCCCTGTTCTGCTGTCTATCTTATCCCAATTCCAAAATCGGATGTTTAATTCCGATCGCAGCCGCCAGAAAATGTGTGTCATCGATGAAGCCTGGTCTTTGTTCTCAGGTGATCAAGTGGCGGTTAATTTCATTAATCGAGGATTTCGAACCGGACGAAGACATAATGCCTCCTTTGTCACTATCACGCAGGGGATTGATGATTATTATTCTTTTCCAGAGGCACGGGCCGCCTGGGAAAACTCTTCATTAAAACTCGTTTTTCTTCAGGACGCCGATTCATTAACCAAACATCAAAATGCGCATAACACCTTTTCTGATTATGAACTGACATTATTGAGGTCATTCCCTAAAGCCAAAGATGCGGGCTTTTCGCAAGTGTTGGTACGTGCCGACGGTATTTCATCCTTTCATCGCTTATTCGTTGATCCCTTTACCCGGGTTTTATTGTCTTCAGATGGACACGACTACCAAAAGGTTATGAATTATGTCGCGGAGGGGCTCTCATACGTTGAGGCCAGTTTGATGGTGGCCAGTGAAGATTATGGGTTATCCAGGGATTTATTAGTCGAGGAGGGGCTTGTCGATGCGGTTTAATTCTAAATATCTCCTAGCCGGTTTAACGGGTGCCGTACTTTTTGGTGTTTTGACATGGAGCCATAAGAAAGAAGCGCCCATTGCCATTGTCGATATGCAACGTGTTTTAAATCAGCCAGCCGTTTTGTTAAGTCAAAGCCATTTATCTGAAAAAGAGCAGAAGGCCGTATTAAGCCATTATTCGTCTTTATTGCCACAGGTGCTTTCAGAATTTGGCGAATCACGTCATCTGACCTTGATTGCCGCGACGGTTATCGCCAGCGGATCGCTGGATGTCACAGATGAAGTGATAGCAATCGCCTTGGAGAAACTCAAAGGATCATGAAAAAACGAGCCGGTTTTGCGTTGTCATTATTCATGGGTGTGGTGTCTGTGTACGCTCAAAATTTGGGAAATTATGGGGAGTTGTTTCCCATTATTGAGCAGGATATCCGTGAAGTGATTATGAATAAGCTCCATCGAATGGAGCGTTCTGGTGAATTACAACAGCACCAGAAACAGTTAATTTCACGTGTTGAAGCCCATGTCAGGCGGCCTAATCCGCTTCATCTATCGACTACAAAGTCCCCCAGAGTGTATGAAATAGATCCCAGTATCATCGTCAATCAAACGCTTTATACACCTGATGGTGTATTAATCGCCAAAGCAGGTACCCGTTTGAATCCCTTTGAACGTACTTCCTTTTCAAAGACGTTGCTTTTCTTTAACGCCGATGATCCCAAACAAATGGCATGGGTTCACACGCATTACAAACAATATGACTTTGTAAAATTTATTTTAACGGGAGGGGACGTTAGGGAGACGTCAAGCTTGCTGGGTTCAATTTATTTTGATTTGGAAGGGCGCTTGAGCAGTTATTTTCATCTCCAACATGTGCCTTCCATCGTAAGGCAAAAGGGAGTTGTTTGGAGCATTCAGGAAATTAACTGCGGTGAATAGTAAGTCTAATAGGAAAAAACCATGAGAACCATGACATTAACACGGGGCATAAAAAAAACGTTATCCATAAGTCTTTATGGGATTTATCATGCCTTCATTGCATTAATAGTGGCCATATTATGGTCTGAACATCCGACAGCGTTTCTTCAAGCCTTAGCACACCATCAATGGCCTTCTGCGTTAGCGATCACCGGCTGTGTGATTGGAATTTATTTCTCAATGTCTTCCTGTCTCTCCTTGACAGGGAGAGCTATGAGCAATCCAAATCGAGCCAATCATTGGGCTTGGGTTGGTTTTTATGGGGCGATTTTAATTCAGATGATTTGGATCCTTTTGCCTGCCTATTTGCTGGAGCATGCCGAATGGCTTAGAACGGTTAATCCTTGTCTACTCCTTGTAAGCGTTTCGTTTTGCTTAAGTATCGCGATGAGTAGCCGTAGGAGGTTGCACATTATTGGGGGTTGGATATGACAAGTCAACTCATTTTAAGGTGCATTTTACTCGTTTTATTAGGCACTCATAGCGCATTATATGCTTCACAGTGCAAAGGGCATTTTGTGAATCCCATTACCGATGTGTGCTGGAACTGTTTATTTCCACTGACGATTGGGAGTAGTGACGTCGTTAAAAGCAGTTATCCTGATACAAAAAACCCAGGGAATCCCCTGTGTTTATGCCCCACGCCCATTGGCGAGCGCTTGGGCGTAACCATTGGATATTGGGAGCCGACTGCATTAGTGGATGTCACTCGTAAGCCCTGGTGCATGGTGAATCTGGGAGTACAGCTGAAAGTAACCAAAAAAGGATTAGGTGGCTCGCAATTCCCGGAAACCGATGGCCGTGGGGCGTTTTATTATGTGCATTGGTACAAATACCCCCTGGTCTATTGGCTGCAGGTGTTAACCTCTCTGGGCTGTATGGAGACAGAGGATTTTGACATTTTGTATCCTTCAGAATTAGATCCGACCTGGAATGACTCAGAACTCGCCTTCATCATCAATCCTGAGGCGGTATTATTTACGTCCCCTCCCGTGAGAGCGTCTTGTGCTTTTGATGCTACGAAAGCGCTTGGTGGTACAGCGGTCAATAGCCTATTTTGGTGCCAGGGGGCACAGGGTTCTACCTATCCATTAACAGGCTTTGTTGCCCATCAATCCAGTCCTATTAGTGCAGCTGCATTATTAGCCGAGCGCGTCGATTTTAAACTCCATCGGCCGCCAACACCGGCCATTCGCGATTCAATCGGCAAGGATTGGCCTGCCATCTGCCACACCTATGCATCCAGCATTATGCCCAAAAACCGCTATCGATATCAGTTAGTCAATACCTTGCCTGAAGCGCATCGTTGCCATCCGTTTGGGCAATCGGTGGTGGGCTGGGAAGCGGGTCACACCTATCCTGGGGATGGCGACAATTTCGGGTTCTTAATATGGAAAAAAAGAAACTGCTGTTTTCTTTAATGATGAGGAAGATCATGAATTATTTAGGGATTTTGTTAATAAGCCTATTAACGATTACAACAAGCCATGCCAATGTGAATGATCTCCTAAACGAGGCATCACAAACCAGCGAACGGCAGCAGAACACCCTATCTCAAGACGTTTTGATCCGGCTAAATCAATCCTCTAATCAGACGTATGATGCGAATCGAACGCTGATTGAAACCATTATTCAAAGCACGCAAAAGCAAACGGCCCACGCACCAAAAGGTCAAACCATTGATGGGGCGGTATTATTCGTTTCCTTTTCAATGCCAGACGCGTTGCTGTTTGCACTGGCCGATGAGGCGGCCTCTTATAACATTCCAGTGGTGATTAATGGACTGATCGAAGGGGACTTCAAAAAAACGATCACGGCTTTTTCTAAACTCAATGCCAAGGCCAAACCAAAAAGACTGGCCTTTAATGGGGTATCGGTCGATCCCTTATGGTTTGAGCAGTTTCATATTACGGCCGTTCCCGCACTGGTAGTCAGCAAAAGGCCTGTTTCATGCGGCCAACAGTTGCTCTGCAAAGAACAGCCCTTTGATGTGGTTTATGGCAATGCATCCATTAAAAACAGTTTACAGCTCATTGCGGATAAAGGAGAAACCGCAGCAAAGGTTGCACAACTGATATTGGAGAAAGGCCATGTCTAAGTGGTTTTTTCTTACCCTATGGTGCTCTTTTACTTGCTTGGCAAACCAAACAGGGTCTGACTTTGACACCTTAAAAAATTATGCCAAATCCTTAAGCGCACAACCTAAAGAGTCAATGAATGCTTTTAATCCGCATTCTCTCTTCGATAACTATTCAGAACATCCCGAGCAGGAAGGGTACTACCAGGGAATTCAAACAGAAAAAACGGATTTGTCCAGTAGTGCACAAGCCGCCATTCAAAATGACCAGGCTGCACGAATAGTCATTGATAATTTTGGGAGGAATCAGTTTGAACTGAATCTATCCAGTTCTGTCTTAGCGCAATCCCAACTTATTCAAGATGAAAGTTATGCCATTGTGCATGGGATTTCAAACGATAGGGTGCAGTGCGATAGCCAAGCGCCGGTTTGCGAAATGAAAACCCATGAAGAGCAGTGCTTTAGTTCGCGGTTATTGCCGGATCAAACCTGCAGTAAAACACTGAAAGTCATAGTGGAATCTGAAAAAGTAATGCAGCGCGCTGATTTTTCGTTTGTGGTGGCGAAGAAATGGACTGGGGTGATTACGGTTAATTTATTCACCGGGGTAGTCACCAATGCGGCTTCAAGCATGGTTCCTTATCCTATCCGCATGCAACATCCTTGCGATCAACTGCAAGCCAGTGTCCATGCGATCCAAAACAATGGCGATAATGCCTATTGGGTGCAGGTTATAGGGTATCCAAGCTGCGCCAATAACGGGGTGATTACCTTTTTTATCAATAAGGAATGGGGAAGATCTTATCCCATTCAAGTGGCTTTAACGGTTAATGCCAATTCAAAGCCTTATATTAGCCAGGAAATCTGGATAAGCAATTGCACGCCCTTTGAAAAGCAAGGCGGGCTTTGCCGGCTAAAAAAAGAACGATGTACGGACTCCCAGTCATCGAAAACTATTGAAGGGTTGCCCGTATCGCGGGATTGCTGGGCGCGTGAGTTCGTCTATTCGTGTTCAAGTGCTACGGCCGATGAATGCACGCTTCAGAAAAATAAAGGATGTCTTCAAATTGCTTCTGAGTGCAGTCGCTATGAAAACAATTATTGTGCTCTCTATAAACAAACCTATAGCTGCCAGGAAAATGTCTGCCAATCGCCCGTGGAATGTGTCAAAGACTTATTCTGCGCCGATGGGGAATGTATTGAACACATCGAAACCCAAAATGCGGACTTTGGGCAAAGTGTTTCTGCCCTGGCGGTTGCTGGAGAGGCAGGACGAGAGTTAAGCCAACAGCCAAATATGTCTCTATTTAGCGGTAAAGCGGTTCAATGCAAAATATGGCCAGTCGATATCATTGACTGCTGCCACGATAAAGGCTGGGGGAAAGCGATTGATTTGACCCATTGCCGTGAGGAAGACAAGGCTTTGGGCAAAGCCAAATTAAATTATGTGGCTCATTACCTGGGCGAGTTTTGTAGTCAAGAAGTCGCAGGGGTTTGTTTAGAGAAAAAGCGCTCTTATTGTGTTTTTCCTAGTAAGATGGCGCGAATCATCCAGGAAGCTCGCTTGACGCAAGTGAATCCGCAGGGCTTAGGGAGTGCAGAGGATCCGACCTGTGCCGGGTTAAGTATCGTTGAACTTCAAAACATGAATTTGAATGAGGTTGATTTTGTAACGCCAATCTATCCTTATGGGCAGGGAACGCCTAACCGGGAAGCAGGGATCGCAGGGGATTTAAAACTGACCACGCCCAACCCACAGCAGACCCTTGATGAAGTGACGAAGCGAATTCAAAAAAAGGCAGGCGAATTATGAGTCGTCTGCTTTGGTGTATCGCCTTCTATTTTAGTTTGAATGGTCTTCATGCAGAAATGCTGCAGGAACTGCCAAAAGGATTTCATTGGTATACTGCAGAGCCCGTTCAAAAGCCTGCCCCAAAGACACCGCCAGCGCCTGCCGCGGTTAAATCACCCTATGAGCGCTTAATGGCGATGCGCCAGGAAACACTGAATAAATTAGCACAAGCCTTGTTAGAGCCCTCTTTCAATGCTACGCATGATTATATGAAAGCCCAGATGGCATATTCAAAAAATAACCAGCAGTTTGTGCGCTATTGGCAACAAGTGTTGTTAATGCATCCAGAACTGGACAGCAGCTTAAATTTCCCCACCGATAATACCGCCATCGCAGTTCGGAATGATGCGCAGAAATTACTAATCAACAAGGTTATTCATGAAAGCAGTGCCCGTTATGGCTTTCTTTTATTTTATCGAGGAACCAGTTCTATTTCCCAAAAGTTCGTCATGCATTTACTGCCTTTCATTAAGGAATATGGGTTTTCGATGATTTCGGTATCAACCGATGGCCAATTAATAGAAGGGCTTCCTAATCCCAAATCAATCCCTCTTGAGGTGATTCAAAAGCAAATGGCGATTGAAGCGAAATACATGCCCGCGCTTTATTTTGTGGATTTAAAAAGCAATCGGATGTCGCCGGTGTCTTATGGCTTTTTATCACTGGAGGAAATTAAAGAACGGATTTTTGATGTGATGACCCAGTTTAAACGATTGAGCTATGAAGGGGTGAGTGAATGAAAAAAGGAATTTGGTTTGTCCTCTTATCCATTCTGACAATGCCTGTTTTTGCGAATGTGGCATTAGATGAGTTAAACGCGCTGTTAAATAAAAAGCAGGCGCAGTACGAATTGGATAGCACTAGGAAAAAAAGGCTCGATGAGCTTCGGGAAGCCTATTATTTTATCTTTATTTATCGCTCGACTTGCCCGCATTGCCATCAATTTGCACCCATTCTTAAAGATTTTACCGCTTATTTTAACATTCCTGTGGAAGCCTATAGCTTGGATGGAGAGTCGCTTGAAGGATTTGATGCAAGCAATTTAACGCCCCAATTATTTCAAAACTTGTATGTCTCGGGTGAATACAAGCCCGTAGTGCCTGCTCTCTACCTGGTGAACCGCCCAACCAATCAGGCCTATGCCGTGCTATTTGGTGAAGCACAACCTGCCCAACTGGCAAAGCGAGTGGATGAATTGCTGACCCATTTGGAGGAGACATATCATGACTAACCCATTTACCTTCATGCATTTTGCTAAAAAAAGTTGTGCAGTCGCCTTGCTGTTTGGTGCAAGTCAACTGTTTGCTAATGCCGAGTCTGATCTGACCCATTTTTTTAATAACCTGGGGTTTGATGCCAATGTGACCGGATCGCATGCCTATCAAACGCAGGCAGCCGGCTTTGCGGCATTAGGTTCCGTGTATGCCCGTAATCAGGTACGAACTATCCGATTAGCGCATGTGGATGTCCCTGGCATGCGTTCTGGTTGCGGGGGGATTGATTTATTTGCTGGTGGGTTCTCCTTTATCAAATCCGATCAGATCGTAAAATTCATGCAAAACATTTTATCAGGAGGGGCAGGTTATGCCTTAAATCTGGCGTTAGAGACGGAACTTCCTGAAATAGCGCATGCCATGCAATTTATGCAGAAGCTTGCCAATGAGATCAATGGGACTAATTTTAATTCCTGTGAAATGGGAGAAAATTTAAGTGCGGCCTTATGGCCTAGAAATCGAGCGGCTCAACAGCGTCTTTGTGAAGATTTAGGCCGCCACAAAGGGACTTTTACGGATTGGGCAATGGCTCGTCAACGCTGCTCTACCGGAGGGGAGGCTGAAACCCTGTTACAGGAAGCTAAAAATAACCCAGAGTATAAAGATCGCTTATTAATCAATACCAATGTCGTATGGGATTCACTGCAAATTAATCAGTTCATTGCGGAAGATCCCAAATTAGCAGAAGTGTACATGTCCATTTCAGGAACGATTGTATTTAATAGTAAAGGGGCATTGCTTACTTATCCTTCCTTAGCTACCAATCAAGATTTTATTAAAGCCTTATTGTATGGCGGAAAATTACCGAGCTACCGTTGTACAGATCCCGGCGCTGAGTCGCATTGTTTATCCATTGATGCGACCAGTACGCAAGAAATTAATGTCAAAAAGGCCTTGGTGTCCCAAGTCCAGGAACTTCTGCAGGGGATATATGACCGTATCAAAAAGGGGGAAGCATTAACCGACAAACAAAAGGGATTGATTGAATTAACCCAGCCTGCTGTCTTTAATCTTATCTCCGCCAATGCGCAACAAAACACCGGCATTCAGGGCAGCTTTGAATTAGCGCAAAGTGTTGCCACTGACTTGCTAGCACAGTATCTCTCTAACTCCCTTGATGTAATCCGCGCCTCGCTCTCTGGCAAGGAAATCGGTGCGCATAATGAAGAGCGCTTATATAAAAATCTGCAAATCGCCCAACAGTTCGTCACCCGTTTTAACACAGAAAGCCGTGAGCGGTTTAATGCGGCCTTGCAAACCAATGAATTAATACGCAATAACGTGAAACAAGCGCTCAGTGCCTTAACCCCGACCCTAAGAACCGCCTATTATGGAGACCTACAATGAGTCTTTTAACCATTTATACGCCGCAAAACGGGGAATATTTAAAGACGGTACTCGATGCGATGGTGACCTTATTAGGGACTTCAACCTATGAGGCAGCTCAAGATATTGTCAGTATTCTAGCCGTAGGCGTTGTCGGGTTTCAGTATGTTACTGGAAAGAAAATCCAGGCAATTAGTCGCTATGTCCTTTGTACGTTTTTCTTGCTGTTTTGCATTTTAGGGCTCAAAGTCCCCGTCGCGATTGTGGATATGCAAACTGCGGATTCAGCAGGCTCGGCGCTGACTGTAGATAACGTGCCGTTAGGCGTTGGGCTTCCCGCTGCCATCATTAGTGGCATTGGTTATGGGATTACGAAGGTATTCAGTGACATATTTATAATGCCGAATGATTTGGACTATACCAAAACAGGGATGCTCTTTGGGGCGCGGACTTGGTTGGCCGCCTCCAGTGCTAATTTAACGCTTTCTCCCGAATTGTCCCGTGATTTATCAGCGTACATCAGACAGTGTATTTTTTCAGCGAAACTGTTAGGAAGTCAGCAAATTACGCCTAATGAATTGAAGGGTAGCGCCGATTTAATCCAGCTTTATTTCGCACATCCTTCGCCTATTTACCGTGTTTTATTCCATGATGGCAGTAATTTAAGCTGCATTGAGGCTGCCGAACAATTAAAACCGCAACTGAATGAGGGGGTTGAAAAACAGTTAGTGCACTTGTCGCAAATCATGACCCAAGGCAACAAAGAGAAGTTTAGTGATGGACTCGCTGCCGCACACTCTTATTTTATGAATGTATCCAAGGATGCGGCCAATATTTTAACGCAAAATATTTTGATTAATGCCACGCGTGATTCCGCCTTAGATGCCTTTGCTTTTGCAGGAGCCGATGCGGAATTGATGAATTATACCAATACCTCCAGTCTGCAAAAGATGCATGTCGCGGAGGCCAATAGTTTTTGGCTTGCAGGGTATCGATTGCCTTATTACATGACGGTGTTTTGGATGCTGACCTTGTGTATTTTTCCTTTGGTGATGCTGCTAGCACTCGTGCCCGCCATGCATGGGGTGTACATGATTTACCTGCAAACCCAGGTTTTTTTATGGTCTTGGCCACCAATGTTCATCATTATTCATTTTTTTGTTTCTTTAGCCTCCGCCACAACGCTGACCTTATTTGGTGCGAAAAACGGCGGGGTTACTTTTTCTACCGTTGATTCAATCGCCAGTATTCAAAGCAGCTTTGCCTATACCGCTGGTGGCTTGGCCATCAGTGTACCGGTCATTGCGCTTTTTATTGCCAAAGGGTTACCGAACCTCTTAAGTGCTGCCTCTCAACATCTAGGGGGAATGGCGCAATCATTATCCACGGGAGAAGCCCAATCGGCTACCCAGGGAAACATTTCAATGGCTTCCTACAGCGGCTGGAATATGAATTATGACAATACCCATGCGCATAAATGGGATACCAATTTCCAGCATATGGAGGGTAGAGCCACCGTACAAGCGGGCAATGGGGCGCTCCTTTCGGCTGGCGCAGATGGTTCGCGCGTCATTAATGCGCAGCCTGCCATAAGCCAGATAGCAACCCGATTGCATGCATCAGATCGCATTAGCGCATCCTTGCAAGAAAATGCCAGTCAATCGTTCCATAATGCGGAATCGTATCGTACGAGCGCCGATTCGCATTTACAGCAAGCATTTAGCGGATTATCTCAATTTAGTGAAACTGATGGCAATGAAGTGCGTGAGGGAACAGGGATTAATAAAACGCTTAGTAATGCACTCAATCAAGATATTCGTCAAATGCAGGATGCGGTCAATCAATACAATCAGCATCATGACAAGTCAGGGCAAGTCTCTATCGATGCAGCTGTTGCTGGAAGAATCGATACTCGCCGTGGAATATTCGGTTCTCTCGTCAACTGGACTACAGGCCTTTCTGGGGAGGGCAGTGTGAGTGCAAGAGCTGGCACATCCCAATCTAACGCTGTTCAAGCCTTCTTTAATTCCAGTGAAGGCCAGTCCTTTTCCAATGCTTTAAATCATATGGAAGCGACCGCCAAGACGCATCATCTGGATGCCAATGATTCGTTTAATTTATCTAAATCTGAGCAGATTGCCGCCAATTTATCGCAAGGACAGGCCTTATCGGATATGGCGTCTACGGAATACAGTAAAGGAGAAAACTATCAGCACATGGCCAATCAAGTGAAAGAACACTCCTCTAGTATGGATAGGGTACTCGATCAAGCATTTCATGATTGGGTGGTTCAGCGTCATGGGGTTCAAGGGGAGCAGTGGCTTTTAGGCGGCGATACGGCAAGTTTGAGCGCACAGCAAAAACTGGCGGATGAATTTATGGGATCGACTCAAGGAAAGTCGGCCATCAAAGAGCAAGTGGGGCAGTGGGTTAAACCTTCTTCTGCAGAGGTAAGAAGCCAATTTGAAGCACAACGAGATTCTATACGTGCTCACCAACAATCAAAGATTAATCAAGCGCATGCCAGCGGTTCATCGGATGTTTTGAATAAATCCCAGGAAAGGCATTTAAGTATGGTGCAAGACAATGCCCTCCAGCAGGCGCATGAGTTACGAATGGATAATAGGGAAGATTTGTCTCAAACCTATCAAACCCAATCGGCAAATACCCAACAATCAATCCATTCCACACAATCAGGCTTAGCGCATCGATACAGCAAGCAAAAGCAAGATTATGTGGGCAATAACCGTTTTTACAAGGAGGAAAATCATGAATGATCAGAAACAATTTCAAGAGGCGTTAACGCATGATTTAAATGCGTTGGCGACACTGAAGGTTAAAACACTCAGTGGCAAACAAGTGTATATTCCCTATCTGAAAATGATGGGAAGGATTTACCTGCTGTTGTGCGTTTTAGCCATAGCAATAGTGAAACTCTCGGTTCTTGTGGGCTTTCATATGAATCGAAGCGCATTATTCGCCATTCTGAACAAAGTCGTTTTTATTAATTTAATTCCTCTTTTTTTCCTTCTGTGTGGATTAGGGCAAGGGTTTATTTTATGGACTGCCATTCAATCCGAATTAAAGTCTGCCCCGTTTATTCAGACGCTCATGAAGCACTACCTGAAATGCTACCTGATGCTTTATGGCTTGCTACTACTGATAGGCATTGTTGTATTTCGATTGAATGATTTGGAAATGCTGCTTATGGGAACGGTTGTATTTAGCCTCGTTTTATCCATCTTCTTTTTTAATATGGAAGCCCAGCGTTTAGGACAAGGTGTTCTGATACAACAAATTGAACGTCTTTTTTCTCAAGCCAAAGCCGCTAAAAGATCGGATTAATGGCTATGAAGCAAAGTATCTTGCAATTTATCAGTGGGGGTCAGATTTTTGATTACAAAACCAAAATGATGATCCAGGTCAGCAATCGCATTTTTAGCTGGGCTATCTTTGGTTTTATAGTGCTGTTCTCAGTCATCATGGTGTTTTATGCATGGACAGAGCTTAAGCTGGTCGGACTTAACCAAATCAGTCATATTCTGGTCAAAGCGCATTACGAGGATCAGGTGCTATGGACGAACCTAAATGGGAGCAAGATAACTGCACAGCTTTATCAAAACAGTCCAATGATTCAATCGACAGTACGCCTGGCTAAAGAAAGCCTTATCACCAAGTCGAAAGTCTCTTTATTTTTTGGCGGAGCCGTCTATCTATTGATTACACTACTTTTTTACCGGTTCTTTATTAAATTGGGGGAAAAGTACACCAAAGATCAATTTGTTTCAGGTACCCGTCTTGCCACTTCCCCAAAAGAAACTATCCAATCGGTCAGTCAGTCCACGCGAGGCGCATCAGAGATTAAGCTTTTGAATCGCATTCCCCTGCCGATGTACTCTGAAAGGCAAGGCATGTTATTTCATGGAACCACAGGGGCTGGGAAGACGCAAGCCATGATGATGCTTTTAGATCAGATTAGGGCATTGGGCGAGCCGGCAATCATCTACGATAAAGAATGCACTATTAAGCCTTACTTTTTTGATGAGCGAATTGATATTGAACTCAATCCTGTTTCAACCTTATGTGCGAATTGGAAAATGTGGAGAGAATGTGCCAATCCTTTGGAGTTTGGCTCATTCGCCTCCTATTTAATCCCTAAGTCAGTACAAGGCAGTGATCCATTCTGGGTAGATTCGGCAAGAACCATTTTTACCTCGATGGCATGGAAAATCCGGGATTATGCACAGAAAGATCCCGTGTTTCTGTTGCAACTATTGCTCACTACCTCTTTGGAAGAAATAAGGGGAATTCTTAAAGGTACTGAATCTGAAAATTTAGTCAGTAAGGAAATTGAAAAAACCGCTATTTCAATTAAATCGGTATTGGCAACCTACACCAAGGCACTGCGCTTTCTTGAAGGGCTTGATAAGTCCGGGAAGGAAGATTTTTCAATTAAAGAATGGATCCAAAATACAACCGACCCCAAAAAATACAATAAGGGCTGGTTATTTATTACCTCACGTTCGAAATACCACAAAGAGATAAAGCCATTGATTTCACTTTGGCTAGGACTTGCCATGCAAGGCGTTCAATCCCTTATGGCCAATAATAAAGGACGCATTTGGCTTGTCATGGACGAATTAGCCAGTCTTCATCGACTAGAAACCATTTCTGACACGTTGGCTGATATTCGCAAGTTTGGCGGATGCGTTGCCATTGGCATTCAATCCATTGCCCAATTGGATTTTATCTATGGTAACCATGAGGCTGGTGCCATTGCCGATTTACTCAATACCTCGATTTATTTTAGAAGCCCAAAATCGAAAGTGGCGGAATGGGTATCCAAGGATCTGGGGTCACAAGTGATTAATGAGGTGAAAGAAAGTCAGTCCTATGGGCCTGATTCTGTACGAGATGGGAATACAGTCGGTTCGCAACGTACCAAACGAAATACGGTTGAAGAGGGCGATATTATGACGCTTGATGACATGGAATGTTATATCCGCCTGGTAGGAAACCATCCCATCACGCGATTAAAAAATCAATACATAGAACGTAAAGAAATTTGTGTACCGCTCGTTGAACGGGCAATTAACTTTGATGCCTTGGAAAAAGTAAATCATCGTGCCTTAATGATTCAAAATGATCCAAGTGCGAATGAAGCAGTTAAAAGAATTCATCAATTTGAAAAACTGGCTCATGATATTTCAGATAAAGATCTAATTCTTCCTGAATCACCCTTTGCAGAACCGAAAGAAATTTCCTCCTCAAGTCACCAGGATCCCGATGCCATTGAGTTACGGGAATCGTCCATTGTGATTAAAGAAATTTTTTAAGTGAAAGGGGGGGATATAAAAAATGCTTACTCTAAATAAAATTGGCGGTGCCAATGATGCGCTTCATTATTATACCAATCAGGACAATTACTATTTAAGTGATAGAGATTCTTTAAACAGTTTGTCTAGGTGGCTCGGCAACGGTGCTAAACAGCTTCACTTATCCGGTGTTATTGAACCTGAGCCATTTTTAAAATTGCTAAGTGGCGAATTACCCAGCGGTCAACTATTAGGGATCATGGAGAATGGAGAACGAAAACACCGTCCCGGGACTGATGTAACCTTATCGGCACCGAAATCGGTTTCTATTTTAGCATTGGTTGGAAAAGATGAACGATTATTGAAGGCGCATGAAGAGGCAGTGGGTATTACGTTTGAACGTATTGAACAGTTAGCGGCGGAGGCGCGTATTACCTTTAACAAGGAAACAACCTTTGAAAAGACTAGAAACTTAGTAGCTGCTTCGTTTATTCATACAACCTCGAGGGAATTAGATGCTGATTTGCATACGCACTTAGCTATCCTGAATATGACGGAGCGTTCAGATGGTCTATGGCGTGCCTTATCCTCAAGAGCTAAAAATGATAAAGAGAACCTTGACCATGGTTTTCGTGAATTAATCTATAGTAATCAACATTATTTGGGTCTGGTGTATATGTCTTCTTTAGCTAAAAAAGTAAGAGGGATAGGTTACTCGATTCGTGTCAAAGATCGCTATGGAAATTTTGAAATCGAAGGTATTAGTGAAGAAGCGATAAAGGTCACCTCAAAAAGACGCGAACAAATCGTAAAGGATATGAAAGAGCGGGGTACTAGGAGTGCGAAGGCCGCAGAGAAGTCTAATTTATCCACGCGTAAAAAAAAGATAGAGGTTGATAGTGAATCATTGCATCAGCTCTGGAAGGAAGAAATTGCAGGACTTGGCTTGAATTTGGAAGCGATAGTTCAACAATCAAAACGCAATGAAGGACAGGGAGAGGTAAAGCAAACGCATACGAAACCTTTAAGCTCCAATGCTCAAAAAGCAGTGGCCGATGCGCTTTTACATTTATCCGAATACTCCACCCAAATTCAGCATGGCGCACTGGTTCGTCAGGCTATGAGTTTCTCGGCCGGAACAATCAGCCATGAAGCCATTGAACAGGAGATTGAATCCCTTCTTGCTAAGGAAGCGCTGAAAGGAAAGCCATTAGAATATTATACAACGGATGGATTGCTCTGCCTGGAGAAGGAATTTATAAGCGGTGTTACGCAGGATTTAAAGACTGGCTCCTCCCTTCATCTAGCTGGATACGGGCTAGCATCTGACATTTTCAAAAGTCCCGATCGAATACAAATTATTGATGTTAATGGCTTTCATTCCGAAAAAGAATTGATTCAGGATATGGTGAATTTAGCGTCAGAGCTGCAACTAAACCCCTATGTGCTTCATCCAGGCCGATTGAAAACGTTGCAACTACGCGAAGAAATCAAACACTCTCAGGATGGATTTATTTCAAGAATCAAAAATTTCTTCAAAGACGATATCGTCCATACGGTATCCGGCTTTCAATACCATTATGGAAAACGAATTAAATCGTCCTTTTGGACTAAAAACAAACAAGATGTGGTCATCGTTCATGATGCGCAAAAACTCTCATTAAATGATTTAACTGCATTAAGCGAATTAACGAAAGAAAATAAGAGCAAACTCATTTTACTTAACAACTCGGCTTCCACACTCGGATTTAGTGCGGGTAATCCTATTAAGCTCTTGAAAGACAATGGCGTGCACTCCCATCACTCATTCAGTAATCCGATTAAAGGCCAGCTCAAGCTTGCTGTTGAAAAACAAAATTTTGAGTCAATGATTTCCACCTGGTTAAGGTTAACACCTGAAGAACAACAGAAACATACGTTGGTTGCAATCAATAATAAGCAAAAGGATGCCATTAATAGTCATATCAGAGAAGGCTTAATTGATCAGGGGCAATTATCCAGACAAACGACCACCGTTTCAGTATTAAGCGCAGTCAACTTGACGCAACCACAAAGGGAGCGAGCTGATTTTTACCAGATAGGTGACCGAATTTCTTTTTATAAAGAGGGTAGGGCTGCAAAACATTATATTGTTCACGGAAAAAATAAAAACAGCTTGATACTAGAAAACTCTTTGGGTAAACAAAGTGAGTTTTCTCTCCATTCGAAGGAAGAGTATCGAATCTCTCGTGAAAAACGATTGGACATTGCAGTTGGTGAACGCCTAGTCAATGAGCGTCCTCTGTATGTGCAAAGACGAAAGTTTGAAGCAAAAGGCGCATTTACCGTTTCAAAGATTACCGAATCCGGTCTGTATGTTCAACACGGTGCGCAATCCCTTTTTTTAAATCACCAAACGCTGTCAGAAAACTATTTTTCTTATGATTACTGTAAACAACCCCAGGAAATTCCCCCCAATACGATGCAGGCTTTTGTTTGTGCTGACCCTTATCAACTAAGCCGTAATTTAATGGGTGAGATAGGAGAAAATGCTAAGAACGTAACACTCTTTACCAGGGATGAGGTAAAGGCTCAGAAATTTTTGCAGAAAGCGCAGCAAAAATGGACTGCTTTTGAGGTACAACAGAAAAAACCTGATTTAATTTACCGAGAAATGGCTTATGCCAATCCGGTGATTGAAAAAGAGCTTAAGGCATTAATCAATAACCTCGAGCTCAAACTGCAGGATAAAGAGCACATCGCCCAAGCAGCCATCCATTATGCGGTCGCTAAATGTGCGGAGCGAAATGCAGCCTTTAAGCACAGTGACTTGATGACCCATGCCCTCAAATACGCCTTAGGCGAAGCTGATTTTGAAGACATTGCGCCTATTTTAAAGCAGCGAATGGCTAAAGATTTGGTTTACTTAGAGACCTATTGGACTACCAAAGAGGCCCTGAAGCTTGAAGAATCAATACTGAATGCCAACTTCTCAGAGCAAAATAAAGTCACACCTATCGAGCCGAAGACATCCCGCTTGCTATCGCTGCCTGACTCTCTGACTCAAGGGCAAAAAGATGCAATTACATTGATTACCACGACGGCCGACCGATTTGTCTCGATTCAGGGATTGGCTGGTGTAGGGAAAACCACCATGATGCGGCATGTCGGAGAAATTGCAACGGAGAATGAATTTAAGGTTCTGGGATTAGCGCCAACCCATAAAGCCGTTGAGGAATTAAATGCAAATGGCATTCCCTCGCAAACCATTGATAGTTTTTTACAAAATGATATGCCTGTTGATTCTCGGTACGTATTAATCGTAGATGAAAGCTCCATGATTGATAATGAAAAATATCACGCGCTACAGAAGAAAGGTATTGAGGCTAACTCTCGGATTGCGTTTACAGGGGATATCACCCAGCTGCAATCACTCTCATCAGGGATCCCTCATGAATTAACCATTAAAAGCCAATCGCAAAAAACGGCCTATATGGAGGAGATTGTACGGCAAAATCCCAATCCTGAATTAAAGAAAGCAGCAGAACTTTCCTCCAAACGAAAGGTCGGTCAAGCCCTGGAGGTGATAAAACATATTAATCCCGAAGCCTTTATTGAGCGTCGGAGTCATTCAAAACAAAATACCTCCTCGATTATAGAAATTGACTGCAATAACAAAGGAGAAAAAAATTACAAACTGATTTATGAGGCCATATCAGAGGATTTCTTAAGTAGAACCCCTGATTGCCAGGAAAACACCCTTATAGTGGTTCATGCGCATGAAGACCGAACGCCGATTGAAATGTTAATCCGTGATGGGTTAAAAAAACAACATCGGATAGTAGGGGATGACACCCAATGCGGACGGTTATTCTCAAAGAGCATTGACCAGGCAGACCAGGTGTTTGCCAAAACCTTTGAACCAGGAGATGTCATTCGATTTGGGAAAAACTATTCCGTGGCTAAGAAAGATGGGTATTTTACGGTAAAGAAGATAGATCCAGAGAGGAATCAATTAATTTGTACGGATGATGCAAATACCCGCTATTCCATAAGTGCTTCAATCCTTCCAAAAACAATGCCTTCTTTTTATAAATACCATCAATTTCCGCTGGCATCAGGGGATAAAATTCGCTTAAAGCGCAATGATGCAGACAAAGGAATAATTGCCAATGAAGAATATACCGTCACCCATTTGCGGGGACAAACTGCAATCCTTCACCATGGGGAAAAAGAAGTAGTACTTGATTTAACCAAGAAGTCCGATCAGCACTGGGACTATGCTTATACGAACACCGCCTATTCCAGCCAGGGCGCTACGAGAAAGTTAGTGATTGCCTTGGAGTTAGAAGATAGAATCGTGGTGACCACCCATCGTTCACATGAAATTGATTTAACACGCGCGAGTCATCAAGCCACCATCTATACCGATCACTTAGACGGACTCGTTGAGCGTCTTGAAGATCCACTAAAACAGAGGGATGCAGATAAAACGTCCGCTGTACTAACAGCGGAACACTATAGGCAGGAACACTCAAAGCAACAATCGATACGCTCTAATGTCATTCATAAAAAGAATGAGGCCGCTCTAAACAAGGATGTTGTCTTATCAAATAATGATGCGGTGCTTAAGAATGACGGTAAACTGAATCCTGTTATTAATGCCGAAGCAGTTTACAAGACATTAATAGAAGTCACTGAGCCTCTAGTAAAAAGTTTGTTAGGTGAACCCAACCACCAACTATCGACTAAAAATTGTTATCGCTATGGTTCGAAGGGAAGTCTGAAAATAGATATCAATACCGGCTTATGGCATAACTTTGAAACAGAGGAGTCCGGGAATCTTTTTCACCTCATCGAGCAGGAGCAAGGCTTATCTGGCTTTAAAGATGCATTGGACTATGCCGCGCGCTTTATCAATTATATGCCCGACTATGTGCGAAAAGCGCCAAAAGAAAAGGTTGGATCAAAGATGCCGCTAAAAAACGAAGGAAAGCGCAATCTTGCTCAATCATTGTTTCAGAAATCACTCCCAATCAAAGGGAGCTTGGCCGAAAAATATCTTTTGGTCCATCGAGGTTTAGAACATTATGACCAGGCAGACCTTCGTTATTGCCCCTCAATGTATACACGTACGCAAAATGGCGATAAATACGTCCCAGCACTCTTAGCCTTTAGTAAAGACGAGCAGGGGCGTATCCATCATGTCCAAGTCACTAAGCTAGACAAAAGCACCGGGGATAAAGATAAATCCTGCGAGTCTGTAAAACAGACGTTTGGTTCCATTAAGAATTATGTGGTTAATTTAAATAATAATGGTAAAGGCGATACGGTTTATATTACCGAAGGGGTAGAAACGGGGTTAAGCATCCTTCAAGTGAATGAGAAAGCGCCGGTATATGCTGTACTGGGTAAATCCAATTTTGCCAATATTGATACTAAGAACTTGCCAGATAATGTTATTCTTTGTGTTGATAATGATGGGAAAGCTACCTATAAATATGCAAAAAATGAAAAAACCAACCCGATCATTAGAGCAGCCGAGCGATTAAATGATGCTGGATTCCAAGTATCCATTATTATACCCAAAAAAGAAAATACCGATTTAAACGACATTCTTGTTAAAGAGGGTAGAGACGTGCTAAGAAAAGAGCTTTCACAAGGTATAAGCTTGGATGAATTTAAACACCGGTGCGAAGTGGAGAATGTAGTAATTGATAAAAAAACAAGCTTGGGAAAAGACAGATTTCAAGCGCTTATAAACCAGGAGCAGCGTCTACATAGAAAGGGTACTGGCGAATTTTTAGAGTTAAATCAGCTATTAATTAATCGGTTTAAAGAGCGCTCTTATAACAAAGAGTTTATGGAAAATAATCGCTCCATTGAATTAAATAACTCACGATTGAACCGGGAAATGGAAAGGGAACTTTAAGAGGCTCCCTTGCTAAAGTTTGACACCATGCGCTCAATAAGGGCTAACGCCGTATCGGCGTCAAAGGCGCCTATCTTGGATTTGTTTTTGTCATATACGATATGCAGTAACTCGGTCAGAATTTCGTTCGAACGAACACTGTTTTCAAGCAAAAGCTTTGTAGTGGGATCCTCTTTGGATTGCTCAAGGGACTGAAGGTAGATACGTGCGCCAAAGGATACCATTTCGGCAGCAGCCGTTGTAAAAGCGTTGCCTTTAATTTTAGATATTTTATTCAATGAATCAATGGTATCTTCGCCCAGATCAATTGTTATTTCCATAAGGACTCTCCCTGTTCAATCGGTACTGTTTTCAAACCAATGCCATTCATTTTAAATCTAACTTCTTTATAAGAAATATTTTGGAATCCAGAAAAATTACCGTTTAAATAATCGACCGTTTTCTGTTTGATTTGATTTAAAGAATCATCGTTAAACTTTGACGAAAGCAATAAGCTCTGCAAATGGTTATGGTACATCAAGTGGGGAATTGAGGCATGGATTTGTTCGAGCATCTTCCTCATTTCCTGGAGTGGATTTTCTGTCCGCTTCATGGGGTAGATGTCATTATGCAAACAGAAATCCAATAGTATTTTTATAGCCTTTGAGTAAGAGAGGGCATCAGAACCACGTTTTTGAAGGTCAAAGTTTTTAGCAATGTTCTGTAAATAATCTTTCTCATGCTCGGAGATACGCAGTGAGATTACATCTTTCCCTTTCATAACATTCCAATTGATTGAATATCTGTGCGTATACAATTGTAAACCTGTCGTTTACAATTGTAAACTAAAAGATGAGCCCTTGATTTAATATGGGTTATTGTTTACTATTGTAAACTATAAAGATTTGATTGTTTCCTGTAAAACGGAGGCTATGTGATTGAAGAAATATTTTATGTCAATTAAATCAAATGGTTACGCAATATTAAAAAAGCAATCTTCATTGCGTGGTGTGTGTAGATTCGGGGGAAATACAACTCGGCACAATGCTTATGGAGGGCTACTACAAGTATAGCTACACCGGATGAAACAAAATAAAAATAGCGCATTTCTTTGCGCGCCTGTGAAGGGATATTTTTAGTTAAATTCAGTCGATTCGGTAATAAACTATTTTTTCAAAAGGATCTTGAAGTGATTAACGCTATCAAAAAAATAATACAGTTAATGGTTCGCATTAAAGATTTTGTATTAGAGCCACCACAAGGCTATCTTGAATACCAAAAAGCCATTGCATCGAAAGATAAGCACTTTAACTATATTGAAAATGAATATTTTAAACGTCATGTTTTGCCTTTTATGAGCAAACACCACGGAATAAGTGAGGAAGTTCATACGACTATTTCTACTCATCAATTGATCAATTCCAGCTTACTCGAAACCTTTAGAGTAAACCCTGTTAGCGGATTGCCTATGCTCGGGGCATATGATGCAGGGGGAAGCCCTTTCGGATTTAATACTAATCACTCTTTTCATCAGCACTTGAGCTATTATTCTGGACTCACTAATACCCATGTAAGTAATCCAAATAATTCGTTTGATTATTGGAAGTAGTTATCCAAATTTTGATAATTATTGAAGTAAGAAAAGAAAATAAAAGGTGGAAGTGAACTGAGGAAAGCCCACCTAAGTGAGCTTTTCATTGCAGCAATATTATTGTGGTTACATTAGCTTAACTCCCAATCCCCAAAGAACCCCTCTTTCGTTTTAATTAAATCTTCAAAAACATGCATTTCTAAACCATCTCCCAATGCATCCCAACCCGTCAAACCCTTGGCTATCTGTAAAGCATTTTCATTAACAAAATAAACTCTTGGCACTCCATAAGTCCATATAATCCCCTCAACACCATCAAGTGTTACACCCTCAAACCCCCAATCATCCATTTCTTGTTCAGGATTATTGCGACCATGATATAATCTTATTTTCATAAATGTCCTTAATTTGATGCTTGTTTTCGATCTTATGAGGTGAACAAAGGAGGACCTTTGTTCACCAATGAGAAACTATCTTTTTATTTCCATCATTTTTTCAGTAAGGGTCCACAAAGCACGATTTAATCTGACATTTTGATCAATGGCTTTTACTTCTCTGGTTTTTGTACGAGTGGTATAACCGTATTTAGGGTGTTGAAGTCCAGTGGTACGAAAATGTACGCTAAGGAGTTTCAGTAACCTCCTCCACTAGCTGATTAAATGGTCTTAGCTGGCCTTTCATAATCGAATCACTTAGAGTAAATGAATAGTGGCCAAGAACATTAATATGGCCATGTTGAAGAGGTGAAATCCTGGCTTCGTCTTCCTCTTTTATGATTATGGATTTCTGTTCTAAATAATTCCGTGCCGCATCCATATAAATAGTATTCCAGAGAACGACAGCATTAGTCACTAAACCAAGGGCTCCAAGCTGATCTTCTTGTCCCTCACGATAACGTTTACGAATTTCTCCGCGTTGGCCATGACAAATGATTCTGGCAACACGGTGCCTTCCTTCACCACGGTTCAATTGGGTTAGTATTCGACGACGATAATCTTCATCATCAATATAGTTAAGAAGATACAGTGTTTTATTAATTCGACCAACCTCAATAATTGCCTTTGCCAAACTTGATGGTTTGTCGCTTTTTAATAAAGAACGAATAAGTTCTGATGCCTGGACGGTACTAAGCTTCAGTGAACCGGCTATTCTCATCATGTCATCCCAATGTTGTTCTACACGTTGCGTATTAGCGCAACCACGAGCCAGATCATTGAGTACACCATAATCAGCTTCTTTATCTATACGCCAGAACACTGCTTCGCCAACATCTGCGAGTCGTGGTGAAAATTGATATCCAAGTAGCCAGAATAAGCCAAATACCATGTCACTAGCACCTGCTGTATCAGTCATAATTTCAGTTGGATTTAAAACCGTTTGTTGTTCAAGCAATCCCTCTAAAATAAAGATGGAGTCTCTTAATGTTCCTGGTATAACAATGCCATGAAATCCTGAAAATTGATCTGAAACAAAATTATACCAGGTAATTCCCTTGCTAGAGCCAAAATATTTTCTATTAGGACCAGCGTTAATTGTACGAATAGGTGTAACGAAACGCATACCATCAGCAGAGGCTACATCGCCACCACCCCATTTTTTTGCTAGAGGAATAGTAGACTGATGATTAACTAGTTTTGCATTAGCTCGAACCAATGTTTCAGCGCGGATATAATTTTGTTTAACCCAAGTTAGGCGATGACGAGTTAGTGCAGGAATATGATGTTTTATTAATGGTTCAAGTCCAATATTACAGGCCTCTGCCAAAAGTACTGCACACATACTAATTGAAAGATCATCTGCACGCGCATTTGATTCACTAACATGAGTAAACTCATCAAGAAACCCAGTATGCGCATGGATTTCAAGAATCAGTTCGGTAAGATCAACCTGAGGCAATAATGCTTTAATTTGTTCGCTAAGCAGATCTAAGCTAGGTGCCGCATCAAGTTTATCTAAGTTCGTAATAGTTAGTGAAGGATGTTTACCTGAATCATCGATTGTAATGGCATTATTATTCTCAAAATTGGTAGCGACTTTTTTATAAGTAGCATCTAGTCGACTCGTTAGGCTTTCTATGGCATCGTGAGGTTCTATTTGATGCCCCAAGGAGCGACAAATCTGTATTCTGTTGTTATTCCAAATGGCATCTTGGATTAATTTGGCCCGAGTGTCTCCAAATCGATCACTATTCTCAACATAAAGATCTCTTCTCCTCAGGCTATCTTGTAACTTATCTAGGAAACATAGAGTGTAACCATGTGTTGTAACATTCCCTTCCTTATCAAAAACCAACCGCCTCCATGGTTGAGTAATGATTTCAACGGGTGGATTTTTGAGCGTTTTCTTTCGTGATGAGCTCTTGCTTGCAAGATAAGTTAATGCCTTTAAAGTATCTTTTCCTGCTGATGCCGCTTTAAATGTTATATTATTTAGTGCCCGAGGAAGGAATCTACGAACTTTTCCATATTGATCCACCATTTCATCATGAAAATTATCATCCATTGGGCGAGCCAATTGATTTATAACATTAACTGATTCAAGCATATTTTCCTTAGATATCGAAGAAAAAATAGATTCACGTAACCGAGTATTATTCGCATTTTCATTTAAAAGGATCTCACAGGCTCTTGCCAAGGTCAGGGCAGACTTATCTAAATCCTTTAATGTTCGTAATCTTTTTTTCTGGCCAATTTTTTTTGCATTACCTGAAATTTCTGTAATAAGCAGATCTAGCAACTCTAATGCATCATCAAGAGCTATAGTTTCGTAGGTTCTAACGAAGGCTACTAAAGTGGCAATTCGTTTATTTTCAGGCATCCTTGATATTTTGTTTGCAGAAATTACACCCGCATGACGTGCCAAATTTTTTAATCGTGCAGGAGGGATATGAGAAAAATCAAAATTACTAAATCCAAAAGCCTGTAACTCCAGATAACGCTTAATTGCCTCTTTAAATGCTAGGGCACTGATTGTTACAGGCCCTTTTCGATAGTAATCAAAGCGAGACGAGCGTTCTCCTTTGGGTACTTGCAGAATGGCTTCAAGTTCAATTTTTTGTTTTTTTGCTGGCAAAAAGGATAAACGTTTCCATAATCTCTGAGCAGATCTTTCTCGGATTTCAGAAATTAATCTGGATAAGGTAGACTCACCCGGTAAAACTATTTTGTTTTGAACCAGCCATGTTGTAGAGAAATCGAATAACAAACTTGGTCTTTCATTATTTATCCATGCTTTGGCATAAAGTAGTCGACTCAAACGAAATACCCATGGCCATTCAGCAAAATCTCGATACCCATAATATTCTCGGATAAGTGCAGTATGCTCCCGTTTCGTTGTATCACGTTTGGCATAATTATTTAGTATGGTGATGTCAGTGATTGATAATTGATTAGCAACAAAAATTTGAACATTAAGGGGTATAAGTGACAAATCTATAAGAAATGTCCCTAAAAATCGGACTGAGGTTAATTGAAGGGCAAAACCAAGTCGGTTGTGATCACCACGTCTTAAGCCAATAAATGCCAAGTCTGTTTTATCCAAGTGAAAATAGCGCGCAAGCTGAATTTCATTGGGTTCACCTGCATACTGACCATATTGTGCTTTTTGTTCTGCGGTTAAAAAATCTACTGCCATACCACTCTCTCATATCAACATCATTTGTAGAACATAATTAAAAGGTGTCTACAATATTATAAATTGATAGACAATCAAAAAACCTTATCATAAACTGTCTATAAAATCGTATTTTATCTGATTATTAGACATTGTTTCTACAAATCGATTAAGGAGACACTTTTAACCTATGCGGCTCTTTGGATATGCTCGTGTTTCAACCAATCAGCAATCTTTAGACATTCAAATTAAAGAGCTCAAGGATGCTGGTGTTAAATCACATCGACTATTTACGGACAAAGCTACTGGTAGTCATTGTGATCGTGATGGATTACAAACGCTTCGTATTAAAGTTGAGGAAGGTGATGTCATTTTGGTTAAAAAATTGGATAGACTCGGACGAGACACTGCGGATATGATTCAATTAATCAAAGAATTTGATGCTATGGGAGTATCAATTCGTTTCCTCGATGATGGAATCAGTACAGAAGGTCCTATGGGAAAAATGGTAGTAACCATTTTAGCTGCTGTTGCCCAGGCAGAACGTCAACGTATCCTTGAGCGAACGAATGAAGGTCGCATTGATGCTAAACTCAAAGGAGTGAAGTTTGGACGAAAACGCACTGTAGACAGAGATAAAATTATTTCACTTTATACTTCTGGCATAGGCGCAACAGAAATTGCTAAGCAAATCGGAATTGGCAGATCAACCGTATATAAACTGCTTCAAGATAAGGTTAGATGACTTATTAAAAATAATAGTACACATTAAATGGAGTTATAATTAGTGCCTATAAATCCACAATTACCTAAAGAACCCATTCATCTGATATCAAAACCTTTTGTGTACTATATTCGTGTTGAGACAAGTACAGCATGCTTATTATTGTTATTTACCGTTGTTTCACTAATTATTGCAAATTCTCCTTGGTCAAGCTCTTTTTTATCTATTTGGGAAATATCATTAGGAATCCACGTGGGTACTTTCGAATTTTCTCGCTCAGTGCACGCATGGATTAATGATGGCTTAATGA
The DNA here is from genome assembly GCF_900452515.1 of Legionella birminghamensis. Taxonomy (NCBI): domain Bacteria; kingdom Pseudomonadati; phylum Pseudomonadota; class Gammaproteobacteria; order Legionellales; family Legionellaceae; genus Legionella; species Legionella birminghamensis. The sequence continues at coordinate 116,409 of NZ_UGNW01000002.1, forward strand.
CGTTGTTTTTCTTTTTTGTCTCTTTAGAATTGAAAAGAGAAATAGTATTTGGTGAGCTACGAGAGCCCAGGAAGGCCGCATTTCCTATTATGGCCGCCTTGGGCGGAATGCTCCTGCCTGCTCTAATGTATCTCATGCTCCAATCCGGCGGACCAGGGCAGAAAGGATGGGGCACGGTTATGGCCACTGATACTGCTTTTGTGATTGGCTGCTTGGCACTTCTGGGTAAACATATTCCTCAAAGCCTCCGTATGTTCATGTTGTCCCTGGCGATTATTGATGATATTGGCGCGATTTTGGTTGTTGCCATCGGATATAGTCACGGCCTTTCTTGGACAGCTCTTTTTATATCGGTATTAGGGTTGTTTTTTATACAAATAATGAAAAACCTGGGGATTCGAAATATTAGCGCCTATTTTTTTGTTGGTTCTTTCATTTGGATGGCAATAGATGCATCAGGAATTCATCCCACGGTAACCGGAGTTATTTTAGGATTAATGACTCCTACTAAAACTTGGGTAAGTGATAAACGACTACATATGATTTTAGAACACATGGTTTCATATCCACTGGAGAGCACTGGGAGTTATAGTCGAAAGTGGTGTATGACAAAATAAATTAGGTGGCGTATTCTGTTGCTTGTTCTTGTCGGAACACAAATCAACAAAGGAGATACGCCATGAAGGATTGTAATCTAAAGCAGTCATCGACACCAGCGGTAGCCAAGGGCTTTGAAGACCCGTTAACGGAGGTGTTGAGACAAGGAGCAAAAGAGTTGATAAGGAAAGCGGTTGAGGCCGAACTATCAGAGATGCTCTCAGCGTACTCAGACGTGCGTTTACTGGATGGTCGTCCAGCAGTAGTCAGGAATGGTTATCTCCCCGCGAGACAGCTTCAGACGGGGATAGGAGAAGTAGAGGTTCAAGTCCCGAAGGTACGAGATCGTAGCGGTTCAGGTATTCATTTTAGCAGTCAGTTGTTGCCGCCCTACTTGAGACGGACGAAGAGCATGGAAGAACTCATTCCTTGGCTGTATTTAAAAGGGTTATCAACAGGAGATTATACAGAAGCCTTATCCGCGTTAGTTGGCGAGAGTGCGCGCGGACTGTCAGCCAATACAGTGTCGCGATTAAAAGAAAAATGGCTTGATGAACACAAAGAGTGGCAACGCCAGGATTTAAGCGACAAACGCTATGTTTATTGGTGGGCTGATGGTATTTACAGCAAGGTTCGCATGGATGACAAGGTGTGCCTTCTAGTCATCATTGGTGTTACTGAGAGCGGGGTAAAAGAGCTTGTAGCGGTTAATGATGGGTATCGAGAGTCCGCAGCGAGCTGGAGTGAGGTGCTTACTGACCTGCGCCAACGAGGCCTTCCAACGGCTCCGAAGTTAGCCGTGGGGGATGGGGCATTGGGATTCTGGAGTGCCCTTGGAGCCATTTACCCTGAAACACGGCAACAGCGGTGCTGGGTGCACAAAACAGCGAATGTATTAAACAAGCTACCCAAATCGATGCAGCCAAAGGTAAAGGCCGCTTTGCATGAGATTTGGATGGCATCGACCAAAGAAGAGGCCTATAAGGCGTTTGATAATACGGTGGAGCTTTACAGCGCTAAGTACCCAAAAGCGATGGAGTGCCTGGCCAAGGACAAAGAGGAACTGTTGGCCTTCTACGATTTTCCGGCCGAACACTGGATTCACATACGGACAACCAATCCCATTGAATCTGCCTTCGCTACAGTGCGTCTGAGGACTAATAAGTCCAGAAACTGTGGCTCCAGAGACACCACCCTGGCAATGGTCTTTAAGCTCATGGAAGTGGCTCAAAAACGATGGATTAAAATTAGAGGGTTTAACCTATTAACATTAGTTGTTAATAATGTGAAATTTGTAAACGGAGTGCAAGTTAATGAGCAGTCAAACAGAGTGGCCGCCTAATGGGCATACACCAGATTTGACAATAACTCGAGCACTGGAGTGGCGATACGGAAGATCGCAAAGCACTTCACGTGACTGAAGTAGCTGCTCGTGAGGTTCTTTCTCCAGTTGAGCGATTGGAGTTTTTTTTACACCCATGGATCGGCTATCTAGTTTTACCTTTATTTGCCTTAGCTAATGCAGGCATACCTATATCTTCTGCAGATTTTACTCATGAAATTACCGCTGCGGTATTTTTAGGCTTCATTTTAGGGAAACCCCTAGGTGTTTTTGGGTTTAGTTTTATCGCCGTATTTTTGGGGTTAGCAACTCGACCTAAAGATCTTAATTGGATTTTGTTAGCTGGTGGCAGTATATTAGCTGGGATTGGATTTACAATGGCTATTTTTATCGCTAATTTAGCGTTCAATCAAGAAGTTATCAATGCTGCTCGTTTAGGGATACTATTGGCCAGTATTTTTTGTGCTGTAGCAGGAGTTTTATTTATTTTAATATATAAGTTTTTTAAGCCCTAAAATTATTAGGATATCTATCCGGTGCTATAATTAAATTAGAGTGTATAAACGTTTTTTTTCGACCTCATCATATTATACTTTCTAGTTCGCATTCATATTTGCGCCTTTATCTTCTTTATATCGAGAATTAAAATGTTTACTTACACTGCAAAAATATATTTTGATGATTTTGAAATCACAAAACGATCTGGAAATAATTTGGAATCTCTTTTTATTTGGATGTTAACCCAAGCTCAGGGAGAATTGGGTAACTTAAGTGGCCAAGTTATTAACAACAAATCACATTTAGTCGAAAAAGAGTTCCAAGCATGTGCTTATGATTAATTTTTTAGCGTACGTTTTCGTACCATTGGACTTCAAACCCCTATTTATTGAAACGATGGCCACGGATCCCGCCTTTAATTAAATTTTCTTGAAGGATATTGAACACGGTAAATAGATCATTATCTGTTTGATCCCTATAACGCCTTGGTTGCAATAAACTCTGAGGATTAACGCTCATGCCTCCCTCTGTATCCGAGAATTTTAGTGAATGGGCTGCTTCGGCAAAAATCATTTTTTCCTCATCGTTCAGATGAATTGAGGCCATATCATCCGATGCATCAAGCATGTTATTCGCCGTTTCTATCACCTTATAGGTGCCTTCAATGACATTTTCAATCACATTGCCCTGATGTTTAATTCTGATTTCGTCATACGATTGTCCTGCAATCAGTCCATTACCACAGACAACCCTGAAAAGACCAGCGATTAAGCGATAGGATGACAAACCGTCATGAGAATTAATGAGAACCAGTTCTGGGTAAAGTCCCTGATTATTTTGCATGACATCATGGCGTTGAAAACGAAGCATGTGCTTTGCAAATACTTTTGATTCTTGGTTCTGGCTTTTGGTCTGAGTTGCCCAAGTGGGGAAAAACCCTTCTGACATGAGTTTATCAATGACTTGCTCAGTTGAGATGGGGGAGTACTTGGTGCTGGTTTGATGAGATTTTGCTTGTGTGAAGATGGATGGCGCTAATTTGAATAATTTTTCTTTTGATAATACGGGTAACATGTTGTTCTCCTATGTTTTTACTATTGTTCTCAAGGAACAGATACAGTATCGCAAGAATACCAACGAATGTCAACATGTATTATCAACTTATTTGATAAATAAAACTTATCAAATAAGTTGAATATGTTATTGGATTTGTTATACTGTTCTTGTCTTTATGACCAATAGTAAAAACATAGGAGAACACAATGACTATTCCAGAACGTATTCAACAACAACTGCTCCATACCAACAAAGCGATCGTCTGGTCGTGGGGAGTATCTAAATGGTATGAGCTTTCAGATAACGCTCTTGCAATGAGAGTTCACGCGCGTTACTTAGATGGTTTTGTGTGTATAGAACTGGATGAAGCCCGAGACTTATACAATATTTCCTTTTATTTGAATAAAGATTTTCAAGACATGATCATATGGCCACAAATTCCCTATAAACCGATGAAGGGGGTTTATTGCGATCAACTCGTTGAATTCATAGATAATAGAATTGAAAAAATACCGGATTATAAATACTGATATCATCCCTCCTTTAGGGGGAATGTATTAACAGGAGCCGCCTCATGAAAAAATTATCGTTTGCCGTGAAGGCAAACATGAACAAACCGCCTAGAGTTCATGTGCAATCAGCTGATAAAAAGACAACCTATGGTTCATTTCAAGCAAATCACTGCAATGAATTTGACAGCTGGGATAAATTAAGCCAGGAGGAAGCCATTGAGTTAAAACATTACATGAATAATCTGGAGGCGATTGAGCATTACTTCTCTACAAAGGCACTGTCCGAACAAAAAGATTTTAGAATCAGGTTGCCGGGCAGCTTTATTGACGCTATTGACGAGTTGGGTAAGCTTTGCCTTAAAGAACATATTAACTTGAATGTTTATGATGCTATGATCAGTGCAGCTATTGGGCAACTTAAAATAAATACCGCCAGCCTCCCTGATGACAAAAAGCAGCATGCACTGGCCATTCTTAATCAGCTGGGGCTGTCCGAGAATGTAAAGGCAGACGTGTCATTTAAAATTCAAGCCGTATTTGCTGAGCTACTATCCATACACAATAAATCAGAAAAACTGCACCAAAAAGCCAGAACTCTTTTTAACAAAGATAAAAGTATTGCTCCCAAGACTATTGAAGAGATCGCAAAAGGCGAATTATCCACCTCTAAATGGTTGGTGGCTTGTGCAATTGAGATTTTACTAGAAGAAAAGCCAGATGTGGTGCAAAAAATATTATCTGATAGCGATATCTTGTTTTTATGGGCAACGCCATTATTAAAAAATCATAGACCCCTTAATGAGCTGCGTGTATATCTTGGCTCTTTAAATAACGCTGAAGCGTTAAGTAAGAAACTAAATGCCATGGCTAATTTTAGTTAAAATTCTTTTTAAAATATCACATTTATGCTATAAATATTATGATAATAAAATTTTACCAAAAACAATCGGGCAAGAACCCTGTGGCGGAATTTCTAAACGATTTGCCGTCTGACGAAATTGCGCGGCTTGCCGGCTGTTTAAAAAGTGTTGAAGAGCTGGGCTTTGATAGTCCAAGAGTACAGTTCAGGCAGATAAAAGGCTCGCTTTGGGAAATTAAAATTAAAACATCCCGCAGTGGTTACCGTTTTTTTTACGTGTGTATTCAAAAAGAAATCATTGTTCTTTTGCATGCTTACAAAAAACAATCGCAGAAAGCACCCAAGCAAGACATTGAACTGGCTGAAAAACGAATGATGGAGGTATACGATAATGAAAGCACTTACCTTAAATGAATTTATTGACGACAAAATTAAACAGGTTGAAGAATTTGCCAAACACTATGAGCGTGAGCAAATTATTAATAATATAGCTGCAATGATTGTAAATGCCCGTAAAAAACGCAATATGACCCAATCCGAATTGGCTAATAAAATTGGAACTAAACAATCGGTCATTTCTCGTCTGGAAAGCGGCAATAGTTCATTTATTCCCTCTTTGGAAACCTTGGTTAAGATTGCGGATGCACTCAACATGCATTTAAAACTACAATTACAGGCTTAATTTCCAAGGGGCGGGTTTTTAAATTTTTCAGGAGTTATAAGTTGGAGCACTTGGCTTATGCATTCTGGGATCGACAGAGGTATTAACATGGAAATAATATCCGTTAAGAAATGGGAAATTCAAATAGAACAAAAATTATTCTATTCTGATTTAAGGGCAATGCTTGATGGGGTTGAGGCTGGTGAGATAACTATGAGTTATGTGGACAAATGGCTTGCGCACAGAGGATACCGATTAAATTGGGAAAACTATGATTTAGAAAAAGCCTTAACACACTAGTCAGTACAAAGGGAACGTGTCTATCTAATATAATTTTTTTTGAGGTTGGTTATGTCAGATAATGTTGTATGGATTTTTAAAAATGTAAACAAGAGCCTTGTAGAACAGCAAAATGAGATGCTTTTAAGCTCAGGCCAGGGCTGGGGCTTGGGGAGTAATGGAACGGCCAACCGACTTAAGGATTATTAGATCTCTTAGTGACCTTAATTTCTGGCATCGAGAATGAATATCGACCAAGCATATTAAAATGTGCTTTTGCAAATGGTGATAGATTGGCTCTGCTGGAAGATGAAGAAACCCGAAAGGCACTGTTAACCATTATTCGCAATGGATCGACTTTAATCTGGCATTACGTTAATTTGCATGAGGAATATGATTTTACTCAGGATATGTTGTTCAATATGGATAAAATATTAGCACTTAAAGTCGCTTAGCTATCTCATTGCCAGTTTGGGCTGGATATGCGGTAAAACCCAAAAGCTGAGTTGTACGCTCAAATTCCCCTCCTAGTGTCTTAAATTGTAGTAGCTCAAACCGCACTGAGAGACATTTCGACAAAACCGACAAACTGTCAGAGCAGCTTGAACTACTCACATTAGCACACCTGTTGAAGCGAAATTTCAACATCAAACTCATCGTACAATGCTTTAGGCATTAAAGGCGCCCTTCCCCTACGAACTCTATTCGGACTTTCTTCCAGCTTAACCAAACCATATTGCTCCATGGTTCTTAAGGTTCTTAAAATATTATTAGCCTTCCGCTTATATCCAGTTAATGCCTCTAAATCAGAAACCGATTTGGGTTTATTTTCAATAATTAACTTTAACAAATGCCGATTCTCTTCAGAGAGTACGTTTGCCAACGATTTCATAGATGTAAACCAAATTTTGGGTTCATCTTTTTTAGGTTTATATAGCCCCTTTGCAATAGCAATTGTGCGTTGCTTATACTGCTCAAGGGACATAATGCCTATTTTTACCTTATTCATTATTTACTCTCCTTAAGCGCTTCAACACGCTTGTCAACCTCTTTCCAAAAATCTTCTAATAATTGCCCAGCATTAATATAATGATAGGGTCTCCCTTGATCATTCTCATCATAGTGCCAATGGTCAAATGTTCTTTCAGGACGAACTCCCCTCTTTGCGCCATACTCTATTTCATGGCTATTATCAAAGCCCATTATTCTTTTTTGTGATTCATCATGTAATGTCAACGAGTATTTAATACCTTGATGTCTATTTGATGTTTTAATAACTTCAAACTTAACCCATAATCCGAGAGATTCATCAATTTTGATTATCTCACCATTAAGGTCTAATAAGTTTTCCAATGAATGATCGATTGCTTTCATTCTTTAATTATATCACAAGATGATATGTTTGCAATTTAAATCAGGGCATAATCGCCCATTTAAACAACTGTCAGTTCAAGTCAACCATCTCACATAAAAACTGGCAATTCCTCCTTGTTTCTTAGCCAAGCTCTCGATAACTTTGAGATATTTAGCGCGGCAGAAGACGATTTCATATGGATTCTTATAGCCGTCTTTTTAACTGCATTGTTTGGAAAGCGGTTTAAGCATTAGCTGTTATATGAACTGAGCTGATGGCATGCTTCGGGATATTGATAAATATATTTGACACTATTTACAAAAAGTGAAACAATTATTCAAGGTTTGAAACTAACCCATCCGTCTGCATCCTCAAAGGAAAAGGTAAATAGTTTAAATCAAAAATTTTATATGTAATCATCTTTATTCTAAATCATAAAGGGACTCCACAACGCAGACATTGGCATTTTCCCAATGATGAGGAACTTATGATGTTGTCTGTGCAATCTGTTAAAAAACAAGCCCACATACTTAAAACATTCCTATTCGAAAAAAATAGCAATATTTCACATTCATCCTGCTTACAGGCTGTAGCAAAGATAAATGGCTATAAAGATTGGAATACTATGCTAGCCCTGCTTACTCGCAATACAGAGAATAACGAAATGTCCTATGATAATAACCCTAAGTCTTATGTGCATGATGTTGCAGAACAATTACAAGAACTAGAATCTTACGTATATGAATTGGCTAGGCAAGTAGATCATGTTCAAACCAAGCTAAATGAACATGAACCATATATTTTGCTCCAACAAGGCATAGACCCTTGGAACTCCCCGGATTAGTTAATGACAATCCAAATACCGCAAGGAATTAATAATAATTAATAGGATGCTTGTATGTCATACTTAGTAGGTATAGAAGTTGATGAATTTCCATTTACGTTTGGGCGACTCGGTTATCACACCGATTCCCCAGGGATTTTTATTGATTTTTCCAACGACCAAATTAAAAAAGCGATAGAAACAGGAAATGAACGTTTTTACGGCGCAATTAAATCAGTCTTAAAACAAGCTGATGAAATAGATGCTTTGTATGAAATGACTCACTTTGAAGATTATATCTTGCAAGGCAATGGATGGAGAGCACTAAAAGCATACTATAATGACCCTCGGCCGGGATCCTGGTAAAAAAGGGTCATGTGTAATTTTTTATCAGACAGTTGTCTGTAATTAAAGTTCATTTTGAAGAAAGGATATGCTTTTGTATAAAGTGTTTTGTAAGATTTATTACTTTTTCCGATTGCTCCTTGTGAGGCATATGTTTGCAATTTTTAATTATTGATAACTGACCCACTCCACCTGTATTTTTAGCAATAAACTCAGGAAAAGCGATCGAACCATACTCATCATCTTCACCGTGAATCGCCAACACCGGACATTTAACATGCTGTATACAGTTTTGCAGACTCCAAGAAGAAAACTCGGAGGATAACCAAATATCTGTCCATGCACGAAGTACCCATAAAGCTTTTTCTCCATGCCATTTTTCTAATTTTTGTAATTGCCCACTTGATTCAAAAAACTCTTTAGCTTTTTTTATTCCGTCTATCGTTTTGTCCTCTACAAATGCCTGTGCAGCAACAGTAATCACTCCTTTACAATATCGATCTAGTGCTGCAATACATATAGACATTGCTCCACCAACGCTATGTCCAAAAAGTATGTATTCTTGAATATTAAGCTTTTCTTTAATTATTGGAAAATACTTGGAAGCTTCCTCATGTATAAATTCTATAGAAGGTAGTTTTTCTCTTGAATCTGATTTTCCAAAACCTAACCGATCATATGCAATAACTGGTTGAGAAAGATTTTCAGATAATTCTTTTGGAAAATTTCGCCATAAGTCAACAGAGCCTAATGAGTCATGCAATAGAATAATGGGAGTTTCTTCCGTAACGGTTGCAGGAGTCCATTTTTTCACATATATTTTGCCATCAGGAATTGTAATATATAGCTCATTTGTTTCCACATTCTCTCCCTTTTATTCTTAATTATTATCCTATAAAAATACTTCAGTGTATTTTTTCACTTAACCATGAGCGCTCGTCTAACAGATGTCCTACCTATTTTTAATTGTCTAGCAATTTCCGATTTACTCATTCCTTGGCGATCTAACTCTTTAATTTTTTCAGAAAGTAAACTAGCAGTAGGTGGTCTTCCATGATTTTTCCCTTTAGTTCTTGCGTGTGCAATACCTGCTTTAACCCGTTCACGAAGGATTTCTCTTTCAAACTCAGCAAAAATTGCTAACAAACCTGCCATAGCTCTGCCTGTTGCGGTGGTTAAGTCTAAGGCTTCAGTTAATGAAATGAAACCAACACCAAGAGTGTTTAATTCATTCAGTGTGTGAAAAAGATCATTGACTGAACGACCCCAGCGATCTAACTTCCAAACAATAATTACATCGATCTGGCGTCGTTTTGCTTGGTTGATAAGTTCTTCACGTTGAGGTCGAGAATCTTTTGCACCTGATCCAATTTCAGCAACTTCTATTTCAATTTGCCAATCACGAGCTCTAGCATATTTTTTCATCGCTTCAATTTGCATATCTAAAGTATGCTGATCATGTGTTGAAACTCTGGCATAAATTCCTGCTTTCATACCTGGCCAAAAACCCCTGAAAACTCGTCCGTCTAAAACCCTTTAAATATAAGGATCGAAAGCCTTGATTTTTACATGGCCATAAACTACTGTTTTCGGCCGCCACAAAAGATACCTTAAATTCACAATGACAGCAATTCATGACACCGCTTATCCAAGATTGAAACCAAATCCTGACGAACAGGAACTCAAACAGAATTTTTTGCCAATAAAAGCAGAGCTTGAACTACTGAATAAAAGCACCAGTGAGAAATCACCTCATAGCCGACTTGGTTTTATGCTTTCACTAAAATGTTATCAATGTTTAGGCTATCACATTCCAATCAACACAATTCCTAAACCGATTATCGAATATATTGCAAACAACATTGATATCAAAGTGGATAAAGTAAAGCTACAAAATTACATGCAGCTCAAACAACGCAAGCGTCACAAAATAATTATCCGTAAATTTCTGTCCATTAATGAATGCAAGCAGCAACGCAAGTCAATCATGAAGTCTGCTGGATTAAAATCTGCTTCCATTAAAGAAAATTTAGCTGACATAATCAATGATATGCTCGAAGAACTCATCAAAAACAATTTTGAAATTCCGGCATTTTCAACATTGCTGAGACTTGCACGTGCTGCTCGAGCTATTGTTAGCTCGGTACTGTATCAAAAAATTAGCGACCAACTTACCGATGAGACTAAACAATTTTTTGATAAGTTATTGCTATCCACCTCACCAGTTCATGATTTCACTAGTGGTTGGGAATATCTTAAACAAGAAATGAAAAAACCTTCTGTCACAAACATCCGAGAATTTACCGATTACCTGGATCAATTACGTAAATGGCGAGATGAAAGCCCAATTGATCTTTCTGATATTCCTGAGCACCGTTTAGATCAATATGTTGCTGAGGCAATGGCTTTAGATATTGCCGATATGCGCCGTATTAAAGAAGCCAAAAGATATGCTTTATCAGCCATGTTGTTATATCATCAGTACGCAAAATCACTTGATAGCATTGTCACTGTGCTGACACGCTGGCTGCGTAAAATAAAAACTGATGCAGCGGAAGCACTACAAGAAATCAGAAATTCCAACCAAAAAATAACAGATCAACTTATTGGCAGCCTTAAACAAGTTCTCGTCGCAAGCAAACAAACTGCCCGAACCCCAGAAGAAAAATTAGTGCTTATTGAGCAAAGTTTGCCAAATGATATCGATGCTTCAATTGAAGCCTGCGAACAATATCTGGCTTATGCTGATGATAACGATTTACCTTTAATGTTGAAGTATTATCAAGCAAAAAGACATACTATGCTTCGTTTGCTGAAGCAGATAGAGATCAAATCAGCTTCAAAAGATGTGCTAGTAGAAAAGTTAGTCGAATTCATATTGGTACACCAACGAAGCCATGGAGAATATGTTGCAATCAATCCAGAAGAGTTTAGCAATTTAGAATGGATTGATGACCAATGGTTTCAGTTCATTACCGAGGGCAAAACCAAGCGTTACACCAATCAAATTCGAACCGTTAATAAACAGAAGTTAGAATTGGCTATTTTTAGATTTGCCATGGATGAAATTAACTGTGCCGATGCCTTTGCTCTTAACAGCTATGAGAACGATGATCCCAATAAGCAATTTATTCCATGGGACGAATTTTACCAAAACCTAAAGCCTTATGCTGAGCTGATAGGTAAGTCTGACGACCCCAGGCTATTTGTAAAAGAACTACAGGTAGAGCATCAGCAAGCTGCTGAAAAGGTGAATCAAAATTTTGTCGATAATGAATATTTGAACATTATCAACGGTGAGCCAGTATTAAAGCGAGCTATCAGTAAGAAAGTGAGTCAGCAACAAGAAAAATTTTCAAATTTGGTAGCATCCAAAATGCCGCTGACGGATATCGTCTCTGTACTTACTGACGTGGAAAATTGGCTTGGTATCAGTCGCCATTTAAAACCCTTATCAGGGTACGAACCCAAAATAGATGATTATGATTTACGGTTTATTGCTACCAGTTTCGCATATGGTTGTAATGTTGGCCCAGTTCAAGCTGAACGATGCTTGAAAAAATATTCACGTAAACAAATTGCTTGGCTATTCAATCACCACATTACAGAGCTCCGTCTCAATAAAATTAGTGAAGTCATTATCAAGGCATACAAACAGTTTGAGCTGCCTTACATTTGGGGCAATGGTGAAAGTGCTTCTGTTGATGGGACTTATTGGGATATGTATACCAATAATCTACTGGCAGAGCACCATATTCGTTATGGAAAATATGGAGGGATTGGCTATTATCACGTTTCTGATCAGTATGTTGCTTTGTTTGGAAACTTTATCCCGTGTGGTGTTTATGAGGCCATGTACATTTTCGATGGGATTTATGAAAGTAATGAAACCTTACGCCCAGATACAATCCATGGGGATACGCATGCGCAAAACGAAGTGGTATTTGGGTTTGCCTATTTGTTGGCAATAACACTTATGCCCAGAATACGTAGTTTCAAGCATCTCAATTTTTATCGACCAGCCGAAATGAATGAAAAATCATACCAACATATCAATGATATTTTTACATCGAAAGAGCCCAACTGGCAACTCATAGAGTCAATGTACTACGATATGTTGCGCGTTGTTATGTCAATCCAAAGTGGCAAAATTAAAGCGTCAACTATATTGAAAAAGCTGCGCTCCAATAGCAAAAAGAATAAGCTGCATCAAGCGTTCCGTGAATTGGGACGAGTGGTACGAACCATTTTTCTTTTAAAGTATATTGCTGATGTTGACCTTCGTAAAAAGATTCAAGCAGCTACTTGTAAAAGTGAGGAGTTTAATGATTTTATTGATTGGATCACCTTTGGCAAAGACGGTGTTATTCACGAAAATAATAGTATAATTCAGCAAAAAATTATTGCGTTTGGCAGGATGGTTGCTAATGCGGTGATGTTCTACACTGTTGCCAACACAACCAATGTTTTGAACCAACTTTCTGCTGAAGAAGTCAAATATAGTAAGGATGATTTATCGATTTTATCAGCGTATTTCAGGGAGAATATTAATCGCTATGGTGTTTTTGATTTGTCCAGGTCACGACAGACAATGCCATTACAATTTGGTATTAATAGGGATTAAAAATTGAACATGACCCTTTTTTACCAGGATCCCGGCCGGGGGTCTTAAATCCTGGCGTTGCCACTCTTTGTGTTCATCAAGCCATTTTTCTTTTAATCGCGACACTGTATTGGCTGACAGTCCGCGCGCACTCTCGCCAACTAACGCGGATAAGGCTTCTGTATAATCTCCTGTTGATAACCCTTTTAAATACAGCCAAGGAATGAGTTCTTCCATGCTCTTCGTCCGTCTCAAGTAGGGCGGCAACAACTGACTGCTAAAATGAATACCTGAACCGCTACGATCTCGTACCTTCGGGACTTGAACCTCTACTTCTCCTATCCCCGTCTGAAGCTGTCTCGCGGGGAGATAACCATTCCTGACTACTGCTGGACGACCATCCAGTAAACGCACGTCTGAGTACGCTGAGAGCATCTCTGATAGTTCGGCCTCAACCGCTTTCCTTATCAACTCTTTTGCTCCTTGTCTCAACACCTCCGTTAACGGGTCTTCAAAGCCCTTGGCTACCGCTGGTGTCGATGACTGCTTTAGATTACAATCCTTCATGGCGTATCTCCTTTGTTGATTTGTGTTCCGACAAGAACAAGCAACAGAATACGCCACCTAATTTATTTTGTCATACACCACTTTCGACTATAACTCTTTGGAATATGGGAGATGTGGTTTTTTTACCTTTTAAAATTTTGGGCAATAATAAAGCTATCTATTGGGCTTCACCAGAATTGAAAATTATCGGACCTGCTCCAGAAATATATAGTAAGTCAATTTCAAGGGAGTAGGGGTTTACTCCCAAAACAAATGTCCCACATTTTCTAAATATCGGGGTTGGCAATGGAACGGCCAAATGGCTTAAGCAAAAAAATACATAGCATATACCACTCAAATCCCTTTTCATAAAAGAATAATTTGGTAGCGTTCAGGATTATCCCTTTAACGGTCTATGCTAGAATTTCTGGCATTCCGCTTCAAATGGATAATACAAAGCCCCTTGCGCAGATGTGTATGTATAAACACAGGCACCATACAACCAATCAGTTATTTTTGCTATATCCACCGCTGCTGTTCGATTTTAAGAAGCGGATTATTATTTTAACCATAACTACTAAGCAACAAACGTAAGATAATATAAATTAATACCGAATCATAAACTTTCAAACAAAGTAGTCGTCAAAAGTGATCAACAATCTATTGATCTTACCCGTCAAAATCGGACACATTACTAAGCCACTTTTTGGCTTTCAAATGCTGCGGGCGATTTATATCCAAGCATCGAATGAAGCCGTTTCCGATTGTAATAAATTTCAATATATTCGAACACCTGTTTCTTAACACATTCACGTGTTACAAATCGCTCTCCATGAATTGCTTCCACCTTGAAACTATGATTCCAGCTTTCCATTGCGGCATTATCATAACAATCTCCTCGCTTACTCATGCAGCCATGGCCATCGCCGAGCAACAGCATTGCTCGACTTCCGATTACTTCAAGAAAACAAATCATAAACGTGCAAAAAAAACACGCCTTATTGCTTACCTCTTATGGCAAAAAAACAACTCGATTGCATGATGGATAATTAATAAACTCCGCAGCTGCATGGAAAGCCACAAGTAGTCGATCTAGGATCAGCAACTTGTATTAAAGAGTACCTTCTTTTTCCAGATCGTTACTTAGTTCCTTCAAACCTTCTCTTAAAGAATATAAAACAAAGGCTCCCTGCTCAACCTCTCCTGTGCTATAAAGGGTTTCGATCTGATATGTCTTGTCAAGCCAAGTAATACACACTTTTTTACTAAAAACTGTCTGTCTGGTTTTGTCATTTAAGACCCCTTACATTTTCCAATCTCTACATACTCAGGTATCGATACAAGCTAGGCCTAGATTTCTTTAAAGCATTACAAATTTCTTTGATGGAAATATGTTTGTCCAGTTGCATCCTTTTTGCCGCAATAACGGGGTTTGAAGTCCAATGGTGTCGAGTAACCACTCCTCATTGCTGAGGAGCAGTCCTCTAAGAACCGTGCATGCGAGTTTCCCCGCACACGGCTCAAGCCTTTTTAAGGCCACATTAAGTGACCCAGCTTTTTGCGTTTAGCAAAATATTCAATGTACTCTGAATGGAATGGAGTAGCCTCTGCTTTGATCTTTAGATGTCGTCGAATTGGAATAGTGGCTGCTGTTACCAAGTCATAATTGATCAATTGCCCTGTGGAGTTAACCTCCCTAGAGCTAAATATCCACTTTCTGGCACCTTGGCTACGAAAGTATTTCTTCGTTTGCCATTCCGCGCTTTTGTTTGGATGTCTACGTTTGATCCAACGTATTAAAGCCTCATTCAGTTTTGTGTCGATATAGCTGAATGTTGCTTTGGATACTACGTGTCTTTGGTAATAGCACCATCCCAATATTTTGGGGTTTAGCTTATACAATAGATCGCTAGTTTTTGACGATTGATTGCATTTAATGATTTCTCTTAACTCTTGAAGCAAGTTCTTCAACGATTTACGACTGGGTTTAATCAGTAGCTTGCCGTTGTACTTTCGAACATTGAACCCAAGAAAATCAAAGCCATCATCAATATGAGTGATTTTGGTTTTCTCCTCAGAAAGTTGGAGACCTCTCTCACTCAAAAACTGCTCAATCGCTGGTTTAACGCTCTGTTCCAACATTTCCTTTGAATGAGCAGTAACAATGAAATCATCCGCATAACGCACCACACAGAGTTTGTCTTTTGAAGAGACAGCCTTTTTCACAGCTTTCTCAAGACCGTCTAGTGTCATATTGGCCAACACCGGGGAGATGATGCCCCCTTGTGGTGTGCCTGCTTCTGTATCGTAAAGCATACCCTGATCGAGGACGCCAGATCGTAGCCATTTGCCAAGGACAATTTTGTCTGTTGGAATATGGTCGAGTAACCATATATGGCTGATATTATCAAAGCATCCTTTTATATCCGCATCTAATATCCATTGGGCCGATGTTTTCCTTGCTAGTGCAAGAAAGCATTGACTAATGGCATCATGGCACGATCTTTTAGGTCTGAATCCGTAAGAATTTATATCTGCTGTAATCTCCGATATAGGTTCCAACGCAAGCAAGTGTAGTGCCTGCATAGCTCTATCTCTCATTACAGGAATTCCTAGCGGACGTTTCTTACCATTACTTTTAGGGATATAAATGCGGCGCAGTGGCTGCGCAGTATATCCCTGTCGAGTTAACTGATTAACAGCATTTAGCCTCTGCTGCGCGCTAGTCCATCTCACTTTATCCACACCGGAAGTCCTGCTGCCAGCATTAGAAGTTACCTTCTTGATAGCCAGTAGCTTTGCTGAATGTGAGTGAGTTAGTAACCATTGCAGCGCTTTAGCTTTGCCGTATCGCTTATCGCGAAATGCTTTTGCAATACGCATTTGGAGTCGACATACTTGTGATTCAATTGCTTTCCAATCTATGGATGACCATTGATCATTAGCTGAGGATGCACCAGTCAAACAAGTCGCTGTCATTTGCTTTTCCTCATATTGTTGATTCTCTAAACTCTCTTGCAATAAAAGACCAACTGGACGTGGGCTCACTTTCGTGTCAGGTAACGTTTAAACCTATATCTTGATCATTACAACCAAGCCTTTGCTTTTTCCAGCATCCTACACCAGCATAATATTCATTCACTTCACAGTGAATTTACCCAGAGGGAACTATACTGGGTTGCCACGTTCCGCTCAATGAGTGACGTTGGGTTAGGTGCCTGCTTTTGACCGGACGGCAATAGTGGCTACGAAGGTGCATTTCGTCATCACCTTCCTGCTGTCGGCTCCGTTTGGATAATGCGTGTCAATCACTTACGCACCTCAGTACTGACGGTCTGTTTACAGATTCACATATGTTCACCATACCAACTACCTAGCACTTACCCGATTTGTGATTATCAGGAAGGCATGCTTCTTACGATTAGTGCCCCGCCGGTAGGCTTTGTTACATTGTCAGGCCAGCTCTTTATTCATGGCCTTAGGTTTACCCGGTAGCACGGGCAGTTCCATCCTTGGGAACAACTCAAATGAACGACATCGTGTCGCACACGAAAACGTACGCTAAGGAACCTCAATATTTTCTGGCAGCTGATTAAATGGTCTGAGCTGACCTTTCATGACCATATCACTTAGGGCAAATGAGTAATGACCAAGAACATTAATATGCCCGTGTTGGAGAGGTGAAAGTCTGGCCTCATCCTCTTCTTTTATTAAAATAGTCTGTTGCTCCAAATAATCCCGGGCTGCATTCATGTAAATTGTATTCCAGAGAACAACTGCGTTAGTCACCAAACCAAGAGCACCAAGCTGATCTTCTTGCCCTTCACGATATCGTTTACGAATTTCTCCACGTTGGCCATGACAAATAATTCTGGCAACATTATGTCTTCCTTCGCCACGGTTTAATTGTGTCAGTATTCGACGACGATAATCTTCATCATCAATATAGTTGAGAAGGTACAATGTCTTGTTAATCCGACCAGCTTCAATAATTGCCTTTGCCAGACTGGATGGTTTATCGCTTTTCAATAATGAACGAATGAGTTCAGATGCTTGCACAGTACCCAGTTTTAGTGAACCGGCGATTCTCATCATATCATCCCACTGTTGTTCGATACGTTGAGGATTTGCGCAACTACGAGCAAGCTCATTTAATACGCCATAATCTGCATCTTTATCAATACGCCAGAAAACAGATTCTCCAGCATCTGCTAATCGTGGAGAGAATTGATATCCAAGGAGCCAGAACAAACCAAATACAATATCACTTGCGCCTGCGGTATCCGTCATGATTTCAGTTGGGTTCAATCCTGTTTGTTGTTCCAGCAATCCTTCCAAAATAAAGATAGAATCTCTGAGTGTTCCCGGTATAACAATACCGTGGAAACCTGAAAATTGATCAGAAACAAAGTTGTACCATGTAATGCCCTTGCTGGTACCAAAGTACTTTCTGTTTGGACCCGCATTAACAGTGCGGACTGGGGTAACAAAACGCATACCGTCAGCAGAGGCTACATCACCACCACCCCACTTTTTTGCCAGTGGGATGGTGGCCTGGTGATCAACTAATCTTGCATTGGCGCGAACCAATGTTTCAGCACGGATATAATTTTGCTTGACCCAAGTCAGGCGATGTCGACACCAAAAGAGGGAATGACATAGGGAGCCTCCTGCCGGACACAGCCATTTAAATAAGTTACTTTATTCCAATGAAATGCCTCAGAGCGGGAATAAGCGACTGCGCGAGGAAAGATAAACAGATTTTGAAAAGGGGACAGCTCAAGAAACTGTCCATTAGGATACGGTTTCTCATGATGATCCGCCAAAAACTGATTGAACTGTTCATGGATTGGCTGAATGGATGCTAGAAATTGATACCTAAAACGCGCATACGAAGTAGAGTCGGAAGTACTGTAACCTGATAATGCGGGCGGCAACTTCGGATCAGGCACCTCCAATTCATTGCAGGAAATAATACGCACCCATGGGCAGCCCTGCTGTTTAAATGCCGGATAAAGGACTACATCATCAAAGCAGATAGGATCAGGCTTAATTTCGGCGAGCGCTTTTTTAAGCAAGGGGTTCGCTTTAATTGCCCCCTCCACAATGGCTTTATAATAAGCAGTGATATAAGTATCAATTTGTTCAATAGTGGGCAGACGATGCGCCGCATTATTTTCATGTACTACATTGGACCAGGACTGAGCGACTTGGCTTTCCTCATCGTTTCCATGAATATCCAGCAAATGCTCGGTAAAACCATATTTAGAAAACATACCGGCAAAGGAGTTGTCCGCCACAAAAATGATTTTGAAATTATCTTTGGGAATGTTTTGGGCAATGGCAATACAGTTATACGCCTGCCCGATCGCATCGGCAAAAAAAACAATCGTCTTCATAGTATTTAATCCATAAACTGGTGTGCTTCCAAACTGCGGGCTTAAGCCTTAACCAAGACAAGCTTTAAGAGGAGCAATGAAATATTGGGTTCGGTGCCGAGTTTAAGACATTAATTACAATTAGCAATACTGTTGAGAGTGAGGCGTTTCATGCCTGTTCAAACGAAGCAGGCATCGTTCAGAAAAAAAACGCTAACATTCAAACTTTTTGTTACCCTTTTAAAAAATAGATCAATTAAAAGCTTTTGGTACTTAGGTTTAGCGCCAATTGTTTGCCCCCCATTTATAAAACTCTTTTTTGCTCTCAAGGAGACTTCTAAGCCCTACCCTTCCTGGAAAATTTATGGAGTTGACCACTTCATTCTATAAATAGCTCAAAATGACTAATCCTTATTTTTAATTCTGCGAGCTGGTTTGTAAAATTCCCTACATTTCTGTTCGCATTTGCCCCGTTTCTGTAATTTAAACCAACACACTGCGAAGGTCATGTTCGCTCAATCGATGACTGAAAACTACTTGACATATCGATAAGCATGGATGGATTTCAAAAACACATCATCTTCCATGCATTTATCACGGCGTGCATTGCGCGCCCGGCTCTCACTGTATTTTACTTGAGGGAAAGGATATCGAGTATCATGAGGGTAAATTATCGGCAATGAAGTTAATATCTTATGAGTTGTTACTCGGTTTGATATTTCCTTAAAGGTACTGATATTGGCGGCCCATATGGAGGCCGTTTCTCGATGAATGACAAGGTTATCTTGCTGACGTAGCTTATTTAGTTGTACGTCAATATGAAGCCCCTTCCCAGCTTTAGCTAAACGCTCCTGAGCCTCGAGCTGGGAAATCTTAATCTTAGAATTATGCCGTAGCATACAGAAACTTATGAGCCTCGGATGAAAATTAACAATAGGAACATGTCGATAGACTTGGCGTAATTTTATGGGTGGAAAACCGGCATTTCTCAATAGGTCATGGATAATGACTGTTTCTCGTTGTTTCTGTTCTTTCATATAAGCCCTGGCGGCTAAACAAAACAAATCTTTTGCCGAATTAAACGTTTCGGCTAATCGCAAAGTGGCTTGGGTGCCGCCAATGGCCCCTTGATAAGCGCTAGTAGACTGCGGATTGTTATCAATGAGCGGATAAAAATCCAGAATAGCCGCTGCAAGATGAGAGGAGTCATTTATAAAATCGCGGGTTAGTGGCGTGTTAATCCATACCGCGTTCGTATCCAGGGAAATCAGATGATGCCTTAAGTCCTCTCCTGCCGTTAGCACCTTTTTAAAACAAGAAATGACTTGTGATGCACTACTCATACCCTATCCTTTTTATAAAAAGTTTAGCACATTACCCTAATTAGTTAATAGAAAATCCCTCCGCCCCAACCACTCCACCAGAAGAAGAGTTCGGAGTGAGAGGCTGCTCTATGGTGGACGACGTCTTATGGGTAATGTGCTAAACTCTTCGGAGTAAGGAGCGTCGCGCTCTTCAATTTACAAGCAAACAATGAATGAGATTCCTGAAGAACGACCCCTGCCGCTAAGCCAACAGTGGAGAGAATTGATTGAGTCTCTTTATTTAGTTAGAATCCCCCGTCATAACGTGTTATAGGGATAAAGAGATGGGAGCCTTCGAAATTGTTGCTGTCATTTACCTCTTGGGGATCTTAATCAATCTACGCATAACACGGATTGTCCTGAAAGGTTTTCGACAATGGAAAGAAGAAACCCAATTTGCTCTCTTTGCTAAAAGGCCAGGATTTAAAAGCTATCTGATTCGAAAAATTATTCTCTGGCCTTTGTACTTTATAACCGAAAAAAGTCCTCTTAGGCCTAGCGCTCCGGAACTTGCGCCCTGACGCAAAAATTTAAAAATACCGTTTCATAGAAAGATTCGGTAATCTACTTCAAAAAGATCAGCGATTCGCTTCGCAAGTTCTTTACCGATAGCACGTCTTCCATTTTCCATGGCAGAAAGATTGGTTTGACTGACGTTTAATTTTTTAGCAAAATCAATCTGGCTCAATCCCTCCCGATATCTTAAGCCTTTTAATAACATACCTGGTTCACCAGATTCTTGAGTCAAATCACTAAATAGATCATCAATCGAAATGTACTTATCATCAGATGTAACTTTATAACGTTCCATCACTTCAATTGGAACCGCATAAAGTCCCCCATGCCAAGATATTTTGGCAACATCATCAGTATGGTGCTTTTTCGTGAGTGCCGACATAATATATTTCCGTAATTTTCAATTTTTTATCGATAACTTCCCAACAGCATACATAAGTTGGTTTCCCTTTACTCAGATGGCAGTGGCGTTTATCTCCAGGCATACCTTGTAACTTGCTATAATTTTTCCAACCCCCACCAGTCGCTGGGCCATGATGTTCAAGATGGCGAACCAACAATAACACGGCAGCCTGAACCGATTTTGGTAGCTTTAATATTTTTTTCCAACTTTGGTTGGTATTATTATTTTCCAGACCATAACAGTATTGTATATCCTTTTTTGATATATATCAAATATTGACAACTTAATTACCTAAGCAGTTGTTTTGTTTGAGGGAATATAAGGAATAATGCCGGCTCTATATGCTTGCTCTTGGATTTCATAGGTGGCTCTTCTGGCATCGATAATAAAACCATTCACCATAATCATCCATACCATAGGGTTATTATCCAAATTACTGCGTAAAGTCCATGCTGGATGGGGTCGCCTCAGAAAACGGAAAATAAAGCACGCTAAGCGAAAGCTCGATCATGCAGTTGGCAGGTCACGCCACAGGCGCATTTGAGGCGGAAACGGCCTGGCTACAACAATCTGCCAGCCCTTGTAAGATGCCGCATGCTTCTACCTGTCGAGCGCCTGAGCACCTCTCGCGCAAAACGGCCAAGTGTTTCTTCAACTGTAACAACGCTTCCACGCGGGCCTCTACTTGTTGGATATGGCCATCCAGTAGCGCATTGACCTCGCCGCAATCCTGATTCGGGTTATCTCGCAGGTCCAGCAATGCCTGGATTGCTCCCAGCGTCATGTCGAGCGAACGGCAATGGCGGATGAACTGCAAGCGCTCGACGTGAGCGTCACCGTATAGCCGGAAGTTGCCGCCGCTGCGCGCTGGCTTTGGCAATAGCCCCTCCTTCTCGTAATAGCGGATGGTGACGATCTCGCACCTTGTCCGCTTGGCAAGTTCACCAATCCTGATTTCCATATTTCATCCTCATTTAAAACTTGACTCTATAGTAGCTATAGGGTCTTTAATGAGCAATACAGAAATCTGCGTAAAGGAATTGTCATGAGCGAATGCGGTTCAAAGGGGTGCGGCTGCTCGACCGTGCCGATCAGCCAGCCCCCTGCGCAAGCCCAGCTAACGGCTGAATCGGCCCAAGCGGTCTACCGCATCGAGAACATGGATTGCCCCACGGAAGAGGCGCTGATCCGAAGCAAGCTAGCCGCGCTGCCGGGCGTGGTCGGGCTTGACTTCAACCTGATGCAGCGCACCTTGGCCGTGCGGCATGAACTGCCATCGTTGACTCCGGTTGAGCAAGCCTTGAAGGCCATCGGCATGCAGGCCGTGCGCATGGATAAAGCTTCTGACGAGCAGACGACCAAGCTGGTCATCGCCAAGATGGATTGTCCAACCGAAGAAGCGCTGATCCGCAACAAGCTTGCCACGGTAGCCGGGGTGACCAATCTCGATTTCAACCTGATGCAGCGCACCCTGTCCGTGCGCCATGCTGCCCACACCCTGCCGGAAGTATTGGCCGCGCTGAAATCTCTGAACTTCGAGGCGCAAGTGCTCAATGCGGAGGAAGCCAACGCCTCGCCGGCGATATCGACAGTCGCATCTACCAACTGGGGGCCGCTTGGCATCTCCTTGGCGGCTGCATTGGCTGCGGAAGCCGTCTACTGGTTCCACAACGGCAACCATTGGTCAGTCGTTGTTCTGGCGCTCGTCGCGATCTTCGCGGGCGGCCTTTCCACCTACAAGAAGGGCTGGATTGCGCTCAAGAACCGCAACCTCAACATGAACGCCCTGATGTCAATAGCCGTCACGGGCGCCATGTTGATCGGTCACTGGCCGGAAGCAGCGATGGTGATGGTGCTGTTTGCACTCGCTGAAGTGATCGAGGCAAAGTCGCTGGACCGTGCTCGCAACGCCATTCGTGGCCTGCTCGACCTTGCCCCGGAACAAGCCACGGTGCAGCAGCCGGATGGTTCGTGGCGCGAAGAGGATGCCAAGCAGGTCGCCATCGGCAGCCGGGTTCGGGTCAAGCCGGGTGAGCGTATCGCCCTCGATGGCGAAGTGCTGGAAGGACGCTCTACGGTCAACCAAGCGCCGATCACTGGTGAAAGCCTGCCAGTTGAAAAAGCGCCTGGTGATCTGGTGTTCGCCGCCACCATCAACGAATCCGGCTCGTTTGAGTATCGCGTTACGGCCACGGCCAGCAACTCCACATTGGCCCGCATTATCCACGCGGTGGAAGCTGCCCAAGGTAGCCGCGCACCTACTCAACGCTTTGTCGATCAGTTTGCACGCTGGTACACGCCAACCGTATTCGGTGTGGCGGTTGCGGTCGCACTGATTCCCCCGCTATTCATGGGCGCAGCGTGGCTGGACTGGATTTACCGCTCGCTGGTTTTGCTGGTCGTCGCCTGCCCGTGCGCGCTGGTAATCTCCACACCGGTCAGCATCGTTAGCGGCTTGGCGGCGGCGGCGCGGCACGGCATTCTTATCAAGGGTGGCGTCTATCTGGAAGAAGGCCGCAAGCTGCGCTGGCTGGCACTGGACAAGACCGGCACGATCACGCACGGCAAACCTGCGCAAACCGATTTCGTCGCGTGGGGCGATGCGCTACCAGCCAGCAGCCGAAGCATTGCCGCCAGTCTCGCGGCTCGCTCTGACCATCCCGTGTCCAAAGCCATAGCGCAGGCAGCGCATGCCGAAGGGGTTGCGCTACACGATGTTGCCGAGTTCGTTGCACTGCCCGGTCGTGGCGTGCGAGGCAGCATTGACGGTGTGACCTATCACCTTGGCAACCATCGGATGCTCGAAGAGCTGGGGCATTGTCCACCTGAATTGGAGCAGCGCATCGCTGCGATGGAGCGCGAAGGCAAAACTGTAGTGATCCTGGTGAGCACAAAGCGTGCGCAAGCCCTGATCGCGGTGGCAGACACCATCAAGGACAGCAGCAGGAGCGCTATCGGCGAGCTGCATGCGCTCGGCATCAACACCATGATGCTGACTGGCGACAACCCGCACACCGCGCAGGCAATTGCCACACAAGCCGGGATTGATCGGGCGCAGGGCAATTTGCTGCCAGAGGACAAACTGCGCGAGGTCGAACAACTGGCGCAGACTGGCAAGGTCGGGATGGTCGGCGACGGTATCAACGATGCCCCGGCGTTGGCACGTGCTGACATCGGATTTGCAATGGGGGCCGCTGGCACCGACACGGCCATTGAGACGGCGGACGTCGCCCTGATGGACGATGACTTGCGCAAGATTCCGACTTTTGTGCGCCTGTCACGTGCGACGGCTCAGGTACTGATGCAAAACATCGTGCTGGCACTGGGCATTAAAGCGGTGTTTCTGGTACTCACCTTCACTGGTCACGCGACCATGTGGATGGCCGTGTTTGCCGACATGGGAGCCAGCTTGCTTGTCGTGGGCAATGGCTTGAGGCTGTTGCGCCGATGAACTGGAAATTCATTCTCTATGACTGGTATGGTCTGAACGTCGCGTTGTTCCAGGTCATCAATGCGGGAACGCCTGCCGCGCTGGGACCGCTGGTGTGGTTCTTCAGCCTCGTAGGCAATTACTGGACAGCGCCCTTGACGCTGCTGGGTCTGTGGTGGTGGTCGAAGTCAGCAACCAATTTAGCCCGCGCTGATGCAGTTTGGCATCGGCTCATTGTTTTTGGCACCGCCTTCCTGCTGGCCTTGCTGGCCGCCACTGTCTTGAAGCTGTGGCTCGACTTCCCGCGTCCGCCCGCCGTCTTCGGCGAGTTAGTGCGCATCATCAGTGAGCATGAGCGGCACTACAGCCTGCCCAGTGGGCATGCTACCTATTCGGCGTTAGTTATCGGCGCGCTTTGGCCTTTGATGGGTCGCCGTGGCCGCGTCGGTTTGGTGCTTTATGCCGTCTTGGTCGGATGGTCGCGCATTGCTGCTGGAATGCACTTCCCGGCTGATGTGCTGGCGGGCTGGTGTCTAGGATTGGGCAGCACCGTTCTTGCCGGACGGCTGATACCGCTTGTCGCTCCCACGTGGCAGACGGCTCGCCACACGTCGGCCTCGGTCTGGTATGTGGTGGCCGTGTGCGCCTTCATGGCCGACCAGTTCGCCAAGCTCGCCGTCGTCCGCACGTATGCCTATGGCGAACAGGTCGAAGTCACGCCATTCTTCAATTTCGTTCATGTACTGAATCCGGGGGCCGCATTCAGCTTTCTGGCAGGCGCGGGCGGTTGGCAACGCTACTTCTTCATCGTCCTTGGCTTGGCAGTCTCGGCTTGGCTGGTACGCATGCTGAAACAGCGGTTGCCAAGCCTTGTACTATTATTACATTGGGAGTTGCAAATAGTTCCAAAAAGACAATCGCACAGAACCATCGCGTGGTGGTTCTGTTTATCATTTTAATGATTACTTCGGAAGTGTCACAGGATTTGGATAATGAGATGAAAAAACATAAGGGATTTACACTGATTGAGTTAATGATTGTTGTGGCTATCGTAGGAATTTTAGCAGCTATTGCAATCCCTGCTTATCAAGATTATACGATTCGCGCTCGAGTGACAGAGGGCTTAAGTTTAGCCTCCTCTGCTAAAGCGGCAGTCGCCGAAACCACAATAGCTAGAAATGCACTTCCCACCTCTCAAGCCGCTACTGGGTATGTCTCGCCGGCCGCTACGGCAAACGTTTCCTCCATCACCATTGCAGCAAATACTGGAGTGATAACAATTACTTATACAGCAGCTGCCGGAGGCGGTACCATCCTATTAACGCCTACTCTAAATGCAAATGGTGATTTGACTTGGACTTGCACCGGGGGAACTTTAGCAAATAAATACAGACCAGCTTCTTGTAGGCCGTAAATTCAAACCAGTACAAGACCCATACTATCATTCAATTGAGTGTATCTAGTATAACATTCGTTTTATTAGTACTATTTATTCTTTAGTCTCTTACTCCAGAGCAACTATGAGCTTGCACTTCATTGAAGAATACCCATATCCTGCCTTTCTCTGTGATACAGAAGGGACTATGATTTTAAATAATCAAGCGTATAGAGATTTTTTCCATGTTGAGGAGTGTTTATTTAGTGTTTCCCTCAGTCACTACACTGAGCTTCATGCACTTTTTGAAATTTTAAAAAATTCTGCCCCCGGTTTAATAAAGACCTATCACAACACTATAGTTTTGCAATGGGTAGCAACGACTTGTTTATTTTTATTACAACATCCTGTGATAGCTTGTTTGAGTCAACCTTTGGAACAAGAACAATGATATGAATAGCTCGGTTCGTCCATGCTTTACCCAGAACACCGCCGAAGAAACGAGGTGGTATACAGGCTATAATTGATAATAGGAGTTAACTCTAATAGAAAATAATCCATCGGTAACATTAATTAAAAAAATAAAAAGGTTAATGCAGAGAACATGAAACCAAATCGCTCTCCACTACAAGACGAGTGCTTTTTGTTATTACTGGAAAGCTCTCTTAGGTCAATCCCTTTCAATGGCTTATTATCGGTATTGATATCCTTCTATCTACTCTACCGACAAGCACCACTTCATTGGGTGATGACCTGGTTACTTGCTGTCATCTTTTTAAGCATAGTACGCTTGCTGTATAGTAAGTATTGTATTAAATCAAAGCGTTATCTTCCTCAGCAAAAGCGAGCCCTACACATCTTTATGGCCTTGACATTCCTAATGGGTGCCTTGTGGGGGAGCTCTTATCTAGTATTTTATCCTTACTTTTTAAAAATGAACCAAAATATCATAACCTTGGTTCTCGGGGGAATGGCATCAGGAGCTCTCGCATCATTATCCGTTTATCTTCCTGCCTACTGTGCGTATTTATTACCGATGTTTTTACCTCTAATCGTTTACAACTATTGGTTGGGTGGATTTAATCACAGTATTTTAGCGACGATGTTCTCTTTATTTGTTCTCATGTTACTCATTACAGCAAAATCCCAATCTAAAATTTTACAAAACACTATTCGATTAACCAAAGAAAAAGAGGAAGCACTTATTGAAATCAAGCGTTTATCTATCACCGATTCACTGACGGGCCTTTATAATCGGCGATATTTTGACCAAAGACTAAGTGAAGAGTTTGCTAGAGCCAAACGCAATCATCATCCAATTAACTTGGTGTTAATCGACGTTGATGACTTTAAACGACTTAATGACAACTATGGCCACCCCTCAGGTGATTTGTTTTTAAAGAATTTAGCTGCAGCCATAAAAAATTCTGCCCAGAGAGCAAATGATACTTCTTTTCGGATTGGGGGAGATGAATTTGCTACTATTCTGTCGAACACCTCACTGGAGGACGCTATTCTAGTATGCCAGAAATTACAAAATAAAGTTCAATCTGAAGTGTCGAATGCAACTACACTGAGTATTGGTATCGTGAGTGTGTCCCCAAGCTGCCCAGAGGAAGACGTAGAGCAAATCATTTCAGTAGCCGATAAAACATTGTATGAAGCAAAGAAAAGCGGAAAAAATCAAGTTCGCTCTCAACAGCTTCATTGCCTATAATCCAGAGCAATATTGACATAAGCAGCATTTAAAATAGTTCCAAGAAATAAGGATTCTAGATGAACATACTAATCACTGGTGGCTGCGGTTTTATTGGCTCTCATCTTGCCCAATACTATCTTGGAAAAGGGCATAAGGTTGTATGCGTTGACAATTTAGACACTGGAAAAATTGAAAATATCAATGAATTCAAACAGCATCATTCATTTACATTTGAGAAAACCGATTTATTGACTTGGCCAAACTTGCAAGATACAGTGAGTTGGGCAGATGTGATTTTCCATCTAGCCGCATCGGTTGGAATGTTTAAAGTCTTACATGATCCAATCGCTGTAATAAATAATAATATTATTGCCTGCAACCATTTGCTACAGGCAATCGATAAGGCTCAAAAAAAACCTATTACGGTCATTGTTTCCTCATCTGCTGTTTATGGTGATTCAAAAGGGCTGTGCGAAAGTAGTTCCCTAAATTTGAAACCTCTTACAAACTCCCATATGACTTATTCCATAAGTAAACTAACTGAGGAAATAATCGGGTACGCCTATTTTTATCAAAAAAATATACCTGTCATACTACCCCGAATATTTAATACAATTGGCCCCAGGCAGACAGGGCAATACGGGATGGTTGTTCCACGTTTTATAAAACAAGCTTGTGAGAATGAGCCAATTACTGTTTTTGGTGATGGCCATCAGACCCGCTCTTTTTGTGACGTAAGGGATGTGGTAGCGGCTCTTGATTTACTTATCAATACTCCTGCGAGTATTGGTAAGAGTATCAATATTGGAAATAATAGAGAAATCTCTATCAATAATCTGGCGGAATTAACAAAAAGTTACTCAAATAGTAACTCTACAATTGTTCACATCCCTTATGAAGAGGCTTATGGGGTCGATTATGTGGATATTGAACAACGTTGCCCTAACCTTAACACCTTACTCACGCTAACGTCTTTTCAGCACAAATGGACTTTAGAAGAGACTTTGAAGGATTTAATTACTAAGTACAAACAATCCCCAAATAATGGATGAACTATAGGGCATCCTAATTGATCAAAGATTAGCCTCTGGTATTTGTGGAACTGGCCATCAGTGGACAAGGAAAACACCGTTGACTAGGATTAAAGAGTCTTTGGAGGAATTACCATGTGCGGCCGATTTTCTGTCGACACCGATATCGAGAAACTAAAACAGCAATTTGAAGTCACAACGGTTGAGCCTTTACCCCAAAGTCGCAATGTCGCGCCAACGGAGGCCGCCCTTTGCCTTATTCCCACTGAAGAAGGCTTAAAGGCCGTGCAAATGCGCTGGGGCATTGTGCCCTGGTATGCGAAAAGCAAAAAATCAATGCTGCTCATTAATGCACGCGCTGAACAAGCCGCCGAAAAGCCGGCCTTTAAACAAGCGATTAAATACCGGCGCTGCCTTTTAATTATGAATGGTTTTTTTGAATGGCAGCATCACCCTAAAGACAATAAAACCGTCAAACAACCCTATTACATTCATCAGAAAGACAATGCCCTTTTAGCGGTCGCTGCCATTTGGGAGCGCTTTGAGCCTGAGCCAGACCTGATTATTCCTTCCTGCTGCTTACTGACCACCTCCCCTAACGAACTGGTCAGTCAACTCCATGACCGAATGCCCTGGTTTTTAAACGAGACCCAGCAAGCAAAATGGCTCTCCCCTGCCCCGTTTTCCACTGAGGAAGTGAGTAACTTACTCCATCAACCACAGTCGGTTGAGCTCGTCTGCCATCCCGTGACGCCTAAAATGAATTCCGCACTGTATAAGGGGGACGATTGCATTGAAGTTCTGCCGACTGATGCCTCCATGACAGAATGATTTTTGAGGCCCTACAATTTCAAACATCCATGCACTGGATTTTCTTTCGCGTTTAAGCCACCATTATCTGTACCGCAAAATTCCTTTTAAAGACAAGGAGTGTCTATGGAATGGCAAATCGGCGAGACCGTGTACTGGCTAGGCCAGAAACAACACACCCCAGATTTTGGTTTATTCCCTTTATCGATTGCGATTGTAAAAGAGACTATCCAAGACATTCGCACGCATACCCCTCATCAAAATCCTATCGTGACTGCCCGTTTCGCTTTTGGCCTGGATGAGGTATTTAAATGTAAAGAAGACGCATTGAACGCTTTAAAGCAACAAGCGATGGCGCTTTTAAGCAATCCGACGCAACGACTTTCCAATTTTTATCGAATGCAGTAATTCAATCGAGGTCGGCACTATCAAGACAAGCGTTTAGGCAAAGAAACGCTTCCATAACAAGGAGAACAAGGATGTTAAGCATTGGTGATACAGTATACTGGCTTTCACAAGCACAGCACGATGCCGATGAGGGCACATTTCCACTGGATATTTCAATTCAAAAAGAACGCATCGAAGAGATTATAACCGGTGAATCAGGTCACGCGCTGTATAGAACTGACTACGACCGCCACTTAAAAGCAGAAGAAACATTTCCCTCCGCAGAAGAGGCCTTAAAGGCATTGATTGAACAATGCGAAACCCTTCTATTGTCACCGGACACCGAGGAAGCCTCCTTCTTTGCTCTAAGTGACTAAGCAAGCCAGTAGTGCAAAGACCGCAATCAGATACAAAGGGTACAATCCGCTTTTCAATCCAAATCCAGGGATTGATGAAGCGTAAAAAAAGACTGCCAGGGGTTTTCTCGCAAAGTGTGAAGCCGTTTCAGTAATGAGTGAAGGGTATAAAACGTATCCTCAAACTGGTCGGTTAATTCATCCCAATGAAGCGGCACTGCCACCGGCGCCTTTGGGCGGGCTCGGGTAGAATAAGGGGCGATGGCGGTGGTGTCCCATTGATTGCGCAGATAATCGATAAAGAGTTTCCCTTGGCGCTTTTTCTTGGCCATGTTACTGACATAACGATCAGGTGCGATGGTTTCCAGTGTTTCGACAAACGCCTTGGTAAAGCGTTTAATCGCCTCCCAATCGTGTTCGGGCAGAATAGGGACAACCACATGCAAGCCCTTGCCGCCGGTGGTTTTTACAAAGGAGGTCAATTGCATTGTGTTGAGGTAATGGCGCACGGTTTGAGCCGCAAGAACTACCTCTTTCCAGGCCACATCGGGGGCAGGATCTAAATCGAAGACGATAACATCCGCTTGTTCCAGGTGAGCAATGGTGCTGCCCCAGGGATGAATTTCCAATACCCCCATTTGCACTAAACTTAAAAGCCCTTTTTCATCCTCCACCGTAAGATAGTCCTCCCATTGCCGGTTTTTTTTGTCTTGAATTGGAATCGGTTTTAATGCAGGGCTTGAAGAAGCCGTTCGATGCTTTTGATAAAAACACTGCTGATAACCCCCAGGACAACGTAACAAGGTGAGCGGACGTTCCCGAATGAAGGGCAACATCCATTCAGCCACCGCTTCATAGTAATCATACAGCTGCTGTTTGCTAATCCCATCCTCTGGGTAAAGAAGTTTTTCCGGGTGACTCAGACGAACGCGGGATTTTTCAGATGGCTTCGCTGATTCAGGTACTACCTTTTCAAGCAACGAGACCGGAAGCGTTTCTTCCCGGTGAATCGTCTTTGCGGTCTTATCACGCCGAAGCCCCTTAAAACTCGGATGCCTTAAATTACTTTCTTTAGTCCATTCGCTAAATTCCACCTCAGCGACTAATTCCGGTTTAACCCAAGTGGCGGTGCGACAACCCGGTGGATTGGTGGTGAAGGGATTTTTTTCAATAACCAGCGGCAGTAATGCCTGATAAACTGTTTTTAACGAAGCTTCCGTAAACCCCGTACCCACATTGCCGCTGTACTCCAACTTCCCTTTCTCATTAAAAACCCCTAAATATAAAGAGCCAAAATAACGCCTGGCCCCCTGCGGCGGTGTAAATCCCGCGATAACATATTCTTGGCGTTTGACGCATTTGATTTTAAGCCAGCTTTTGCTGCGTTTGGTCTGATAAGGGCTATCCGCTAATTTAGACACAATGCCTTCAAGGCCCAAACGACAGGCATTGGCGAACACCTCACGGCCCTCGCCAATAATATGGTCGTTGTAGCGAATAGCACTTGGTGCCTGGCGAAGTACTGCTTTTAGTAGCGATTTACGCTCAATAAGCGGCAAAGATAGTAAGCTTTTACTGTGGTAATACGGCATGTCATAACAATAATAACGAAATGGTGAATGGGAACCGGCATCAATGGCATTTTGCATGCACTGAAAGCTCGCGCGATTGGATTCATCAAAAATGACCATTTCGCCATCGAGAATGAGGTTTTCAAACGGAAGCAGACGAATTTTATCGGCAATTACCTGGAAGGACACTGTCCAGTCGATGTGATTGCGAGATATAATACGTACCGCATCACCCTTTTTAAAGGCCAGCATCCGGTAACCATCCCATTTGATTTCATGAAGCCAGGCATCCCCTGTTGGCGGTGTATCTGCCAGTGTGGTGAGCTGAGGTGACATTTTCTCAGGCATTGCCTCATTGGGTACTCGAGCCAGGCGCTCATCGATTCGTTGTTTGGCGCTTCGATGAACTAATTGTGGCTTCGCTTGTGGGTTATCAGTGAACTGTTCAAGCGTTAAGCCGCTTAATACACTCGCCGGCATTCGCTCCACAATAGGGATGGGATTGAAGTCACTAAACTCATCGTTCATCTTCACTAGTCGCCAGGTGTTTTCCTTTGCACTACGAATGAGCTCCCAATCCCCCTGGAGTTTCTCACCGTGTAAGCTAAATCGTAAATGCCCTTTATAGAAACTGCCAATGGGATTGTCATCGAACGGCTCCCAAATGCCGTTATCCCATAGTATTACCGTGCCCGCACCATATTCCCCTTTAGGGATTTCCCCTTCAAATTCCGCGTAATCCAATGGATGGTCTTCTGTTTGAAAAGCGGTGCGTTTGATAGCGGGATTAGAACTCGGCCCCTTTGGCACCGCCCAGCTTTTTAAAACGCCTTGAAGCTCTAAGCGAAAGTCATAATGCAGATGGGAGGCTTGATGCTTTTGGATAACAAAGCGGAACTGATTAGTGAAAGAGTCACTGCCCTGAGGTTCACAGGTGCGGGAAAAATTGCGTTTGGCGCGATACTGCCCTAAGCCCATGGTTTCTCCGATGCTTGCGACAGAAAAACAAAAACCACCCTAAGGTGGTTTCTGATGCAAGCATCTGAGAACGCTTTCGCGTTTCAACTGCCTACACTTTAAGTATAGTAAAGCCATACTGGCTGTCAAATGACCGATAAAAGTCCGTTAGCCACTATAAACACATGAGGTCAGTGCTTTTTTTGCTTATGCTTTTTCTAAAGCTTCAATCCACTGCCAAATCCTACTAATCGTTATAATTACAAGCATAGTGACAAACAAAAATACAATGATGTATTAATTATCAATTAATTGAATTATAATTACTCATTTCAGAAAAGAGTTAACGGGCATGCAAAATCAAATTAAGTCCTCTGAGGTATTATTAAATTTAAAATTGCAAAAGGAAATAGCGAGGCATTGTTCAAGCGTTACACTATTAAATTTTGCATTAACATCTAAAAAGCAATTTAACTTCTTTAAAACCGAACTGGCTGTGCGCAAGCTCTTGCTTCATGTAGTGCATGGTGAGCATGAGCAAGTTAAAGCGGCCCTAGAAAACAATTTCAATTTAATTTATGAAAAATGGTCCGTCACCGACTGCTCTGGTCGTACATTTTTCAACATCAGTCCTTTTGAATATGCGCTCTGGGCGCTGGATAAACATATGTGGACACTAATGCTCGAGTGCATTCCGAAAAATGAAAAAGGCAATTCAGTACTTTGCCTGTTGAGTCATCAATACGAGAATCTACGCAAAAAGGGAGTTACTTACACGCTAGAAGGGAAAACAATTACTGAGAGCCATTTCGATCTCAAAAACACGCTCATTAAAGAACTGCAAACCCAAGTTGATTTGATCACTGCGACAGGAGAAAAGGATTGGGATAGTATCGATAGACAATGGATAGAAGGGGTAGGTAGAGCGCAAAAGCTGTTACCGATGCATATAGTGGATGAATACTGCTCCCATGGAAGGTTTTTCCCACTACCCCAGTTCGTCGCTCAGCCAAGCCCATCGAAACAGTTCCTTAATCTATACACGGACAAAATCCAAAGTTGGTTTAGCATCATTCCTCAACTGTCTGTTACATTTGCAGTCTATAAAGGCTCTAATATAGGTCTGTGGTTAAAAAAGGTATGCGTGGGGGACGAGCCCGCCAGCGATTTGAATGCTATGAACGCATTACTTACAATCAGGACTAACGATTTTATCGCGCTGAAATCTCAACTTAAAGACCGAGTGACCACGGAGCTCACCTCTGACTTAGATCATGAAAATCCCAACGTTTTATCATCCATTAGGATCTAAGGAACCGCATCAATCCAGGGATTGGAGTAGCCCTCAATGCCGGCCACTTGAACGGCCCACTCTTTTTCCCAGGCGCTTGGTGGAAACTGCCGATGCCAGGCAATAAATAATTGTTGTTGTGCGCTACTTAATGCAATGCCATACCGGTCAGCCATAAAAAGATTTGCGCGTGCAACAAGCCCTTTTACCGCATCGGCTGGCTCAATGCGACGTGTAGCGCTATCCACATAAAACTCACAGCCGTAGGTTTTTGGTTTACCAGGGAGCTCGGCATAGCGATAATTAGAACGGAGCTGATTTAACAGTCCCACCTCTGGCCATAAGTTATAAAGCTCAGCTTCCGCCAGGCGAAATCGTGGCTCTATTTTTTCACAACAAGCCCGCCCTTTATAAGGTGTGCCGTTGGCATGATGGCAAAGCGGTACCCGCCAACAGGCGAACTGCCGACCAAAATTTTCGGCAGGTCGGGTAACAGAGTCGCATTGCTGCGACTCCGTCCCCTAAGAACGGAGCGTGCGACTTTCACCGCACTCCGCTCAAGCCTTTATAAGGCCATATAAATGACCCAGCTTATACCATTTTATTTAAGGGTTCAGCAGCGATCCGTTTGTTTTTAAGTTGCTTCCTCTTTTCAAAATATTCTTTGAATTTTGGGTCAAATGGATATGCTTCAGCTCTGATTTTGATATGACGTCTGATAAGTATTCTCGTTGGCTCGACAATGTCGAGATAGGTCGTCTTTCCATCCTTGTCCTTGACGGTAGTAGAGAATATCCAATTTCGTTTGGAATCGGAACGGAAGTACTTCTTAAGTATCCACCCAGTTCCTTTATTTGGATGACGTCTTCTGGCCCATTTCCAGATTGCAAAAAAGATAAGATGGCTAACTTTAGAAAAAGTTTCTTTTGCGCATATTGTTCTGTGATAATTTGTCCACCCGCGAATTTTAGGATTTAACAAGTAGATAAGTTTTTCAGCAGATAAGGTTGGATTCGATTTTATCGTTGTCCTAATGTCTTTTAGGAAACTTTTAATGCTGTCCTTAGCGGGCACTATAATAAGTTTGTTATTGAATTTTCTTATGTTAGCGCCGAGAAAATCAAATCCGTTGTCTATATGCGTAATTTTAGTTTTCTCTGGAGATAATGTTAGGCCCCGCTCAACAAGGAATGCTTCAATCCTTGGCTTTATCTTTTCTTCCAATAGTTCTTTGCTTGCCCCAGATACAATGAAATCATCTGCATAGATGGCAGTATGAACTTTATTAAGCCTATCATCTTTACCATCAGTGATGGCTTTTTCTAGTCCACTCAATGTAATGTTCAATAATATTGGTGAAATGATGCCGCCTTGTGGAGTGCCTTCTAAGGTAGGAAATAAGGTTCCTTCCGCCATGTATCCTGCCGTTAGCCATTTCTTCAGTATGTCTTTATCCATGGGCACATTGTTAATAAGCCATTGGTGCGAAATACTGTCGAAGCATGATTTGATATCCCCCTCTAAGATAAATTTTGCAGAATGCCTATGAGAGAGAATTTTGAAGCATCTCTCGATAGCATCCGCTGTTGATCTTAAAGGCCTGAATCCAAAAGAACTTTTATCCGCTATTGCTTCGGAGATGGGAATAAGTGCTAAAACATATAAAGCCTGCTGGGCACGGCATTTCATCACCGGAATGCTAAGAGGACGAAATGTTCCTTTTTGTTTTTTGGGAATCATAATTCGCCGAAGAGGTAATGGTTTATACCCTCGCCGCTTTAGCGATTTTATGGCTCTCATCTTTTGCTTTGGTGTGCTCCATACTATTTTATCAATCCCGGCTGTTTTTCCTCCTTTATTTTGGGTAACTCGTTTTACAGCCAATGCTTTAGCGTAAAAGGAGTGAGTGAGCAGCCATTGCAAGGATTTAACTTTGCCGTGTTTACCCTCTTTATAAGCCTTCGCAATACGCACTTGTAGCCGATGTACAAACTTCTGAGCTTGATGCCAAGGGATGGCATTCCAATCGAGTTCGCTTGTTGAAGATGCACCAGTAGAGTGTTTAATTCTAGCCGTCATTTGCTTTTCCTCATACTATTGGTTCTGCAAGCTATCTTGCGATTAAGACCAGTTGGACGTGGGCTCACTTTCGTGCCGGATAATATTTAAATCCGTATCATTGCGATTACAACAATGCCTTCGCTTTTTCCAACCTCCTATTCCTGCAGCAGTATCAGCAATCTTTACAGAGTACCTTCCTATTCTCAGGACTACTGCAGGGTTTCCACGTTTCGCATAACAAACAAAATGGGTTAGGCTCTTCCACTTCACCGGCGGCACTACATTCGCGATGCGGCATGATGTAAACCTGCATCTTGACCACTTACCTTTTGGTTAAAGCCTATCAGCATCTTTGGCTTTCTGAACATGACGGTGTTTATAAGAAGTTTGCATAAGCTAGCCATACCATTTATCCCAAGCACCTCACCGCTTGATGCTAGCAGTTTCGGAGTCACCTTACGGCTTCTCTTACGGTTATCCGCGGTTACAATGTCTCTAGAGCTTCATACCCCTGCGTTGCCACAGATGCATGTCCAGATAGGGAACTGCTGGCGAAACAACAGGCTTTCTATATTCTTCCTGATTATGAAAGCAGTTTGTTATGCGACCTCGTGTCGCACGCATCATATGCTCCCATTCCAGGCGCAACGCTCGTTTTTTTATCGGCGGCGGCATCCATCTGACAGCTCGCCAAATCAATTTGCTTGTTTTGGTAATGGCACTGGCAATACAACGTGATAGGATGCGGCTTAAATACGACTGCTGCTATTTTTTTGGCTTGCGCGAAATTAGCAGGCGGTGTGGCATCGCACACCTGGCTCAAAGTTAAAAGAACAATGAAGGGCAATATTGTTTTTGTTTTCATGTACGAAGCTTAATGATAATGCGCCGGTTTTTCCAGTCTTGTCTTTTTTAAACACTGCCCTACCATGCCGTGTAATTTTAAGGAGTGAATAACATGTCCCAGCATCAAACCGACTGCCTTTTGTACGGAAACGAGTGACCGTCCACTTCCGTTATTACTGGCCGAATGCTTTCGTTCTTTGGCAGCACAAGCGATTTGGGAGTATCGATATCACTGAGGTGATGACCTCTGATGAGCGAATTGACTTTGAGTCCTTGCCGGTAGAATCCCAAATTGCCTGCCGCCATGCGGCCTGGGAGCATTTGCATGTCAATAAACTCCTTCAAGAAGCCAATATCGCCAATATCTGGCAAGCAGATGAGCAGCGTAGTGCTCTTCGCATCGGCGTAGATTGAAAAATGTCTGGGCAGTAGGGTTTTTCCTTTACTTATCAGCGCTCTAACATTCTATACACATCGTTATCCACAGATTTTGTGGATAAGTGACAAGGTGATTTCTCGCATTTGAAAGGTGATAAGCCTTTGTAATCATAGGGCTTGAAGAAGGAACGAAGGAAACAAGGCGCTAATAGAGAGATGTTTGAAAAAACTTATCCACAAAAGCAAGACTTGGGATAGAAATTTCAGAAATGCATTGTATCTTCTTTTTTTTAGAAGAACCAGTCTTGACTTTTTTCCGCTGTTCCCTTTAAAGACATTAATTGGCGTAGCGCTCCGGAACTTGCGCTCTGACGCAAAATACTTATCTCATAAGCAACCAACCATAATCTTTTATAAAATAAGAAGATAGTGTATTGTAGCCCCTGTTTTTCATTGAGTAGTTGAATTGAAAGGATGCCAAAAGCTATCACAGCAGTTATAACAGATGCACAAAAGGAAGAGTTATTTAAATTAAGAAATTCCCGAACGGGTAAGAATACAGCAGAACGAGCGCACTACGTGTTACTGTCCTCTGAGGGAAAAAGTATTAATAAGATATCGGAGCAAATGGCTCGTAACCCCCACACAGTAAGATGTTGGATCAAACGATACCTACGCTATGGAATTTCTGGACTAAGGGATAAATCTTCACGCGGCCGACCAAATCAATTGAGGGAAGAAGTAAGGAAACAACTCAATCAATTGCTGGAGGAATCCCCTAAAAAATATGGCTATCAACAATCTGGCTGGCAAATTAATCTGCTATTAGATCAATTGAAGAAAACGATTGACTCTGTCAGTGCGACAACAGTAAAACGTGCGCTTCATGAGCATGGATGGGTATATAAGCGATTTTCTAAAAAGCCTCCGATAAATGCACCGACCAAAGAAGAAAAAGCGGCTCACATTGAAAAAATGGTAGCAACCATTGAAAAACAAGGGTTGGAGCATGAAATAGAAGTATTGTTTGCTGATGAATCACACTTTTCCAATGAACCTTATGTTGAACGAGGTTGGTTTAAACGGGGAGAAAAAAAAATCGGCCCACACCAATAAAAATAGGGAGAGTAAAACATTATTTGGTGCACTGAGCTTAAGCACACAAACTTTTTACTGGAAACAAGCAGAGAGAGGGAATTCAAAGGTATTTATCCAGTTTTTACATCAATTACATAAAGCTAAACCGAATAAAAAAATAGTGATGATTATTGATAACGGTTCTATTCATCGAAGCAAAATAGTTGCGAAATTTGTAAAAAAGCATGAATGGATTGAGTTATTTTATTTGCCACCTTATTCACCGGAATATAATCCAATTGAGCTATTTTGGAAGTGGTTAAAGCGGAAAATTTATGGTGCTAGCGGATTTTCTTGTATTGAACAGCTAATTGCTTGCCTCAGAAAATTTATCTGGCATTACAACGAAAATAGATTAATCGAACCGATTCAATTTCAATTTAATGTATATCAGAAGCTGTTATAAATATTTTTGGACTGTTGCTTACTACTGAACAGCTTTTCTGATCTCTTGCTCCATCTCAGAGGTTATCTCAGTTGAGCGAGGAGGAAGCTTTGTCATACCGCGTGGGCCATTTTGTTCAATATCTTTAATAAGTAGTTCCATCACGGCTATTTCGCGGACTTGAGCCTCTATTATCTGATCTGCCAATTTACGAACACGAGGGTCTCTAATGGTTGCTTTTCTGGAGTTATTTATAGCAATGGAGTGATGAGGAATCATTGATTTCATGAAGCTGATATCAGTGATAACGAACTGACCTCGATTAATAACCAACAAGATAACACCTATTATTGCTGCGACGATGATAACACTAACTTTAATTACTATACCTTCATACATAGACCACATAAAGCCTAGCATTACAATACACATAAGGCACCCCATTACCAATGAAGCAATCATCCGGTTTAAACTAAACATGGCATGGTCAAACGAATATACAAGCTGGTACATCAAAAAGAACATTATAAAAGTAGAGAGTGTGATCATTGCAACAAATCGTCCCCAACCCATACTTCCCCTTTGATTTTGTTTTTCCATTTTCACTCCTTTTTAAATACCACTCTGATTTAAAATATCGAGAATCTGTTTTGGATTAAATGATAAAATTTAAACCAAAAAAAAGCGAATTTTCGGCTACTGGTTCTCCATTTCTTCGCCTGATATTTCTTAAGATACTGTGATATTTGGTATACTCGTATTCCATAAAGGCAGAAATGCCTGGTGTAAGCCTGTAGTTTGGACGAATCACATATTGCGTCTCATTAAGACCTTTACTAATTTCATCTTCTGGAATGGTTTTCGTTGCAGCAATAGCTCTGAAAAGAGTACCTAAAAATAAATTATTAGTTAGCTGAGTATTACGACCAAATTCAATATCCGCCTTAATACTCTCTTTATGATAATAGAACCTGGAATTGTTAGTGATAAAATAATACATCAGTCCTTCAAAACCGATCCCAGGCTGCCAGTAAGGTGTTTTTGATGGGCGATAAAAATAATTTGCGCCACCTTTTATCATCCAAAACTGGCTTATTTGTCGCCAATAAAATATATCAATATCGGCGTTGGAAATATTACCCTTTTCCATCTCAGCATCATTAATATATAGCTGTAATTTGTTAAAATCAGGACCATATAATCCATAATAAGTCAGTGTTTGTCGATTTTTGGAGAAATCACCACCGAATTCAATAAAGGATGCTGCAAAAAATTTATTGTGTGTGTGCACTGGATGCTCCACCATCGGCAACGAAATAGGACGTAGTTCATCTACTCGAACAATTGGACGGTTATAGTAGGATGTATGTTTAATGATATTTTTTGGTTGTTCTTTGCCTTTCGCAATTTCAATAATAGAAGAATATTGAAATGTTCTGGCAAGACCAGAAGCCATGTGATTTAGCATATGACAATGGAAAAACCACTGACCACTAGCATCGGTATCTAAATCAGCTGTAACTTCACTGCCTGGCGGGATATCAATAGTATGTAGCAAAGGATCGTGGTTTCCATGACCGTTTCTGAGAATCAACCAGTGACCATGCAAGTGCATAGGATGATGCATCATGGAATTATTAATAAAAACTAATCGATATCGTTTTGCAGGCAATAGTTTAATAGGTTTGGCGTTATATTCAGGAACACCATTAATAAACCATATAAAGCGATCCATGAATCCGAACAATTGTAGATTAATCGTTTTATAGATGGGCTTTCGAGGATCATTGGTTTCATATTTTGCTTTTAAATTTTGATATTTGGTACCTATCGTAACTGTATTTTTTTGCTTGTGGTGATGTTTTGTTTGCTCGTGGCTTCCAGTTAATAAATTGGCTGCCACTATCGTATTAATGCGCGGCTGATGGTGAAGTTCACTCTGCATTCCCATGTGTGCCATTGGCTTTAAATCACGCTTTTTTTCATTTTTCATTTTGCCACGAGTGGTAGGTTTTGGATCGGGAAAAGGTTTAACCTCTGCATAAAGAACAGGTTGACTAGCGTTTGTAATTAAGGCGCCCAGTGCTTTTCCAACTTTATCAAAAGATTGTGCATAAATGATGTATGGTTTGTTTTGTTCAATTTTGACCAATATATCATTTGTTTCTCCAGGACCAATAAAAAAATCTTTTACAGGATAGGGCACAACATCATTGCCCTGCACATGAACCATCTTCATGGTAGCACCAGGTATTTTGACGCGAAAAAAAGTATTAGCACCGGCCCCTACAAAACGCAGACGTACAACATCACCCACTTTAACCTGACGTGTCCATGGACGAGAGGTTGGATGGCCATTCATTAAAAAAGTATCATAAGCAATATCGCTTAAATCAAAGATGCCCATACGCATGTACTGCATCATTTTATAATCCATCAATAATTTTTTACGCTCTTCTTTTGAAGCTTGACTATAGGTTTGAATAAAATGTAGAAGTGATGGCTGTAAAGGAAATCTTACACCATAATATTCACCTGTTTTTTTTAAATTCGCTTGGATGTGATCGGCCTTGGTATTTTTCCAGTCAGATAAAACAACTTCAAAGTCTTTATTATATTTAAAAGGAGGTGGAGACTTAGGCTCGATGATATAAGCCCCATA
Organism: Legionella birminghamensis; assembly: GCF_900452515.1. Lineage (NCBI taxonomy): Bacteria > Pseudomonadati > Pseudomonadota > Gammaproteobacteria > Legionellales > Legionellaceae > Legionella > Legionella birminghamensis. The sequence goes on from NZ_UGNW01000002.1 coordinate 157,921, forward strand.
TAAGCCTTCTTGTTCCTGAAGACCTGCATGCGAATGATACCAATAAGTACCTGATTGATGCAGTGTATAGTGATATTGAAATGTAGCTCCTGGAGGAATTCCCCTTTGCGTAATGTTCATGACTCCATCCATTTGCCAAGGGAGAATAATCCCATGCCAATGAATTGCGGCTTCTTTATCTAAATGATTATGAACGTTTATAGTGACTTCATCCCCTTCTTTAAATCGAAGCGTTGGGGCTGGAATCTGATGATTGACAGCAATTGCTCGTGCAGGGTACCCAGTAAAATTAAAGGTATCGTAAGCAACTGTTAAATCGATGATATGATGCTTTGCCCATACATTTGCAGCGCAAATCATTAAGAATAACCGTAAACATCCTTTGTTCATTAATAATCCTTAAATGTATAGGCTATTAACATAATGTTAGTAGCAGAATGAAATCCTTTTAGTTCCTATTTTTATTTAGTGGTTGATACTAGCATCAGATTTATATAAATTACAACATAAAAATGGAGGAATATAGCTTTTAGAGTTCCGACTCTGGCTATTCTAGGAACTGATAAAATGAGTGTTATTGATTTAACAATAAATGAATTTGATCTTACTGAAGAAGAAATTGGCTTTATAAAGACAAGACATTCGAGTAAACAATTGGCATTTGCTTTACTTTTTAAGTATTACCAAAAAAGTCATGAATTCATCAACGACCTAACTAAACTACCTGTTTATCTTATCAATCAGGTTGCAAATCAACTTAATATTCCACCTGTTATCAGTAACATATCATTAAGAACGTATGGCAATTATATTTCACTGATTAGAAAATATTTTAAAACTTCCTTCTCTAAAAAAACGCATTATAAAGAACTTGAAATCTGGATAAGGGATGTGTTATTGCCTAATCATCACCTAGCTGATGACGAAATCAAAAATCAAGCTCTGCAGTACTTAAAAGATAGGGGGATTGAATCATTTAAAGAAAAAACAATGACACGAATTATTCTCGATGCCAGCAATGCATTTGAGAACTGTTTATTTGAAAAACTGCAGAATAGCTTATCTACAGAAGATGAGGCTCAATTAAATGGGTTGTTGTTGCCCTACAAAGAAAGCTTATCCTATTTAGGTTGGATAAATAAAGAGATTAACAATCCATCCCTCGACTCAATATTGGGATTAATGGAGCAGCTATCCGTTTTGAATCGATTTAATTTTGATTTATCAGCTATTCAAGCCATTCCACGAAAAAGAATAGTGCATTACTCAGAGGCCTTTACCCGTTTAAATCCTAGTGATTTAAAACAAATGACTGATAATAAGCGATGCGCTCATTCATTTATGTATTGTCATACAAGAAAAGAAGAACTTATCGATAAAACAATCGACATGTTTAATCGCATTATCCGTAATGTGATTCATAAATCAGAAAAGCGTGTAGTTAAAAAGCTTATTAATGATGTGAAAAAAGTCTACGGCAAAGATACCATCCTGTTTAATATAGCGGAAATATGCTTAGAGCAACCAGATGGCACAATTAGAGACAAAATTTTCCCTATTATTGGTCAAGACAAGTTAAAAAACATTATTGATGAATATAAGAAAAAAGGGCCAAAATACCAAAGCCTTCTACATCAGCAGATTAGAAGCTCTTATGCTAGTCATTACCGACGAATGATTCAACCATTATTAGAAAATATGGCTTTTCGTTCTAATAACGCCGAGCATCAACCAATACTGGACGCATTGCTACTTATCAAAAAATATTTTGATAGTAATAAAATTTACTTCCCAGATCATGAGTATGTTCCGATTGATTGTTTGCCAGATAAATGGAAAAGGCGCATTGTTGATCCGAATAGTGGCAAAATTAAGAGAATTTGTTATGAGGTCTATATTTTAAAAAAGCTTGCAGACAGGATTAGGTGTCGTGAAATATGGATAGAGGGATCGTTTAAACATCGAAACCCAGATGAAGATTTGCCGAATAACTTTGAAGAAAACAAAGAAGCGCATTTTAAGGACCTTTCTTTGCCCATTGATGGTGATGTGTTTATTGAACAATTAAAACACCGCCATGTCAGTGCATTAACTGCTTTAAATAACAATATCCCCCAAAATACAAAAGTTAAAATTAGCTCTCAAAATGGTGGTCGCATTATTGTAACCCCACTCACAGCTCAGGCAGAATCAAACAATATTGTAATTATCAAAAAAAATTTACAGGATAAATGGGAGGGAACTAATCTCATTGATATGATTAAAGAAGTTGATTTAGAAAATCATTTTACTCATGATTTTATTTCCTATGGTGAAAAAATTTATTTAAAACCCCACGAAATTTCAGAAAGGATCTTGCTTACCATATTTGGCCTAGGAACAAACGTTGGATTAAAACACATGTGCGCAGGAAATTCCCATATTAGTGAGCACCAGCTCAGACACATTAAGAACTATTTTTTATCAACCGATAATTTAAAAAATGCACTCAGCAAAGTGGCAAATGCGTTATTTAGGATTAGATTAGAAGAAATATGGGGTGACATGCCCATCGCTGTTGCCAGTGACTCAACGCAATTTTCAGCTTATTTTCAAAATTTGATTTCAGAATATCATAATCGCTATGGAGGAAGAGGCGTAATGATATACTGGCATGTGGAAAAAAATGCCTGTTGCATCCATTCACAATTAAAAAGTGTATCAAGTTCTGAAGTTTCCGCCATGATCGAGGGAGTATTGAGACACTGCACTGAAATGTCGGTTCAGAAAAACTATGTTGATACACATGGCCAAAGCGAAGTTGGGTTTGCATTCGCGCATCTTCTTGGTTTTTCACTTATGCCACGGCTTGCTAATTTGAATAAACAAAAATTAGCACAATGTGAACTTGGAGATTATCAAAAGTATACAAATCTACAAGCAGTGCTGATGGATAGTATTAATTGGCAGTTAATTAAAGAGCAATATAGTCAAATTGTAAAATATACTGCTGCAATGAAGGCCGGTCATGCCGATCCAGAATCTATTCTTAGACGCTTTAATCAAAACAACCTGAAACATCCAATCTATTTAGCATTATCACAGTTGGGCAAAGTATTAAAAACCATCTTCATCTGTGAATACTTAATGCATGAATCTATCAGGCAAGAAATTCAAGAAGGATTGAATGTAGTTGAGCTTTGGAATGGCGTAGCCAAATTCATTTTTTATGGTCGTTCAGGCGAAATTTCTTCTAACCATGCGAAGACGCAGACATTATCTGTATTGTCTTTACACCTTTTACAACTCTCAATGGTATATATCAACACCTTAATGATTCAGCAAATAATAGAAGAACATGGGCTAAAAAACAAATTAACAAAGGAAGATAAAAGAGTATTAACACCACTTATTTATGAGCACGTAAATCCTTACGGCTTATTCCCACTAGATTTATCAACACGTCTGCCGCATCTGCACTATAAGGAAGCTGCATAATGGAGCGAATATCAGCTAAAAAAATGGCCCAAAAGGTTTCAAATTTGCTTAAAGCACAGAATCCTAATTATGATTATATTCGAGACGTATTTCGGTTTGTAAGAGAAAATCTTAATATCGAAGTAACCACGACACCAAAACGCTTACCTTATGTGCCCACAGAAGAAGAAATCAGGCTTTTTTATAAAGCGGTTTGGGAATCTCATGATATTGTTCCTATGCTCATCGTTAAAGTTTTGCTTTATACAGGAATAAGGGTCAGTGAATTAGTCAACATACAATTAATCGATGTTGATTTAACGAGTTGCCGAATAAAAATTAATCAGGGCAAAGGTAAAAAAGATAGAGTTGTACCTTTTTCACCAGCATTTAAAGAAACTTTAGCTCTTCATATAAGACAATATAAAAATGAAAATAGACTTTTTCTATTCGAGTCAGGATTTCGCCGCCACTACACTGATCGAGGAATTAGAAAAATTCTGATGAGATATACCAAGCTCGCCGGGATTGAGCGATCGATCTCACCTCATAAATTAAGACATTTTTTGTTTACTTGGCTTAAAAAGAAAAATATTGATGATGCTTTTATTCAGCCCTATTCAGGACATGCGAAAAGAGACTCGCTGGAAATTTATTCCAAATTAAGTTTGGCCGATGCACAAGAGAAATATAATGATGTTATAGGAGACTTCCCAGTCTGATCTTTTGTCTTTTTGCATCAGGGCGCAAGTTCCGGAGCGCTAGGCCTCTTAGGCGTCTATCTGAATCCTTTTTTAGCCATTATGGCGATCCCGGCCACACGTATTTCGGTACTCTTGGCTTAGAAAATTTCTTAAATGACCTTTTAAAAGGAAAAAATCGTTATAAACATTGTGATATCAAGCATTTATTCTGGCCCATTGATGGGGAAAGTTCTATTCGTACTGATTTCAGGAAAGATAAGAATGAAGAACTATTTATTATATGCAGTGGAAGGGGAACTATCGATTAATAAGGCACCTTACGCCCTATCGTCCACCAAAGCAATTAAGCCGTTTTGAGCTTGATCGTTGTTATCTCGTTAGCCAAGAGCAGTTTCAAAAAGAACTCTTCGAGGTCAACGCTCTGAAGGCTCAGGCATTGTTTGATGAATTGTTTTCAAAGACACAGTAACGTAAACATTTTTATACTTCTAAGATGGTTTTGTTGTGTCATGTTCTCATCAGAATACAACGCTGGTGAGTTATTGTCAAATCTGGTGTATGCCCATTAGGCGGCCACTCTGTTTGACTGCTCATTAACTTGCACTCCGTTTACAAATTTCACATTATTAACAACTAATGTTAATAGGTTAAACCCTCTAATTTTAATCCATCGTTTTTGAGCCACTTCCATGAGCTTAAAGACCATTGCCAGGGTGGTGTCTCTGGAGCCACAGTTTCTGGACTTATTAGTCCTCAGACGCACTGTAGCGAAGGCAGATTCAATGGGATTGGTTGTCCGTATGTGAATCCAGTGTTCGGCCGGAAAATCGTAGAAGGCCAACAGTTCCTCTTTGTCCTTGGCCAGGCACTCCATCGCTTTTGGGTACTTAGCGCTGTAAAGCTCCACCGTATTATCAAACGCCTTATAGGCCTCTTCTTTGGTCGATGCCATCCAAATCTCATGCAAAGCGGCCTTTACCTTTGGCTGCATCGATTTGGGTAGCTTGTTTAATACATTCGCTGTTTTGTGCACCCAGCACCGCTGTTGCCGTGTTTCAGGGTAAATGGCTCCAAGGGCACTCCAGAATCCCAATGCCCCATCCCCCACGGCTAACTTCGGAGCCGTTGGAAGGCCTCGTTGGCGCAGGTCAGTAAGCACCTCACTCCAGCTCGCTGCGGACTCTCGATACCCATCATTAACCGCTACAAGCTCTTTTACCCCGCTCTCAGTAACACCAATGATGACTAGAAGGCACACCTTGTCATCCATGCGAACCTTGCTGTAAATACCATCAGCCCACCAATAAACATAGCGTTTGTCGCTTAAATCCTGGCGTTGCCACTCTTTGTGTTCATCAAGCCATTTTTCTTTTAATCGCGACACTGTATTGGCTGACAGTCCGCGCGCACTCTCGCCAACTAACGCGGATAAGGCTTCTGTATAATCTCCTGTTGATAACCCTTTTAAATACAGCCAAGGAATGAGTTCTTCCATGCTCTTCGTCCGTCTCAAGTAGGGCGGCAACAACTGACTGCTAAAATGAATACCTGAACCGCTACGATCTCGTACCTTCGGGACTTGAACCTCTACTTCTCCTATCCCCGTCTGAAGCTGTCTCGCGGGGAGATAACCATTCCTGACTACTGCTGGACGACCATCCAGTAAACGCACGTCTGAGTACGCTGAGAGCATCTCTGATAGTTCGGCCTCAACCGCTTTCCTTATCAACTCTTTTGCTCCTTGTCTCAACACCTCCGTTAACGGGTCTTCAAAGCCCTTGGCTACCGCTGGTGTCGATGACTGCTTTAGATTACAATCCTTCATGGCGTATCTCCTTTGTTGATTTGTGTTCCGACAAGAACAAGCAACAGAATACGCCACCTAATTTATTTTGTCATACACCACTTTCGACTATAACTCAACGCTGGTTCGTTCACGATAAGATCGCACTCAAACTCAGCGATACCGAACTTTGAATAGATTTCAATAAAATTACGTTTAAGTTAGTACGCTTCAAGGAAATACTTGGCATCCTGACCAAAATAGTAGATTGTTTTTTTATTTAAAAATACACTGACATATACAACGCCTGCTTTAGCAAGCTCTCTGTGGAACTCAATAATCGATAGTTTTTTTTCTTCGAGATCCTCAATTGCACTTTTAACCTTGGCTACATCCAATGTATCTCCAATAATGTATGGGGCACTATCTGATTTTTCAATTTCGGATACAGGTAGTCGATACAACATTGTCTCTTTAGAATAAAAATAGAGACTATTTTCTAAGACATCATAAGTTTGCCTAATGATTCCTAACGACATTAATGTATTCGTAAACTCTGTGAAATCACCTGGTGATTGGGCTCTGTCCAGACAAAGGGTCTTTATTTTTTTCTGTATCTCAGATGGGTTATTTTCCATTGCCAAACTCCTAGCAAACATTGTGGTTGTTACAATCATTAAAATGATGGCTGGCCATATCTTAATGCGCTTTATAAAAACAAGCATACTACCTCTTTCTATTGGTTAAATTTTCCTCAATCCATGTTAAGAGATCCTTTTGAAACTAAACCTGGCTGAGGCACGGGGAAATATAACACAATGTTATTGAGGATTTTCTTATCTGAAATTAAAATTTTTGCAGCAGAACACCCAATCTGAAACGCTAGGCCTATTCATAGATTTAGTTTAGTCTGCGATCGGTTTAGCAATAACCGGTCCCTGGTCCATTGAATTTCTAATTATTGAAACCCTGTTCGGGGTACTTTTGGGGAATAGCATTAAACCTATGACATGGTCCATGCTACTCCGAATCTCGTCAGCGTGATATTTTCTTCCTCGCCACCGTGAGTATGCTTATACTATGCTCAGCTATAAAATCATTTCCCTCCATATCCCATTGTTTTATGACGTCAAACCCATTTCGTTCAAGAATGGTCTGTAATTCGAAGGCGGTATAGATTTGAAGACTGAAACGGTGGTTGCGACTTACCGGTTCATCCGAGCCGTTGGAAATTAGGTAGTGGTCATGCGAGGTAAGAAGCCCTTTTTCCCTATCCACCTCAGAATACTGTTTATGGCGGATATGTACTTCATTAACAAAGTGCTCTGTATCCATTACATACTCTCTTAACCTTTCGGCCGTGATGGCTTCCAGGTTGAAAATATCAAAAACATAAATGCCTTTCTCGTTAAGATTAGACTTTATATTGTGTAGAGCCTTTTCAAAATTTACTTTCGTTAGATGACCGATTGCATTGAAAATGGTAATCACTGCATCAAACTGTCCTGCGGCAAGCGTTCGCATATCACCGTCAATAAAAGGGATATCTTTATTGATTGCTTTGGCTTTCTCCCGTGCAAACTCAAGTAATTTTGGGCTGAAGTCACTGCCCACCACGTTATAGCCTCTTTCGGCAAGATAAAATACTTGCGAGCCAGTTCCGCAAGTCATATCAAGGACCGTTTTAACTCCCTGGTCTCTTAAAAGTTTCTCAATCAACGCATTTTTATAGTCTGTTTGCTCACTGACATTATGTGCATCGAAGTATTCAGGCATTTGCTGATATTCCAATGGTAATCCAAGCTCGTATTCGTTGTTCATTTTCCTTCATCTCCGGCAAATTGTTCGCTTTCCTCTCTTGATGAGTCTTGGGAATTCGATACCAGGTTAAACTCCATGGTCAATCGAACGTACAAACGATTGAATGATGGTGGCAAATTCCTTGGGCTTATCATAATGAAGCCCGTGCCCCGCCCCTTTTATTCTCTTAATCTTCATACTTTGATAATCAATGGTCAGTGCTCTAATTGTTTCTGGAGAAATCACACTGCGTTCCACAATGACAAGCAACATGGGAATGTCAATCTCCTTAAGTAATTGCCTGAAACAAGGGATGGGAGGTCGCAACACTTGAAATGCATTGATGCGTGTTTGATACCGAGCTCTCGCCAGGCGAGTCAGCATAGTGAGCGAGCGATTAGGATGTTTCGTCTGTAAGTACGACAAATAGTCTCGCCATGGCGTCTTTAGCCATTGTCGATGCTGTTCTACAATATCGCTAGCATACACTTGATGCTGTAATTTGCTCTCTAAAAAAGCAGGCTCAGCTAGAACAAGCCCTCGAAGCCTCGTTTTTTTCTGAGACGCCAGCAAAGCGGCTGTCATGCCTCCCATTGAATGACCAATTACCACTGAAGGAGCGAGCCTTAATGCGTTAATTAGACCCTCTACATCTTGGGCATGATTCTCATATCGATATTCATCAGCAGGCGAAGAGGATTGTCCATGCCCTCTCGCGTCAGGCATGAGAACATCGCCGTCCAACATCAGATACGACGCTACGTCTGCCCAGCAGTTTCCGTTCGCAATTAATCCATGGAGCAGAATTAGGGGAATTGTCCAGCCGCCTGTTCTCGTATAATGCATACTAATACCATTAGTATTACAAAAGCCCCTGTTCCAATTGTACTCTGTGATTCTCTTAAGATTTATATTCAAAATAATTTATTAATCAAACTTGCTTTAACAATCAGGCCTATATACCCTTTAAAATAAAACTAATAACCCTTATTTTCTATGAAAGCAATTCAAATTAATATTCCCGCTGATATTCACTTTTCCCAATTGACCTGTAAACGCCTACCCACGAGTAATTTACTCTTCAATTGGGAACCCATTGAAGCCCTTTGTAAAGCGAACAACATGGATATTGGCTTTTTTAAGGAAACAAATGAAGAAAATGTCGTTGATTTGATTTGGGATTGGTATTTCCAATGCCGTAATGACGGCGTAATCGATTCAACAATGGAAGAGATGATCAATGAAGTAGCTACAGAAGAACAGAGAGGGCAAGCGTTTTCTTTTCCCACGGCCACATCCTAATCTAAGAAATAAATTATAGAGCTACCCGGCTTACCCTCTTTAACTCCCTGTTAGATGCTGTTCAATTGAACAACCAGCAGCATAGGACTACTTCGCATTAGGCTTCATCGCAATCGAATTGGCCACCACGTTGTAATCGCTAATCCCTCTTATTTGAGAAATGTCTTACAAATCACTGCGCGGATTACCTACTGCTTTTTGTCTTTTCTTTGAATACTCTATTTAAGAAGAGTAAAGACAATGGATGTCATACACGGAATTTTTCTCGGCATCAGGAAGATGCCCTCCACAAGGATGTGGATTACTACTCTTAAACGTCACCCTAATAAATGCTTAGTCTAACCCCTATAGAACCACTACTTCATCCTGGGGCCGTTCTTCCTTTAAAAACTGCTTTAAAATTCGATACGTATCCCTATCCCAATCGACTGCGTGCAAGTTCCCTGTGAAAGCGTTTAAGTCCTGCTCATTATCGAAGGTTCCCAGATAGCGCCACTGATTAAACAAAAGCCACTGTGCGCCCTTCAGGTGTTGTTCTTTAATCGCAATGCTGCCAGGATAAGGCCAGATTGCGTTTTTAAAGAGAGTAACCGCCTCATGAACTCGTTTATTATAAGACAAGACCCCCTCCTCTTCATTGCAAGCCCCAAGACAGCGGCCCAACTGAAATGAAAAACAGACACTGTTTGTTTTTTCCAGTCCACAAAGCTTGGGACATAATTGATAGCTTTTTATTAATCGTTCCAGGTGGCGCTTGGCGGCATGGACACTGGTAAATGCACCCAGTACAGTCTCCTCTTCGGTATCCTCCATGACCATTTGCGTGTGAATGTGCAGCGTCAGATAGCCCAGAACATTGGTCTTGAGTTGATACCCGACAATGCGTTTTTTTCGTCGTAGTTTTTGATTATAAAGCGGTAACTGCTCTTTAATCAGTTTGGACTCCAATAATAAGGCACTGAGCTCACCAGGGGTTTCTATCCATTTGATACACGCGACTTGCTGTGCCATTTTGAATTCTTTTTCAGAACAATGGTCTTGTTGAAAATGAGACAAAATGCGCTGACGAAGCCGAATGCTTTTACCGATATAAATAGGTAACTCACTATGCTCACCATAAAAAAGATAGACGCCCGGAGCATTAGGAATGGTTGAAATATCGGTTTTTAATTTAGGCGGGGAACTACGCCGTTTCGCCAGACCATGAATTACTTCCCAAACAGTACCCTTTTCAAAACGTCTGAAAAGATACAAAAGATAAGCATCTAATAAATCCCGTTCATCAATGGCTTGTTGTAATGATTCATTCCAATTGAGAAACGCTTTGAGGTCCTCTAAAGACTGAAGAGGCGATTCAGGAAGCAAATGCAGCGTTAATGCATCCAAATTGAGCTGCTTACACTGAATGGCTAATCCCTGTCCTTGCAGGGTGTTTTTCAAGAAACTATGGGTTAGACGCACATTCCATGCCAACAGAATGCTGCCTGCGCACCAATCAGCGATGGATTGTGCCTCACTGAGTGCCAACCCTGTTTCGGGTGAAGAGGAGGGAATGATTATGCTGCAACACTCTCTTTCCCCATCGGGGTGATATCGGCTTAATGCAATCTCAATAATACGGTCTTGGGTTATTTTTAAACCGGTGGTTCGAATGGCGGCTAGAACTATCGATTTTGACATGCAAGGCCTGCCCAAAAAAGAAAGCGATTGTAGCAAATTTTTTCATCCATAGAACCCCTGCTCTTCAATGGCCAACTCTACATTCTGTTGAATGCTAGCACCGACACCTTGCGGTATCGTTTACTTTCCAAGCAATAATGGTTTAAGTTGCAATGGCCCTTTCCATTGACGCGCGATAAACGCTTTATGGTGAACTCACCGAAAGGATGCAATCAAAGTCTGTCCCTGCTCAGAAGGTTGGAAGACTCTTCGATGCTTGTGTAACCCTAATTACGATTTATTTCCGATTAAGCATTGTCACTATAATACAGGATCATCCTATACTAATTCCTAATTGTTGAATCACAGGATATACGCACTTGAATAACGATAACGCAGCGATTCAATGGGCAACTGATTATTTGAGATCTCGTCATTGCAAGGTAATTGCACTAGAAAAAGTGGCTGAACCCGCTCATTCGATAGTGACTAAAATAACCACATCGCAAGGGCTCTTCTATTTGAAACAAACACCGCCTGCCCTATTTCGTGAGCCTGATACCATCGCTCTGCTTCAAACCCATGGATGTCAGCAAATTCCTGTCGTTATTGCAAAAAATGACTACTATCATTCTTTCTTGACAGCCGCCTGTGGCGATATCTCTCTGCGTGAATTGTTTTCAAACGGTGGCATCGATATGAATGTATTGGAGAAGGGGATCTATCATTACCTTTCTATTCAAAGAATCGTGGAGAGTGATACACTTACATTACTCAACTTTGGCATCCCCGATTGGCGGCTAGACCAATTTCCTTTGTTATATCGTGAGCTCATACAGGAAACAGATTGCTTAGTTGTCGATGGCCTGACGCGTCAAGAAATCGCATCGCTTCATCATGCCTATGATTGGTGTGTAGAGCAATGTGAAAGACTGTCAAGCTACCACATTCCTGAAACCATCAATCATTGTGATTTTCAAGAAAACAATATGCTGCTTTCCAAAGCGACAGGAGAAGTCAGTATTATTGACTGGGGAGAAACTGTAATTAGCCATCCCTTTTTTTCGCTGAATACCTGCTTATGGAATCTGACGTATTTTCACAACTTAAAGCAGACTGATAGGCAGTATCGTCTCCTACAACAACTTTGCGTTTCGCCCTGGTTAGATAAGCATGAAGAAAGCGATCTAATTACAGCCTTTAATATCTCGAATCAACTTTTAGGGGTCTTCGCGGCCTTAGGATATCAGTTTATGTATGAGGCTACGGCAAACCAAACTAAAAAAGTCCAAGAAGAACATCCTGGTTCCATAGCGGGCTGTTTGAGAAGCTTCTTGCAGCAGGTAAACAAGGGCTAATCGACTTCTTGATGTGTCCTGCTAATTGACTTAAATCCCGGAAATAACTGTAGGGCTAATCTATTCAATTTGAATTGGTTCTTATCCAATGCAATCACTGTTTTTAACAATCTTTGGAGAAGCCAGAGGGCACTGTTAAAATAATGGGCTTATTGGAGGTAGGATGTGTGGTTGATGTGGATATTTTTATTTTCTTGTCAGTATTTTTTATAGGTCTGGTAGTGGGTTATGCTGCCGGACGAAATCGTAAACACAACGCTGAAAATTGTGGTGAGGCCCGAGTCAGGCACAGGCTAACACAGTATTGTCAAAACAAGGAGGCTCATGTTCTGTCTAATATTACCCTACGCTTGGAGGATGGTTCCACCACTCAAATCGATCATATTCTAATCACCCCAAAAGGTATTTTCGTGATAGAAACCAAGCATTACAAGGGGTGGATATTCGCGAAAGAAAACGCCAGAAGCTGGTCTCAATCCCTTTATTACGATAAATTCAGATTTCAAAATCCCCTCCGTCAGAATTATAAACACGTTAAGGCTATCCAGAAAGCGCTTGATTTTATAGAGCCTCATCATGTCCATAATATCGTCGTTTTTAGCGGGAAAGCCGTATTTAAAAGCGCCAAACCTCCCAATGTGTTTTATATAGACGAATTAGTCCCTGCAATCGAACAATTCACCGACGGGGCTTTAAGTTTAAATCGCGTTCAGTTTTGCGTGGGAAGACTTGAGTATATGCGCCTGGCTATAACGAAGAAAACGGATGTTGAGCACCAGGCCCATTTAAGCAAACGGTTTGGTGATTCCTGGAATGGTAGAGTCTGAAGAACGTAAGGAACTAGTTTCCATGTTCCAAGCCCCGGTCGGATAGCGTAGACTATTGGTCAATGGTCTCCAGTGACTCCGACCACTGTCCGGGCGGTGGAACTGGCTTACAACGTTATCCGGTGGTGTTAACAAACCGCATTCTAATGAGCGAGCAATCGAATGAGTTTTAGCAAGTGGCCTTATACTTTTTATTTCTTACTCGCGACTTTCCCGGCTATGAATGCGTTCGCGATGGAATCTTTAACCACTGAAGAGAAAAAGGTCATCAACCGTGTGACCAAAGCCAGGATATTAATCGAGACAAAGGGAAAAAAGGCGGCGTTGAATGCGTTTCAAAAAAATTCAAGTCAGATTTTTGCCATTAAACTGAATGGTACAGTGCTCGCCTCCCCTATTCATCCCGAAATGATAGGAACTAATCAATGGTTGTATAAAGATGATTTGGGCGTTTTAGTCGTTCAAGAGGAGATTGCAAAAGCCAAGGCCGGAGGCGGATGGCTTAACGCCCGGTTTAGGAAAAATCACCTTACGGGCCGTTACGCCTGCCGAAAACTTTACATTCTTCCCATACAAAACGATTTCTTTATCGGCTCCTGGTATTACTATCCTGCCCGCCTAAAGAATAACTGCCCCGTGTAGTCGGGATTGGCGTTAAGACTGACGAAAGAGAAAATGCTATTCGTTGTTAATTCAATTGATATCCCCCTTTATCTCAATTTTTTATTAGCGATATCGTTTCGCCTGACGTGTTGCTACAGAGCGGATTTTCATCCACAATGGCTTCATCAAAGAATCCCATTCGCGCTTTATTGTGTTTGCTTGTTTTTTCCAATTCTTTTTGAGCGATGAAGGCGTTTATCAGCTCCAGTCCGGTGCAATTATCAGCCAGTATCGCGGTGGATTTTGCTTGTTTTAACACATCGTCGGGAGTTGTGGAGAGGGGTATAAATGGAATATTACATAGCAATATTCTTGTCAATTCAATTTGATCGGGTCGTGCTGCTGAATCGATTAAGACCTTTTGATAATTGACAGTATCTCTAATTTCTAGCTTCACTGTTCTATCAAGACAGTCAAAACCTTCTATCAGAGAGTCAAGGCAATGCAATTGAAGGTGCTGAAAACGGTTAGAGACTTTAAACTCCTGCAAAACCCATTGTTGCGCTGAAATACTAACTTCAGATGTAAAGTTAAAGGGATTATTCGATTGGTTTATCCCATTGGGAAAAATTTTATTCTGCCAGGGATCAGCAACAATAATGGCTTCATTATCTAAAAATACTTCAGCATCGACAATCATTGGGCCGGTCTTGTTTTGAAACGGATCGCTTTGAAGTAATTGATTAGAACGTGGAACCATGAGTACAAAGCCGTGATTGACCCGTTCGCTTTCATAGGCTGCATAGAACACTCTATAGCGTTTAGATAAGTAAGTGGTATTGGATAGCAGGGCCGATAAATAGGCGGATTGATCCCCACAGTCGCCAATGCGATATTGAAGCATTAAACGAATGCAAGCGTAGTGGTCATGCTCAGCTGCCAGGTCATTAATGGTGTTGTAAATCAAATTTTGTTTATTCCCCATTGTTTTATAGGGCCCAAACTCCTCTCTATCAATGTGAAATAATGAGCCACTGAACGAATAATCAATTTGGGATCCGATGAACCTGCAATAATGCTCAACATAAAATAAGACTCCGTTTTTCATTTAATCTCCGTTTAGAAAAGGTTACCTAAATTGCAGGGCAATCCCTTTATAGCAAAATTTTTAATTAGGAGAGAGCATTTCTCTTCCCATCATGGGTTCTTTCTGGTTATGTTCGCTACTGTAACCACTTAGATTGCCTGGTGAATCACATGCGTTACAACAACCCAAATCACCAACCCCTGACTGTCGGTAATAGCGATGGGAGGAAAGGAAAGGTTTTCAGGTAAGAGCTGTACTTCGCCATGGATTCGAGATAACCGTTTGGCCGTTAACTACCCATCGATAGCGCGATGACAATTTTTCTATGCGAAGGCGATAAGTTCGCATCCACAATCAATAAATCCCCATGATGAGTGCCCGCTTCTTTCATGGAATCACCGGAAGCTTTAAAAAAAGTGGCGTCAGGATGGCAAAGGAAGTGTTACCAAGCTGATAAAAGTTGGTATCAAAATGAACATCCAGAGGGTGAAGTACCTTATCTACCCCCAAACTTTTGATTTTGTCATTTTATCAATCAATAAATTCAAGACCGTCTACTGAGTACTTTTTTCATCATACCCTGTTGGGGTAGATAAGGTACGTTATCTACCTCAACAAACCCTAGATTGCGTGATGAATAGAAGATGCTATAATTATGATTAATAATTCACTTGTATACAAAGGATGATCATGGCTGCCACATCTCTTATTTCAGTTCGAGTGCCTTCAGAAGTTGCTGAGCGCTTAGAGCATTTATCTCAAACAGTTGAGCGCTCAAAATCTTGGCTTGCAGCTGAGGCTATTGAAGAATATCTTGACCTTCATGAATGGCAAGTTCAGGCTATCCACGAAGGATTGAAAGAAATTGAACAAGGACAAGTTATCGATTTTTTTGATGTCAAGAAAGAATTAGGAATCAATAATTGAAGATCAAAATGACTCGGCTTGCTCTGAATGACTTACAAACAACCAAAGACTATATTAGCCAAGATAAACCAGATGAAGCAATTACAGTAATGCAGCGCATTATGGAGGCAATAGAACATATAGCAACTTTTCCAAGTATTGGTCGAACAGGACGGGTTCCCCGCACTAAAGAATTAGTTGTTAGTGGAACTCCTCTTATTGTTGTGTACCAAGTAAAGGACAACACATTGTTTATTGTTCGCATTATACATTCAGCAAGAAAATGGCCTTGACTCTTCCTAAAAATCAAACCAGATTGAAAGGGCCTCCCATTATAGCGCCTACAGCAAATCCGTCAGTACTTGGCTCAGGGAAATGGCAAGGGGGATTGGCTGCATTATTAACTCATTGACCTTATTTGTTCGGTCGAATCTAATGTCTCAAGTGCCACATGATTATAATGTATTAAATAAAGGCGGTTTCCGTTTGGGTAATTAGGCCATTTTTCTTCTTGAAAGTAATTGGCTTACATCATTTGGAGAGCTGTTTAGTGCTGATTCTACAAAGCTTTGGTTATTTACTCTGTTTGTTTGAGCGTGCGCGGATAATTATTTAACACAGCCGCTACAAAAGGTATGAAGATCAAGAGGGGTAGTACGATGAGCATTTAGGTATAGAATTGTAGATTTAGGCCAGCATATACTTGTGTGGTAGGTTGAGCAATGCCTTTAGTGGACACAGAAAATTGAGGTTCTACAAATAAATTGTATACGGTTTTTCCTGATTAATTACTTTACCCGCACCTAAACTTAAGGGCATTACGTGATTATCATTTTTAAAATCAAATACCCATATAGGCGCAGCTCTTAAATAAAAGTCATGTACTGTAATGGTCAAGTAAATTCGGACACTTATTTAAACAACTTACTAAACAAAATTCCTCCCTGCTGACGCACCACTTCCGCGGTTTGTCGACTCCTCAATCCCGCGCAGTCCAGCGCTCCTGATTGAGCAGTTTCAAGCGATTCTCTGATAAAACTCCTGTTCAAACGCTAACGGTGTTTTATAGCCTAAAGTTGAATGAAGCCGTCTACCATTATAAAAGGCAAGATAGTCAATCACGGCAAGCTTGGCACAGGCTTTAGTAGCGAATCGATGGTAATTCAAGGATTCATATTTGATGCTGCGAAAAAAACGCTCTGTAGGGGAGTTATCCCAACAATTGCCTTTGCGACTCATACTCTGCTGCATTTTCATTAATTTCAATAGCTCTCGGTACTCATAACTCGCATATTGACTGCCGCGATCTGAGTGGTGCAGTAATCCTGGAGAGGGTTTTTTGCGCCAAAACGCCATCCGCAGAGCTTTGGAGCACAAAGATGTGCGCATATGATCATCGACTGCCCAACCGATGATTTGGCGTGAATACAGGTCCATAACGATTGCAATATACATCCAGCCCTCCAAAGTCCATACATTCAAGCATTGTGTCTTGTGGTTTGGGATGGTGGACCTTAGAACACCAGCGATAATAAGCACTTCGGCTAACCTGCATCATTTTACATAACAGTTTAATCGAGTAGGCTTTCTCTTGCTCTTTGATAAATTGATATTTTATTTCTGTTCCTGAGCAAAGAAAGCGCGGCCTTTTTTAAGATTTCTCTCTCCATCCTGAGCTTGTTATTTTCTTTCTGAGGCGTAACAACTCTTCGCGTTCGTTTAAGCTCAGCTGAGAGCCTGAGGTACTAGCCCCTTTCTTTTCAGCCCCTTTTTCCATACTAACCCATTTCCTTAGGGCACTAATCGAAACACCTAAACTTGTAGCTGCCTCTGGAATGCTATAGCCTTTTGATAGCACCAATTGAACAGCATCCTGTTTGAATTCTAAACTAAAATACGGTCTCTTTCTTTGATTCAATACTTCACTCCTATTGGTTATATTTTAACCTATAAAAGTGTCCAGGCATATTAGACCACTACATTTTCTATAGCCGTGAGTGGATTGAAGCAGGGTTAAATGAATAGTAATGAACTTAAATCCTTTTTGCTGGTGTATGAATATCGCTCCTATTCAATTGCAGCGAAGAAACTTTTTGTTACTCAATCTGCTATTAGTAAACGCATTTTTAATCTGGAAAAAGAGTTAAGGGTAAAACTATTTGAAAATCGCTCTAATATGGTTTTACCTACAATTAAAGCTAAACTACTTGTTCCTTATGCTCGACAATTAATCAATATTTTGAATAATACTTACTCTGATTTAAGAGGAAATCAGTTATCCAAACTATCCGTATCGCTGGGAACTACTCTTTATCCAGCACTCGATTTCATTCCCGCATTTATAGAGCTTATATCCAACGACCAAGCTGCCTACCCCCAATTTCATATCAGACAGCTGCCAAAAAAGGAATTAGTGGATTCCTTGCTCAATGGAATTTTAGATCTTGCGTTGGCGACTGAAGATTTAATTGTAGATTCCTCTATTCAATGCACTGTACTTTCCTCAGAGGAATTATTTATTGTGGTGTCGCCCAGACATCCTCTGGCAAGCAGGAAAGAAATTAGCTGGGATGATTTATCCAGATACCCTTGTGTACATTCGCCGTCAGGTTTTTCAGTACGCGACCGGCTGGATCGAATATTTACCAGACTTGAATTACCTCTGATGATTGAGCATGAGCTTTACTCATTCGAAGCATTAGGCAAATTAGTAAAGGCAGGATTGTGCTGGAGTGTATTGCCATTGCATTATTGTGATCCGGAATTAGTAAAACTTAAATTAGCAGGTTTTAACGAGACCATTAATTTATGTTGGTACTGTCATAAAGGAAGGGTGGACTCATTTATTATCCAATACACAACAGAGCTATTTAAACAGACACTTACGAAAGCTCCATTTCCACATACTGTATAAATTAACAACGAAGAGGTTAAAATAAACTAGCGTGCTTTTGAAAACTATATTCACTGTAAAGTATAACTTTTGTTCCTCAAATGTACTATTCTTATATTGGGAGTTGCAAAAGTTCCAAAACGACAATCGCACAGAACCACCACGTGGTGGTTCTGGTTTATCAGTTTATCAGTTTAATGGTTACTTCGGAAGTGTCACAGGATTTGGATAATAAGATGAAAAAACATAAGGGATTTACACTGATTGAGTTAATGATTGTTGTGGCTATCGTAGGCATTTTAGCAGCGATTGCAATCCCTGCTTATCAAGACTATACGATTCGCGCTCGAGTGACAGAGGGATTAAGTTTAGCTTCCTCTGCAAAAGCGGCGGTCGCCGAAACCACCATCGCTAGAAATGCACTTCCCACCTCTCAAGCCGCTACTGGTTATGTCTCACCGGCCGCTACGGCAAACGTCTCTTCTATCACCATTGCAGCCAATACCGGAGTGATAACAATTACTTATACAGCAGCTGCCGGAGGCGGTACCATCCTATTAACGCCTACTTTAAATGCAAATGGTGATTTGACTTGGACCTGCACCGGGGGAACATTAGCAGCTAAATACAGGCCAGCTTCTTGTAGGCCGTGAATTCAAACGAGTACGAGGTCCATACTATCATTCGATTGAGTGTATCTAGTATAACATTCGTTTTATTAGTACTATTTATTCTTTAGTCTCTTACCCCAGAGCAACTATGAGCTTGCACTTCATTGAAGAATACCCATATCCTGCCTTTCTCTGTGATACAGAAGGGACTATGATTTTAAATAATCAAGCGTATAGAGATTTTTTCCATGTTGAGGAGTGTTTATTTAGTGATTCCCTCAGTCACTACACTGAGCTTCATGCACTTTTTGAGAGCTTAAAAAAAAATTCTGCCCCCGGTTTAACAAAGACCTATCACAACAATATAGTTTTGCAATGGGCAGCAACGACTTGTGTATTTTTATTACAACATCATGTGATAGCTTGTTTGAGTCAACCTTTGGAACAAGAACAATGATGTGAATGGCTCTGTTCGTCCATGCTTTACCCAGAACACCGCCGAAGAAACGACGTGGTATACAGGCTATAATTGATAATGGGAGTTAACGCTAATAGAAAATAATCTATCGGTAACATTAATTAAAAAGGTTATTGCAGAGAACATGAAACCAAACCGCTCTCAACTACAAGACGAGTGCTTTTTGTTATTACTGGAAAGCTCCCTTAGGTCAATTCCTTTCAACGGCTTATTATCGGTATTGATATCCTTCTATCTACTCTACCGACAAGCACCACTTTATTGGGTGATGACTTGGTTACTTGCTGTCATCTTTTTAAGCATAGCACGCTTGCTGTATAGTAAGTATTGCATTAAATCAAAGCGTTATATTAAAAAGAAAAAACAGACATTACACCTATTTATTGCCTTGACATTCCTAATGGGTGCATTATGGGGTAGCTCTTATCTATTATTTTATCCTTACTTTTTAAAAGTGAATCAAAATATCATTACCTTGGTTCTCGGGGGAATGGCTGCAGGCGCGCTCGCATCATTATCCGTTTACCTTCCCGCCTACTGTGCGTATTTATTACCGATGTTTTTACCTCTCATCGTTTACAACTATTGGTTAGGAGAATTTAATCACAGTATTTTAGCGACGATGTTCTCTTTATTTGTTCTCATGTTACTCATTACAGCAAAATCCCAGTCTAGAATTTTACAAAGCACCATTCGCTTAACCCAAGAAAAAGAGAAGGCACTCATTGAAATCAAACGGTTGTCCATCACCGATTCACTCACGGGTCTTTATAATCGTCGATATTTTGACCAACGATTAAGTGAAGAGTTTGCTCGAGCCAAACGAAACCATCACCCCATTAACTTGGTGTTAATCGATGTCGATGACTTCAAACGACTTAACGATAACTTTGGGCACCCTTCAGGTGATTTGTTTTTGAAGCATTTAGCTTCAGCCATCAAAAAATCTGCTCAAAGAGCAAATGATACTTCTTTTCGAATTGGCGGTGACGAGTTTGCGACAATTCTTACGAACACTTCATTGGAAGAGGCTATTTTATTATGCAGGAAATTACAAAATAAGGTTCAATCTGAAGTTTCGAATGCAACTACACTAAGTATCGGTATTGTGAGTGTGTCACCTTCTTGCCCAGAGGAAAACGTGGAGCAAATCATTTCAGTAGCCGATAAAACCTTGTATGAAGCGAAGAAAAGCGGAAAAAATCAAGTTCGAGCGCAACAGCTTAATTGCCTGTAATCCAGAGCACTATTGGCATAAGCGGGATAATTTAACCAAAAGGATTACTAAATGAACATATTAATCACTGGTGGCTGCGGTTTTATTGGCTCTCATCTTGCCCAATATTATCTTGAAAAAGGGCATAAAGTGGTGTGCATTGATAATTTGGACACTGGAAAAATTGAAAATATCAGTGAATTTCAACAGCATCAGTCATTTACATTTGAGGAAGCCGATTTATTGACTTGGCCAAACTTGCAAGATACAGTGAGCTGGGCAGATGTTATTTTCCATCTAGCCGCATCGGTTGGAATGTTTAAAGTCCTACATGATCCCATCGCTGTAATCAATAATAATATTATTGCTTGCAACCATTTGCTACAGGCCATCGCTAACGCTCAAAAAAAGCCTATTACGGTGATTGTTTCCTCATCCGCTGTGTATGGAGATTCTAAAGGTTTATGCGAAAGTAGCTCCCTAAACTTAAAACCGCTTACAAACTCCCATATGACTTATTCCATCAGTAAACTCTCTGAGGAAGTAATCGGGTATGCCCATTTTTATCAGAAAAATATACCGGTCATTTTACCCCGAATATTTAATACGATTGGCCCTCGGCAGACAGGGCAATATGGGATGGTTGTCCCCCGTTTTATAAGACAAGCCTGTGAGAATGAACCACTCACTGTTTTTGGGGATGGCCATCAGACCCGTTCTTTTTGTGACGTAAGGGATGTGGTAGCGGCTCTTGATTTAGTTATCAATACCCCTGAGAGTATTGGTAAGAGTATCAATATTGGAAATAATAGAGAAATCTCTATCAATAATCTGGCGGAATTAACAAAAAGTTACTCAAAAAGTAACTCTGAAATTGTTCACATCCCTTATGATGAGGCTTATGGGGTCGACTATGTGGATATTGAGCAACGCTGCCCTAACCTCAATACCTTATTCGCACTGACGTCTTTTCAGCACCAATGGACTTTAGAAGATACGTTGAAGGATTTAATTACTAAGTATAAACAATCCCAAAATAATGGATGGGACCATAGGGTATCCTAATTGATAACAGAATAGCCTCTGGTATTTGTGGAACTGGCATCAGTGAAAATTTACAGCAGATTATTCAGCGACAACCACCACACAGGTTAAGCAAATACCGGAACTCAGTTTGCCTATATTTTATAAATGGAGAGTGTACAGCTTAAGTACTTTCTTTTGAGCATTTTTTATATTTTCACGCTTGTCTTTAAGTTTTAGCGAGAGTAATCCCATGAGTCACTTTCAGTGTTTGAAGTTGTAATGAATGCGCCCTAGCTTTAATCCCTTATTAATTGTTTTAACATTGACAAAAAAATAAAACTGACCTTAATTACGCAGGTCCGAGCTAATTGCCTCATCTCTTGCGGCATTTTCAGCCTGGAATCCGATGAACATTGTCGGTCACAGTCGGCCTTGGAAAAGTGGATTTAAGTCTAATATAGAAGCTATACTAAATAATGGGAATTTAAAGGCTGCCATGCTATGAAAGCATTAGGATTCATAATTATCGAATTATTAATTGTTGTCGTAGTCATCGGAATTCTAGCAACCATTGCAATTCCAGCTTATCAAGATTACACGATAAGAGCACGCGTGACGGAAGGTTTGAGTTTAGCCAGTGCTGCAAAACAGACCGTATCGGAAACCACTCAAGTTAAAAATGGGGTGCTTCCGGCTGATAATAACGCAGCAGGCTATTCACCTCCAGCGGCTACTCCTTCTGTTTCTTCCATTAATATTCAAAATGGTCAGATAACAATCGCTTACACTCCCTTAGCTGGCAATGGTACGATCATACTGACTCCAACAGTACAGTCCGGAGGGGAAATGATCTGGGATTGTCGTGCCGGAACACTTCCCGATAAATACCGTCCCTCGACTTGTCGAGGGGGTAATGCTACTCAAGGAACAAACTCTGGCACTGGCGGCGATTCTGGGGCTGGCGGAAACTCTGGCTCTGGTGGAAACTCTAACACTGAAAGAGACTGGCTCTGGTGGCTCTGGTGGCTTTTCGGCAGATAGCTGCTTGGCAACCCAATGCAAATAATAATGATGATGCCCTTATATTCGGTAAATTCCACAAATCGTCTTTATATCAGGGTTGATTTAAAATGCATATTACAAGCAAGTCGATTGATGGCGGGCTGCAATGGGATCCATAACCCCATCGCTATACTTTCGCCTTGAAAAAGGCACTGAGTAAATCACTAAGCCCGAATACGCTCAGTGTTTTAAGAAATTTCTCGCCCTCCACTGCGCCAATAACCTACTGCTTTTCTATTTCACTTTGTCTATCTTTAAGACAGATGAGCAAAGACATTGGACGTTTTAAACGGACTTTTTAGCGGTACCAGGACGCTACCTTCTGCAAGGATGCAGAGCTCTGAACTATTAGGCCTATACCGCCTGATGAATCACATGCGTAACCACGCCCCAAATGACTAAATCCTGATTTTCAGTAATATCGATGGCTGAAAAGGCTGGGTTTTCAGGCAAAAGTTGCACTTGCCCTCCGGTCCTTGATAAGCGCTTCACAGTGAGCTCTCCATCAATGGCGGCAATGACAATTTTTCCGTGTGTCGCCTCAAGGCTACTGTCAACAATCAGCAAATCGCCGTTATGTATACCGGCATCCTTCATGGAGTCGCCGGAGGCGGTTAATAAGAAAGTCGAGGAGGGATGTTTAATTAAAAACTCATTTAGATTCAAATGCGCTTCAATGTAATCATCCGCAGGGGATGGAAATCCTGCTTTGACTTTACAGCTGTATAAAGGCAGCGTTAAGGGACTTGAGGCACTAATGAAATGTTTGACCTCTTCGATACGCGATAAGGGAATGCGCATCGCTTGAGTGGATTCACCGTATTGATTACTGCCTTTGGGTCGCCCCGCCCCCTCTAGTTTGCCGCCTTTCATTGCAACTCCGCTCATGTGGTCTGTCAATTATTTGACATTCTATGAAAGAGACGAGTATATTTGAATTAAGTACGCTTTTCAAACCAACCCATTCAACACGAGAAGAATAACTCAAAAGGACAGGGCTATCACGACTCATTGCTTGAGGATTTGCCATGTATGCACTCATCGATTGTAACAATTTTTATGCAAGCTGTGAACGATTGTTCAGGCCAGACCTACTCACGACGCCGATTGTGGTGCTCAGCAACAATGACGGCTGTGTCATTGCCCGCTCCAATGAGTCCAAATCCTTAGGGATTAAAATGGGCGCACCCTTTTTCGAGGTCAAAGCCTTGTGCAAAAAGCACAAGGTAAACGTGTTTTCGTCAAACTACACGCTGTATGGCGATATCTCCCATCGGGTTATGCGCCTCATTGAAGAACACTGGCCGGAGACTGAAATTTATTCCATCGATGAAGCCTTCCTGGATTTAAGCACCTTGCCCGAACGCATGCGCTTTTCCTTTTGCGAAAAATTACAAAAGACCATTCTAAAAGGCGTGCACATCCCAACATCCATTGGAATCGGCAAAACCAAAACACTGGCCAAAGCCGCTAATTTCATCGCCAAGAAAAAACTGCAAACCCCGGTCTTTGACATCACGGGCCATGAGGCGCGCTGGCTCAAGCAGCTTGAAGTGTCGGATGTTTGGGGGATTGGGCGCCAATGGTCAAAAAAACTCAATGGCCTAGGCATTCAAACAGCACTTGATTTAGCAGAATCTGACGCCAATTTGATGCGCAACAAATTTAGCGTGGTCATGCAGCGAACCGTGCTGGAATTGAATGGCCTATCGTGTTTGGAATTGGAATCGCCAGAACCTAAGCAATCAATTATGTCCTCCTGCTCCTTTGGCGGCCTGCAATCCGACTATCAGGTCATTCAAGAAGGCATTAGCCATCACTGCGCCACGGCATCGGCCAAGATGCGAAAACAAGGGTTAACCACCCAATACCTTTCGGTGTTTATTCGCTCCAATCCTTTTCGTGAAGATACCAAGCAGTATGCGAACTCTATTGGCTTTCGCCTGGTCAACCCCACCGATGATGTGCGGGTTATCACCAAATGGGCGAAATACTGTTTAAAGAAAATTTATCAACCAGGTATTTTCTATCATAAATCAGGCGTCCTCTTAAATGATTTAACCAGCAACCGCTTTTACCAGGCCGATTTATTCAACCAACCAAGTGATTTGCAGCACTCGACTACCTTGATGCATTTAATGGATAGCATCAATCAAAAATATGGCGCAAGAACCCTACGTTTAGCCGCTGAAGGCTTCCAAAAATCCTGGTCGATGAAGCGGCAATTGATGTCGCCTTGTTACACCACGCGCTGGTCTGATTTACCTATTGCTTATACTGACAATGGACAAGGAAAACGCCGTTGACTAGGATTAAAGAGTCTTTGGAGGAATTACCATGTGCGGCCGATTTTCTGTCGACACCGATATCGAAAAACTAAAACAGCAATTTGCAGTCACCACTGTGGAGCCTTTGCCTAAAAGCCGCAATGTCGCACCAACCGAAGCTGCACTTTGCCTTATACGAACGGAAGAAGGCTTAAAGGCGGTTCAAATGCGCTGGGGCATTGTGCCCTGGTATGCGAAAGGCAAAAAATCCATGCTGCTCATTAATGCACGTGCAGAACAAGCCGCCGAAAAACCGGCCTTTAAACAAGCGATTAAATACCGGCGTTGTCTTTTAGTGATGAATGGTTTTTTTGAATGGCAGCATCACCATCAAGACAATAAAACCGTTAAACAACCCTATTACATTCACCAAAAAGACAATGCTCTTTTAGCCGTTGCGGCCATTTGGGAGCGCTTCGAGCCTGAGCCAGACCTGATTATTCCTTCCTGCTGCTTACTGACCACTTCTCCTAATGAGCTGGTTGCGAAACTTCATGACCGCATGCCCTGGTTTTTAGACGAGACCCGACAAGCAAAATGGCTCTCCCCTACCCCATTTTCCGCTGAGGAAGTGAGTCTTTTACTCCAACAGCCCAATCCGTTGAGCTTGCCTGCCATCCCGTAACGCCTAAAGTGAATTCCGCACTGTACAAGGGGGACGATTGCATTGAAGCCCTCTCGACTGATACCTCGATGCCAGAATGATTTCTGAGGCCGTACAATTTTCAAACGTCAGTGCACTGGATTTTCTTTCGCGTTTAAGCCACCATTATCTGTACCGCAAAATTCCTTTTAAAGACAAGGAGTGTCTATGGAATGGCAAATCGGCGAGACAGTGTACTGGTTAGGCCAACAACACACCCCAGATTTTGGTTTATTCCCTTTATCGATTGCGATTGTAAAAGAGACTATCCAAGACATTCGCCCGCAAACGTCTCAACAAAATCCTATCGTGACCGCCCGTTTCGCTTTTTGCCTGGATGAGGTGTTTAAAAATAAAGAAGAGGCATTGAACGCTTTAAAGCAACAAGCGATGGCGTTTTTAAGCAATCCAACGCAACGACTTTCCAATTTTTACCGAATGCAGTAATTCAATCGAACTTCAATCAAGATAAGCGTTTACAGCTTCCAAACAAGGCGAACAAGGATGTTAAGTATTGGTGATACAGTATACTGGCTTTCGCAAGCACAACATGACGCCAACGAGGGTACATTTCCACTGGATATTTCAATTCAAAAAGAACGCATCGAAGAGATTATAACCGGTGAATCAGGGCACGCGCTGTATAGAACTGACTATGACCGCCACTTAAAAGCAGAAGAAACGTTTCCTTCCGCAGAAGAGGCCTTAAAGGCATTGATTGAACAATGCGAAAACCTTCTATTAGTCACCGGACACCGAGGAAGCCTCATTCTTTGCACTAAGTGACTAAGCAAGCCAGTAGTGCAAAGACCGCAACAAGCTACGGGGTTCGGATCCTCTTTTCAATCCAAATCCAGGGATTGACGAAGGGTATAAATCAACTGCCAGGGATTTTCTCGCAAGGCTTGAAGCCGTTCTGGTAATGAATCTATGGTATAAAATGTATCCTCAAACTGGTCGGTTAATTCATCCCAATGAAGCGGCACTGCCACCGGCGCCTTTGGGCGGGCTCGGGTAGAATAAGGGGCGATGGCGGTGGTGTCCCATTGATTGCGCAGATAATCGATAAAGAGTTTCCCTTGGCGCTTTTTCTTGGCCATGTTACTGACATAACGATCAGGTGCGATGGTTTCCAGTGTTTCGACAAACGCCTTGGTAAAGCGTTTAATCGCCTCCCAATCGTGTTCGGGCAGAATAGGGACAACCACATGCAAGCCCTTGCCGCCGGTGGTTTTTACAAAGGAGGTCAATTGCATTGTGTTGAGGTAATGGCGCACGGTTTGAGCCGCAAGAACTACCTCTTTCCAGGCCACATCGGGGGCAGGATCTAAATCGAAGACGATAACATCCGCTTGTTCCAGGTGAGCAATGGTGCTGCCCCAGGGATGAATTTCCAATACCCCCATTTGCACTAAACTTAAAAGCCCTTTTTCATCCTCCACCGTAAGATAGTCCTCCCATTGCCGGTTTTTTTTGTCTTGAATTGGAATCGGTTTTAATGCAGGGCTTGAAGAAGCCGTTCGATGCTTTTGATAAAAACACTGCTGATAACCCCCAGGACAACGTAACAAGGTGAGCGGACGTTCCCGAATGAAGGGCAACATCCATTCAGCCACCGCTTCATAGTAATCATACAGCTGCTGTTTGCTAATCCCATCCTCTGGGTAAAGAAGTTTTTCCGGGTGACTCAGACGAACGCGGGATTTTTCAGATGGCTTCGCTGATTCAGGTACTACCTTTTCAAGCAACGAGACCGTAAGCGTTTCTTCCCGGTGAATCGTCTTTGCGGTCTTATCACGCCGAAGCCCCTTAAAACTCGGATGCCTTAAATTACTTTCTTTAGTCCATTCGCTAAATTCCACCTCAGCGACTAATTCCGGTTTAACCCAAGTGGCGGTGCGACAACCCGGTGGATTGGTGGTGAAGGGATTTTTTTCAATAACCAGCGGCAGTAATGCCTGATAAACTGTTTTTAACGAAGCTTCCGTAAACCCCGTACCCACATTGCCGCTGTACTCCAACTTCCCTTTCTCATTAAAAACCCCTAAATATAAAGAGCCAAAATAACGCCTGGCCCCCTGCGGCGGTGTAAATCCCGCGATAACATATTCTTGGCGTTTGACGCATTTGATTTTAAGCCAGCTTTTGCTGCGTTTGGTCTGATAAGGGCTATCCGCTAATTTAGACACAATGCCTTCAAGGCCCAAACGACAGGCATTGGCGAACACCTCACGGCCCTCGCCAATAATATGGTCGTTGTAGCGAATAGCACTTGGTGCCTGGCGAAGTACTGCTTTTAGTAGCGATTTACGCTCAATAAGCGGCAAAGATAGTAAGCTTTTACTGTGGTAATACGGCATGTCATAACAATAATAACGAAATGGTGAATGGGAACCGGCATCAATGGCATTTTGCATGCACTGAAAACTCGCGCGATTGGATTCATCAAAAATGACCATTTCGCCATCGAGAATGAGGTTTTCAAATGGCAACAGACGAATTTTATCAGCAATCACCTGAAAGGATATTGTCCAGTCGATGTGATTGCGGGACATGATATATACCGTATCGCCCTTCTTAAAGGCCAGCATCCGGTAACCATCCCATTTAATTTCATGAAGCCAGGCATCCCCTGTTGGCGGTATATCTGCCAGGGTGGCGAGCTGAGGTGACATTTTCTCAGGCATCGCCTCATTGTGTAACCGAGCCAGGCGCTCATCGATTCGTTGTTTTGCGCTTCGATGAACTAATTGTGGCTTCGCATGTGGGTTATCAGCGAACTCCTCCAGCGTTAAGCCGCTTAATACACTCGCAGGCATTCGGTCCACAATGGGGATGGGATTGAAGTCACTAAACTCATCGTTCATCTTCACTAATCGCCAGGTGTTTTCTGTGGCACTTCGAATCAGCTCCCAATCCCCCTGGAGTTTCTCACCGTGTAAGCTAAATCGTAAATGTCCTTTATAGAAACAGCCGATGGGATTGTCATCGAGCGGCTCCCAAATGCCGTTATCCCAAAGTATTACCGTACCCGCACCATATTCCCCTTTTGGAATTTCCCCTTCAAATTCCGCGTAATCCAATGGATGGTCTTCTGTTTGAAAAGCGGTGCGTTTGATAGCGGGATTAGAACTCGGCCCCCTTGGCACCGCCCAGCTTTTTAAAACGCCTTGAAGCTCTAAGCGAAAGTCATAATGCAGATGGGAGGCTTGATGCTTTTGGATAACAAAGCGGAACTGATTAGTGAAAGATTCACAGCCCGGAGGTTCACGGGTACGGGAAAAATTTCGTTTGGCGCGATACTGCCCTAAGCCCATGGTTTCTCCAATGCTTGTGACAGAAAAACAAAAACCACCCTGAGGTGGTTTTCTGATGCAGACTAAAGAGTTCGCTTTCGCGATCTTCTGTCTACACTTTAAGTATAGTAAAGCCATACGGGCTGTCAAATTGTCGCAAAAAGGCAATAAGCCGACTTTAAAAACGAACACCCATCATCAATTAATGGTCTAAGAAGCCGCATCAATCCAGGGATTAGAATAACCTTCAATACCAGCCACTTGACTAGCCCACTCTTTTTCCCAAGCCGTTGGCGGAAACTGACGATGCCAGGCAAGAAATAATTGTTTTTGTGCGCCACTTAATGCAATGCCATAGCGGTCAGCCATAAAAAGGTTTGCACGGGCAACAAGGCCTTTCACCGCATCGGCAGGCTCAATCCGACGTGTAGCGCTATCCACGTAAAACTCACAGCCGTAGGTTTTGGATTTATTAGGGAGCTCGGCATAGCGATAATCAGAACGGAGCTGATTTAACAAACCAACTTCCGGCCATAAATTATAAAGCTCAGCTTCCGCTTGACGAAACCGCGGCTCTATTTTTTCACAACAAGCCCGCCCTTTATAAGGTGTTCCGTTAGTACGTCGGCAAAGCGGCTCCCGCCAACAGGCGAATTGCCGGCCAAAATTTGCGGCGGGCATCATATGTTCCCATTCCAGGCGCAGGGCGCGTTTTTTATCGGCGGCGGCATTCATCTGGCAGCTTGCCAAATCAATTTGCTTGTTTTGGTAATGGCACTGGCAATACAGGGTGATGGGATGTGACTCAAATACGGCCGTTGCTATTTTTTTAGCTTGCGCGAAATTAGTAGGCGGTACTGCATCACACACCTGGCTAAATAAAAGAATAATTAAGAGCGATACGGTTTTCATGCGCGAAGCTTAACGATAATGCGCCGATTTTTCCAGTCTTGTCTTTTATTAAACACTCCCCTACCCTACTGTGGTCTTTCTAAGGAGTGAATACCATGTCTCTGCATCAAACCGATTGTCATTTGGATGGAAAACAAGTGACCGTTCATTTCCGCTATTACTGGCCAAAAGCATACGTCCTTTGGCAGCACAAACGATACGGGAGTATCGATATCATTGAGGTGATGGACTCTGATGAACGAATTGACGTTGAGTCCTTGCCGGTCGAATCGCAAATCGCCTGCCGCCATGCAGCCTGGGAGCATTTGCATGGCAATCAACTCCTCAAAGATGCCAACGTCTCCAGTATCTGGCAAGCAGACGAGCATCATAGTGCTCTTCGCCTCAACACAGATTAAAAAATGTCTGGGCAGTGGCTTTTTTCCTTTACTTATCAGCGC
This sequence comes from Legionella birminghamensis, assembly GCF_900452515.1. Taxonomy (NCBI): domain Bacteria; kingdom Pseudomonadati; phylum Pseudomonadota; class Gammaproteobacteria; order Legionellales; family Legionellaceae; genus Legionella; species Legionella birminghamensis. Next base: position 188,310 of record NZ_UGNW01000002.1, read on the forward strand.
TCTAACATTCTATACACATCGTTATCCACAGATTTTGTGGATAAGTGAAACCGTGATTTCTTGTCGTTAATACGCGATAAGCCTTTGTAATCAAGGGGCTTGAAGGAGGAAAGCAATAAAAGAGGGGTTTATAGAGCGATGTTCAAAAAAACTTATCCACAAAAGCCTGGCTTTGGATAAAGATTTGGGAGATGCATTGTATCTTCTTTTTTTAAGAAGAACCAGTCTTGACTTTTTCCGCTGTTTTCTTTAGAGACATTATTTTCTCTATCTCATTGATAATTAATCAAGTTTACCTTATTTCTTTCCGCAGGCAGTGCGACTCTAGAATTTATTTTAAAACAACCCGCTTTATTAATTGATCACATATTGCTTTTTATGATTATTTTTTGTACAATCATCGTCCATGTAATTATGGATAATACATTTATGACCCAAAATCTCTCGCACCTCTTTCCTCAAGACTTTCTTCATAAACTGATTAACTTTCCTAAAGAAACATTGAAAAACCTCTTCATGCTTTGCCAGGAAGCCGTTCACCTGTTCATAACCAACGAGCTGAATGCCCTAGACCCGCTGGTTTGTGAGAATGCTTGCCACATTAGAGCATTTGCTTTATGGCATATGACTAATAAGTATCGCGATACGAGCGCTTTCTCTGTTTGGCATTCGGTGATGCAATCCTTCAATACAATCATTGAAAAAATAAGCGCATTACCGCCAATCAATGAGCATACAAGACAAACCATTGAGAGCTATCTTCAGGAACATGGCCTCTATCTTGGGTTTGATAATGAATTGCTTTTCGATGTTAAATTTATCGTGTTGTCTTATTTGCTAACCCTGACTAAAAAACAACTGCCCTCTTCGTCGTTTATGCTCTATGAAAAAACCTGTTTGGAGGCATTAAATGGTCTTGGATTAGTGCACAATAAAATAAAGTCTTTCGTTTCCAGTGCGCAGAAAGAGTTGTCCTTTATGTCGTGCCAAATTATTCAGAGACATAGTCAGCTGTATGATAACCCAGCACTAATGGAATTGTTAGTCATTCGTTACGACGATCATAAACGCAGCTATCTTCCACAGTATCCAACAGCCAAAGTGATCCTTTTGAGCGCTTTGCAACACAATATTCCACTCATCATTAAGGTTTCTCGTTTTGTAAAGCACCGCTATCATGATGAACTCTTGTTAGGGTTTACACCATCCCTCGACAAAAAAGAATTTTACTTAACACCCCGTTTCGATAATAAGTGTCAAGCGGCGATAATCTGTGAAGGAATTGTAAACTACCCAGACGGTGTTGAACGGCCCGAGACCTATGTTAATCGTTTAAATCAACAGTCGCCTATACAAATCCTTTTGGCGAATTTTGCAGCGCATCCTCAATTTTCAGGCAATCTAAGAAACACGCCCTGTATTTACAAGGAAGCCTATGAAAATAACAGCGCATTCAAGGCCCCTATCGCACAGGAATGGGAGGCGTTTAATCAGCATGCTTATTTCGCAAAAAAAGAGGGATGCACTTTTGAAAACCCTAGTCTTTTGTTTTTAAACCATGTGTTTTGTGATTCAATTACTTATTATCCCCTGTATGACCCAACACCCCGTAAATATCAGGAACTATTGTTCAATGAAACTGAACTATAATTAGCTAGAAAAATAAACTATGTCAGAATGGCTAAGACTAAATGAGCGATAATCCTAACGGACTACTGCAGGATGAATTACTAAAACGTCTTCGGGAGCTTGAAGAGGAATTATCCTTTTATCATCACATGATGAATTATATTCCTGGGCATATTTATTGGTTAGATCAAAACAATCGCTATCTGGGCTGCAATCAGGAGCATGCCAACAATATTGGTCTTAGTAACCGATTGGATATTGTTGGAAAAACGAACGACGATATGCCCTGGAAAGAAATTGCCGAAACAGTGAATCAAACCAATAGGGAAGTGATGCGCACCGGAGAGCCCGTTACCATCAAAGAAACCGGGTTAATCAACGGCGTTCAATCCACTTTTCTATCTCAAAAAGTGCCTTTAAAAAATAAAAATAATGAAACGGTAGGAATAATGGGGATATCCATTAACATTACCGAAATAGAACAACTGCAAAAATCACTCATTGAAGCTAAAAAAGGCGCTGAAGCAGCCAGCCAGGCGAAAACAGAATTTCTGGAGAACATGCGCCACGATATCCGTACCCCATTAACCGGTATTGTAGGGTTTGCCGATTTACTTAAAATGGAATCGGATAACCCCCACATCAAAGAATACTCTGAGAACTTGGTAGCCTCCAGCCATGCCCTATTGGATTTATTGGATGAAGTGCTTGAAGCCATTCGTGTCAGTTCAGGAGAAATCCCCAGGCTTAAAAAGAAGTTTGATTTAAAAGCAGCATTAGAGCATGTCATTAAATTGAACATGGCGAGAGCCGCCCAGAAACGATTATCGCTGTCTTTACAATTTGATGAAGCTATCCCCCGTTATGTCATAGGGGATAAGGTGCGTATTCATCGCATTATCCTTGAATTAGTGGCCAATGCCTTAAATTTCACGGATACTGGATTTGTGAAATTATCCGCGCATCTTGCTAAACAGGAAGGGAAGCAATTGGTGTTAATGCTGGTTGTTGAAGATTCAGGCATGGGCATTCCCAAAGACAAACAGCAGGAAATCTATGTTCAATTTAAGCGCTTAACCCCTTCCTACCAGGGCATTTATAAAGGGGCTGGCTTGGGTTTATCGGTAGTGAAGCAATTTGTGGATGAATTAAACGGTGAAATTTATGTTAAAAGTGAGCCTCGCAAGGGCTCATCCTTCACCTGCGTCATCCCTCTCCAGGAGCCGCTTCTCGATAATGATTTAGGCATGGAAGAACAGGATTCGCTGGTCGATCAACTGTACGAAACGACGTATGCACAGCAAATTAAACCACCACCCTGCCCCTCCGTAGAATCCGCTGAGCACCGAGTACTCGTGGTTGAAGATAACATCATTGCACAGCATGCCGCCCGATCATTATTATCCAAACTTCAATGTGCCGTTGATATCGCAGAAGACGGCAAGACCGCGCTCGATTTATGGAAAACGCAACACTATGATTTGATCCTGATGGACATCGGCTTGCCTGATGTAGACGGTTACGAGGTGACGCATGCGATTCGCGTGCAGGAATTAACCAAAAAAACGCATACGCCTATTATTGCTTTAACGGCACATGCCGGCGACGAAAATAAAAAACGCTGTATCGATGCCGGAATGAATGCCGTACTGACCAAACCACTCACGGCTAAAAACTGTGCGGATATGATCAATGCCTTTATTCCCGGACGCCAAAAAGAATTAACGCCCTCTCAACTGGCAAGTTCAACAGAGCGGCCGCCCCTATCCTTGGCTGAGTTCCCCTTACTTGATATTGCAGAAGGAATAAAAACACTGGGAGCCGAGACCAATGTAGCCGATATGCTTCGCTTTATGATTACAGAATCACTGCCTGAAGACATGCAAAAATTAAAGCTGGCACACCAAGCCAGTGATTGGGAAAAAACCCAGCAACTCATTCACAAAATCAAAGGCGGCGCGGTGTATGTGGGCACCACTCAGTTAAAGATGGCTTGCCAGTACTTTGATCAATACTGGAAATCAGGCCAAACCGAGCAATTAGAGCCACTATATCAACAAACAGTGCATGCGGTTCTTGCAACTACCCAAGCCATTGAGGATTGGCTCAATGAGAAAAAAGATTAGAGTACCTCTTCCCTATTCTTTTATTCTCATGCCAAGCAACACTTAGGCACAAAGCAATGAATGATTCTCAATCGTTTGTTGTTCCAATTCTAATTCAAAGATTCTTTGCTGCTCCCATAATGCTTCCAGTTCTTGACGAGCCTCTTGTATTTTCTTTCGCATGAGTAAAATACTTTCTTCATCGGATTGCTGGATAATCGCCTGCTTCAACGTCTCTAACAAGGCGGCCTTTGCGTAAATGGCTGCCTCAATTGCCGCCAAACGAGGCTCTTGATTGTCCTCCTTGCATAGATTAGTGCGGGGATTAATCTCTGCGTCTTTATCTTCTTGCCAACGGGTTTCACGAAGCACTTGCTTATCTTTAAACTGGCCCCCCAGATAAAAATGGTTATAAAACCCCTTGGGGGTTTGCCATTGATTCGCCCGTAAGAGCTTGGAAAGGATATTATTTCTGTGTTTGAAACAAGTGACTTTAGGCAGATAGTACTGCGTGTTTAACAAGGCAAATAAGTACTCTGCTGCCAGCTGTTTCGGTGCGGATATCTGAACCTTGTTTTTAACCAGTAAATTGAAAAATGTACCGGAGATCAATTCTTTTATGGGCTCCGGTATTTCTTCTTTAACGTCAGAAAATAAAAACTGCTGTACTGCTTCAAATTGTTTAACGGTTCGCTGATTCTTGTCTTTATCCACAGATGGGAATAAATTTCTACTAATAACATTAGTTTTAAGAGAAGTGTTATAAAGATCACTTATATATAGACTGCGCAAATTGAGAGGTTCGATCATATCAAAAGTGCTTTTATTTGAACAAGTTGGCTTCATGTTGTTTGAAGTAATGTCGGTGTTTGATTTACCCCTTTTGCTGTGAATTGAATTACTTTCATCCGACACGTTTTTCGATTCGCTTCCAGGTTGTTTGAGAATAGAGAGAAATTTCTCCGTAATATTGATATACGCACCCTTCTTAACTTGAAACTCACCATTTGCCGTTCGTGTAAATAAAGCCTGACGACGTTCAATAAAGCCCTTATCAGAAAACTCTTTTAAATAACGCTGAAAAGTTCCCTTGGGAATGCCTGTATCAGTAGCGATTTCTTCATATGGTTTCATGAACCATTTATTACTGGATCCTTTTAATTGATAGGTGCTTTTTTCCCATCCTAACAGAAGGTAATCCATAAAATGTGCTTTTGTTACTGAGGGTATAACCGCGACTAGATGTTTAAATCTCGCGTGAAAAATAGAACAAAAGTTCCCCATAGATAATTCCTTATCTTATTGTTTTTTTTAGGGAACGAAGCTAATATATGGGTGTGTTTATAAACAAGCAACATATCTCGATCAAATTCATTCGAGAATGTATTTAGCTTCATTCTTGGCTTGTTTTCACAGTTGTGAGGAGTTGCCGCTCTTCACAACTGTCGTCTTCTTTTATCTTCTACATTTTTTTCCCTTAGCTTATCTGAAATGTTTTTCTGTTCGACTATAAGAGTCTATGAATTTATCACTATCTGGATTTATACGTGATCTGAAGTCTTCGTGTCAATACTCAACACGGCAAATTCAATTGGAATTTGTTACTACTATAACTTACTGATTTTACTTCGATTAGACACATAAGTGAGGCTAATTAATTATTCTATATAAAATACTCAATACAGTATTGAGTATTGGTGAGTAATTATGTATTGTTAACTTCGAGAAATTACAAATTGGAGTGATAAATGAAATCTAAAACCCCGCGTGTTTTGGTTGTAGCCAACAATAAAGGAGGAGTAGGTAAGAGCCTAATAAGCCAGTTGATCTCGACATATATCGCTTTTAAAAAAAATAAAAAAGTTCTGGTTCTTGATTTTGATCCACAAGGAAATATGTCATATAGGTTTTTGCGAGATACTCGTATTAGGGAAATGTCTAACTATAAACCCCCATTGCATCCTGATTATGATCCTAATAGCAAAGATGACGAGGGATGGGATGGGCGATCCTCTGCACTAGATATGTGGACAGGAAATCCAGTAGTTCCTTACCCTACTGATCTCGAAAATTTAGATATCTTACCTAGTAATGCAAGCCTAATTAAGGATATCGAATCATTTGAATATAGCGAAACCTTAGAAAGTATAGTTCAAAGAGCGTACGATTTCTTTGCAATGGATGATTTTATTGAATGTGGTTATGATTTGGTAATAATTGACACTCCACCAGCAAAAGGCCCTTTGACCCAAAGCGCTATCCGTGCTGCTACGCATGTTCTCATTCCAATAGAACTAAGTAATAAATCTTTGCAAGGGTTAGCAGGAATGGTTGATTTAGTAAATCGACAAAATATACATAGACCAGCAAACGCTCAAGCTAAAATTATTGGACTGCTAAAAAATAAAGTGGATTACAATAAACGGACTCCGCAGAATCGTATTGTCGAAACCATAAAATCAAATGAAATGCTCTGTAAATTACTTTTAGATAATGTTGAGATACATGATTCCCCTAGAGCCGTTGATATTGATGAAGATCAAGCTCCCATAACTGCTCCCTACACTGAGTTAAAAGAAAATGATAGGTTCGCCATAGAAGCAATTGAGCTCGGTGAGTTTGTGTATCAAAAAGTATTAAATGATAAGGATAAGAGAAATGAAAAAGAAAATCATTGCAACCTCGCTCAAGCTTAAAAATAGTAAGCCAGATACGGTTATGCGTGCAGGTATAACTGCTAATACAAAATATACAAGAGGCAAACAATTAGTGGAGCATGATCCATTACTCTTAATACCAGATCCTTATAATCCTAGGCCAGGAGATAAAATCGATGATGCATGGATTAGGCACAATCTTAAAATAGATACAAAAGAAAGCCTTTGTCGATTAGACCCAACAACAGGAGAGTATATAATTCCAAGCTTTTCTGAAGTTTGTACTTTAGATAATGATGAGTTAGAAGATAGTTATAACTTTCTAAGAGATCTTGCCTATTCAATAAGAAATGATGGTTTGATAGAGCCAATTGAAATTTTTTTGGCTGATAAAGAAAATGATCCAGATTATTTCCTTAATTCCGAGAAGCAATACGGGTATGTCATCTTAGAAGGGCATCAAAGGAGGTTAGCCGCAATTATGGCTGGTGTTCCTAATGTAACTTGTATAGAAATTACTGATGAAAGCTTGCTTGCTAAACTCAAAGTAAAACACAGGAAATTAAGAAGACAACTTTCTGAAAATAACTTAAGGAAAGGCCTAACAGTTGCTCAAAATTTTTTGATAGTTCAAAATCTATTATTAGATGATGAAACTATTAGTTTATCCAATAAAGAGTTGTCTTCAATAATAGGTTTAAATGAAGCAATAGCTAGTGCATTGAAAATTATTTGTCTTAAGCCAGAGAAGTTTCCTCCCATTTTTTTTTCCAAACTGAATGCCAATCAATTATCTTTTAAAACGATACGTATGCTTGTTCCAAAAACATACGCAGAAATTGAAAATATTTTGAACGGTGGTGAACCTGTTAAGTCTAAGCCGGAACATAAACCTCAGCCCAGAGGTCGTCAGGGAGGAGCTAAAAAGAAATATGCAACATTTAAAGTTAGTGATGAAAGAGAAACATCAGTTCTTTATAAAGTTCTTCTTTCGAGATTTCCTGAGATTGACGACGTGAACAAGGAAATTACATTCAAAAGCTTAGAAGACCTACTATATAAAGTGAAAGAATTAGCCATTAACGAAAAATTATGACCCGGGTCATAATTTTTCAACTTATTGAATTTTAAAGTAATTTTGCTTATGTAGATTTTTTTGATTATGAATGGGAATGATTATGACCGAGGGCTTTAAGAAGAAAAAAATGATTTTTCGATCACCACAAAAAAAAGAGAAATGGTTAGTGTGCGTGCGTTTTCCAACCGATATTAAGAAAAAACTAAAGATTCAGGCAGAAAGAGATTACCCAGGTCGGAGTAAGCAGTCTAGTTTAATAGAGGATGCAGTGAATTACTATTTGTATACCATATCAAAAATAAATTGGGCGGATTATGAAAGAGATCCAGATTATATTGAACTGATTGATGACATTCACGAAGGATTGAACCAATCACCATTAGAAGGGCCAACTCAAGTATTTTTCACTCAAGAAACTCAAGAAAAGATAATAGAGCTTGAAAAGAAAATAAAGCTTACAAGACCTTTGATGAAGGACGTTAGGATCGGATTAATAAGAAAATCAGTGTCTATTAGACTTAGCTTGGGAGATAAAGCTTTTTTTGACAAAATTATGTCCGATAATGAATAAGTCCGCAGGTTTTAATCTCAAATTAAATTTCGCAGAGCCACTTCCTTCCTTAGTCGAAGGTAGTGGCTCTGATGAACCTCGTTTTTGAGACGCAGTTCACAAATCTATTTCCCGTCTAATGATATACATATACCTAAGGAAAATGCTTCAAACCCTCTACTACGTAGAAGATGTGCCACATATTCACTTCTTACTCCCTGTGAACAATATACAAGTATTTTTTTATCAGGTAATTGGGGAAGGCATTTGATTAGCTCGGAGAATGGTAAGTGTAGCTGGTTTAATACAAGCATTTTGGAACGATCTTCATTTAACTCTCTAACATCTATAACTAAATAATCATTCACCTCTATGTCTTCTAGCCTGATTCTATAGCTAATTGCTGGCCATGAAACTAATTTAACCTTACAAGACGTACAAGTTGGATTCTTAAGAATTTCAAGCTTTTCAGAAGAGAAATCATTGCAGTTAATTCTGAGTATCTTGCTTTCCAATGGGGTTTTATGACAGATTATTTGAATGGCAATTGAAGCTGCAATACTACCAGCAATACCAGAGGTAGTGCCAATAATTCCTGATAAAGAACAGCTTTGGACAAGGTTCGGAGGTGGAGGTTCGGGAAAAATACAGCGATAGCATGCGACCTTGGGATTGATTGTGGCAATTTGAATTTGCGATTTGTAGATACTAGCACTAATAAGTGGTAAATTTAACTGACAACAAATATCATTTGCTAAATATCTAGTTTGAAAATTATCAGAACCATCAATGATAAGTTCGTATTTTTGAAAAATTCTCTTTGCATTTTTAATCGTTAATTTCTCTGGATAGGGGTTAATACTAATTCCAGAGTTTAAAGTTTTAAGTTTCTGAACACCTTGGAGAGCTTTGTTTTTTCCTATATCTTTTTCAGAAAATAGAATTTGGCGATGAAGATTTGTCAGGTCAACATCATCGAAGTCAATAAGTCCTAGAGTACTAATACCAGAGCCGGCAAGGTATAAACTAAGTGGCGATCCTACTCCTCCTGCCCCAATGATTAATACAGAGGTGTTTTCCAAATTATACTGGCCTTCTTTTCCCAAAATTGGGATTTGTCTACAATATCTATTATTCATATAGAAAATACTTTGGGATATTTGAACGAATTGAAGCTCTAGGTATAATAACCTACTTTAAATTAAAAGGTTAGGAAGATATCTATAATGAGTAGTTCAAGGAATATGGTTGTTAATGGACTATTCTCAAGCATTGGTTTCATCTATTTCTTTATTCTTCCTGTATATATTCCAATAAGAGCATTAGGAATCGAAACTCATTTTTATGACGAAGTTTCGAGCAGCCCATTAGAGCTAATTTTATATTTTTCTCAAATTACCATGTTGTTAGCATGTAATAGTATGCTCTTGTCGTTCTTCTATCAATTTCTCAGTAAAGCATTAACAAAAAAAGGCGGTGAGAATCACATCCTACATATATACAGATTGTTAGCTATAGTTTTTAGTTGTTTTTTTACTATCACCAGCTACTTTGTAATGAATCCACATAATATACTTTCACTGTATGCTTGGAGCGGGGCACACTATTTTGTTATCTGTTATTTCCAGTTATTAGTCAGAGAGGAAATTAGCAACTCCAGAAAAACTAATTTATCTACTGCTCATGGTAATAATTATTTCGGAATTATTTTGAATTTTTCCGGCGTAATAACGCTTGGAATCTTTAGTTGGTTTTTCGCAAATGATTATACCGAGCAATACAGGACATTCTGTATGGTTTTGGAGATGGCGTTTGTTTGTTATCTGGTATTTGTTCGTAGATATCATCTATCTTTCAAAGAAATTTGTGGTCAATATTCATTCATACAAATTTTAATTGCCTTTTCACTGATCTTTTTAATGTTGATTGTTGCATCAATAGTCTCAACTGCATTCATGCTTTCAGGTTGGGTTGGTGCTTTATTGATACTGATATTCATTGCCTACTTCTATAAAATTCATCAAATAGAAGTCGAAAAAATTGATTTGCAGTTGCTAGTTAGCATTGGCCTTGGTTATGGTTTGGTGTTAGCTGTATTAACGGGTTCAATTCTAACCTATTTTGTTAAAAATGAGTCCAATATTTTAAATGTATTTAATTATACTTATTCTTGCGAACCTTTTTTCTCCATACTTATTGGCCTCGTATTCACCTTATTTCTTTTAAAAAGAAATGTAACATTCTCTAGAAAAGAGCTAATGAGTTCTATATTTTATATAAACCTGTTTGTTCCTGTTTTCTTGGGTTTATTTTTTTGGTCTATAAATAAACAAGTGATGGGTTTGAGTGTATTCTTGCTTATTTTTGCTGCCTATGCACTCTTGGAGTATTTAAGCTTGTTTTATGTTCGACAGATTGCACAATTAGAGCAGTATAACGAGTTGCAGGGTGCAAAATTAACTAACTTTCATTCTCTTGTTTTAAACGGATTAAGTCCAGCCTTACTATATTTGCTCATTCGTGGACTATCAAAATTAACATTATTAGAGCTAAAGCACATTTTGATAATAGCAATTGTAATTTTAACTATTTTCTCAACATTATGCAGCTTAATGCAAAAATATTTCAGTAAGATATGAAACAGAAAACCGTGTTACTTATAGGGCCATCGTTTTTGTATGACCAGATAGATTCTCAAATTCTAAAAGAGAATAATATTTACCCAATTTACTCCTTCAAGAAAGGAAGTGAGCATACAAACATTTCAGATGAATTTGAAGCAGTTTATTATGAAGATTTAACATTCCAACATTTTATAGAAATATTATCTCAAAAAAAGACAGATGCTATTGTTTGCTATAACGATAATTTTTTGATGCAGGTTGCACAATTAAGGGATCATTTCTCTATTCCCGGGATGGGGGTTAGAGAAATCACAAAATTTAAAATAAAATCCCAAATGTATGAACTTCTTTATGGAGTACTATCTACTCCAAAAACAGTCGTATTCGATTCTTCTATAACTCCAAGGTTACTTAGAGAAAGATTAGGAGAGGGAGATTACTTTATAAAACCTGATAATTTAGCTGGTGCAGAAGGCACCTTGCAGGTTAAATCTGTAGAAATTGAAAGTTGCTGGGAAAAATTTAAATCTTGGAGTGACAACAAATTTATCATTCAAAAATTCTATAACCTTCCGTTGGTTCATTGTGAGTTATATGTACAACAAGGACAAATTAAGTATATACAAGCAAGACAATACTCTTACCCTAATCACTTCTTTTTAAAAGGTAAGATAATTTCTAGTTTTCCCATACAAAATCATTATCTAGAAGAGAAAATAAAATCAGCGAGTAAACTAGTTGCAAGTGTTATGAATTTTACTAATGGAGTCATGCACACTGAGTTTTTCGTTGATAATGATGGAACGCTTATTTTTCTTGAGACTAACATTCGTCAAGCTGGCGGTGCAATTAATCTAATTCACAAGAAGCGATCGGGTATTAGCATGGAAACTGCGATGATACTTTTAGAATTAAATAAGCCATTACCTTTAAGAGAGAATTTTGAAGGTTTTCAAATAAGTGGATATATTCCCATGCAAAAGGGTAAAGTTATGAGTATTACATTACCCAAGCTCAAGGGAGAGTACAATTTCGATGTTCGAGTGAAGGTGGGGGATATTTGTGAACATCCTATTTCAGCTAGTAATGCTTCAATAGCATTCCTTGGTGAGAGTGATAGCGTTGAAAACCTACTAGATGATTTCCGTTGGTTAGAAAATAATAGTATTATTGAATATCAAAATGTAAGGTAGGTATACTTGTGGATACTGAAGATACAATAATTGGATATGAGGATATTTCTGAGTTCTTTGATTTCGACAATCAGGAAAGTAATACTGATGAGTCCATATCTTTAAATTCTATTGATTTTATATAATGTTTTTTATTCAATTAAGTTTGCCAGGTAGTTTAGAGATATATAATGGCAATTACGAGGTTAACTCTAATGAGTTATGGACTGAACTGCTTAAATGTCTGATTGGTAGCGACTATGACATACTTTTTAACAATGATGGAAAACCTAAACCATTTATAGCTATCTATCTGAATAAAAGTAAAGTCTTAGATCTAAAAGGATTACATTGTCATGATAAAGATAGCTTACTGATTATTTCTGCAACCTCTGGTGGATAGTCTATGGCACGAATTAAGCCATCATTGGAAACCGTCAATTACTTATTAGAAAATCTAGACAAATTTGGTATTTCTAGGATTTCAGATTTAACTTATCTAGATAGTTCATTTAAGCTTTTTGTTTATTCCGCAATAAGACCTTCTGCAAAGTCGCTTACCAGTAGTATGGGAAAGGGCATAACTATCGAAGATGCCAAATGCTCTGCTCTAATGGAGTCGGTTGAGACCTTCTATGCAGAGGAGGTTCTTCCAGATGTTTCAAACACCTCACTAAAAAACATCATTTCGAGCAATAATTATTTTATAAGACCTGACCAAATTTCTTCATTTGTGTCAATTAGTGAAGAGTTTCCTATAGATTGGTGTTGGGGAACTCTTCTTAATTTACAAAAAGAGGTCTTAATTCCACACTGTTTCCTAAGCCTCGACAGTAACAACGTAATGAATAGGCTGGTAGGTCAGAACTCTAATGGTTTAGCATCAGGAAATTCTTTTGAAGAAGCACTTATTTATAGTTTTTGGGAGTTAAATGAACGAATTTCAGTTAAAAATAACAAGAAGAGTGAATTGTTGGTAGATAAAAAATTTTCTTTTTGTATTGATGACAATATTGAATGTATTTTTTATCTGTATGAAAGTCCTTTTTGTATTCCTGTAGTAGGGTGTCAAATTAGAAATAAGAGTCCTTTAGATATCGGTAAAATATTTGCAGGGTACGCTAGTCATTCCAATATTTACTTTGCTATGGAAAGAGCATTATTTGAGGCCATTCAATCAAAAGTAGGAGTGATCTCAGGTGTTCGTGACGATATTACTGATGAATTATACGTGAGAGCCAGTAAGAAAACGGAACTTAAAGAATCCCCTAGAATAGAAAGAATGCTATTAAACTATGCTCTTTATGAGATCTCAGTATCTGAAGAATTCAAAAACATTAAAAACATATTAAGTCAACATAAAAAAGATTTGGCCTACTATTGTTATATCCAGAGTGAAATCACTGTTTTGAAGTCATTTTTGGTTGATATATGAGAATCGATAGGGCTATTTTTATCGAATCCACATTATCAAATATAGAAATGAAAAAATATTTGACAGACTTTGACCTTATCTTACCAAGTATAAGAAGAGGACATTTATTGAATTTGTATTTTTCCTATCCAACAATTAAAGAGGTTGTTATTGTTGATGGTGTATTTGATCAACAGCCCAGCATTACTCATAAAGAAATTTTGTGGTTGATATCTCGTGGTATTAAAGTAGTAGGTATTGGCTCGATGGGGGCATTAAGAGCATTTGAGCTTAGAAAAGTAGGGATGTTGGGTTTTGGTTGGGTGTACGAACAATTCTTGAATCATTATGTTGATGGAGACGACGAAGTCGCAGTGTCGTATGACCCTCGAGATCCTTCTAATTCGAAAACTCTGGCAATCATAAATTTTAGGAAAACAGCCCTGGAGCATAATGAACTTCAAAGCTATTTATCTATTATAAAAAACATCCACTTCAAACAGAGAACTTGGGAGACGTTATCCACATATTTGGGAAGTGATATCCTAGCCAAATTTCGCAAACTCTATGTGGATATTAAAAAAGAGGATGTATTGAATTATTTTAGTAATGAAATTGAGCCTAAATTTTCACCAACTATTAAGTTTATTCCAAATATATATTTTAATTCAGCACAACAGATGTACTCATATAAGTCGGTGTTAAAGTTTATTCGAGATCGATTGGAACAAATTAATGCAGCCGAATGTCTAACCAACCTGTCTTGCAAAGGTGATTATTTAAATATCTGTAAATTCTTAGCAATCCCACCAGATTATATTGGGAGGATAGCTTCAGTTTTAGACAAATACTCAGGAGTAATCCCAAACAAAGATAAAATAAAGCCATTCATCATGAAAGTTAAGGTAGAACTAAATTTAGATTCTATACAAGCTATTCATGATTATTTTAACAAAAATGAAATACCGATGTCGCAGGTAAAAAAGATTTTTGAAAATTTAACAAAACTATTTGACTATTTTTTATGTACATTAAATTGATTGAGATATTTCATTGAAAAGCATCCTGACAGAAACTGGGAGTTTATTGGTAATTGTAATGCACTAACCTTTTGCAATTGTATGTTTGGGTCTTCAAAAAATGATAGAGAACTTTGGTTGTTATCACTAGGACTCCCATTCCAGCGATGATTAATATCTAATTCAGTCACAGAAGTGCTTTTGTAAAGTAAGGTGTTGGTTGCAATCTCACAAGACTTAAGCTCATGAAGCGTGTTTGTAAATGCAATTTTGATTTCTTGGGATAATTTATTTAAGTTAGAAATTTGATTTGGTTTGAATAGAAAATCATCTTTATTTAAAGAGTAGTAAACTGTTTCGGTTGACTCAAAGGGAACAAGCTTGTGTGGGACCATAAATATTGGTGTTGATTCAGATTTATATACCTCTATGTAGGTATTTCTTAAAAAACTGATTGGAGCATTCGCTTCACATAAAGATGGCATATATGCAGATTGATCACCGCATGCCACGTATAGAAGATATTTAATAATCTCTTTTATGAAACTATTTGATGTAATTCGATTCTTTAAAATGACAGTTGTTAAAATATAGTCATAAAGTAAAGAGTTTCTTTTAAATAGATGGTCTTCATTTGCGATACGATTCAGATAGTTGGCAAACTCGGGTGATCGGTAAGCTTTTTCCTCCCACGATGTAGGAAAGGCTAGAAGAGTGGCTGTCCAGTCTGGTTTTGCATAATCACAAATTTCTTTAAAAATATGAAATTGTTCTGTAAAGCATTTTGGAGGCTCGGAGGAAAGGTTAAATCTTTTTTTCAAATTAGCGTGTTTTTTCTTGTCACTAAATTTATTTAACAAAATAAAAGAGTTTTTTATACCAGCTGTCATCTTTAATATGTCGGAAGGTTCATAAAGATAGTTATTTTTTAAAAATTTAGTGTAAGGAAAAACCTGACCAGGCTTATATATCTTCCAAGGTGATATATTATCATTAAACTCCATATACATCTCGAAATTGTTCTCAAGAACCATGCAAAACGGCATAGTTTGAGATTTTTGACAGTTTGGGAAGTAAAAGAACGACTCGTCCCCAACTTGTTGACCGTAACGATATTTGAGCTTTGTAACGGTATCTGGTACCAAACTCCTATCACTCTCAATAATGTTATAGAGCGAAGGGTTAACTTGGAGTACCTGTTGTTTTATATCATCCCAAGAGCAATTGTACTGTACACAGTTGGCCATGTAATTCTTTTGAAGTTTTTGACAATCATACATTTTAGTCGAAAAAAAATCGAGTAAAAAGTTGAAATTTATTTTCGCTAAAGTTAAGATCATTCTGAATTTATAACACCAAGAGCGCAGTCGCCAAACAGTACTCTTGGTGTAACCGACATTACACAAACGAATGTCTTAGCCTCAATAATACCATTTAAAGCAAGCTAATTCATTCAAAAATAAGGAAATTAAGAATGAGAGCTCTGCGCTATATTTCACTCTAAGTTTAAACTTAACAATAATGCTTTGTTATTAGAATTTAATAGCAATTCTCAACTACCAAGTTACGGATAATGAAC